>JBJXFX010000150.1:0-16799 GCA_046152925.1 Dehalococcoidia bacterium
TCGCGTACGACATCTTGCTGCTCGGCCAGAAGGTGCCTGCGCGCTACGTGAAGGCGCAGGAGAATCGCGGACCCTGGACGAAGCGCCGCGATGAAATCGCCGCCACGGCGCGCAAGGGGATGTTGCACGCCGAGGCGTTCGAGGCGCTGAGGCGCGCCCCGCCGGACGTGCTCCGCGGCATGGTGTCGAAACCGGGCACATGGGTGCGATGGCCGTGAGAATTGGACGCGTTCGGGCTTGACGCGTTCATAATCTGCGCGCCTGATCACCGATTGACAGCGTCCGCGACCGCGACCTATGCTCCCGCCGGTTGGCCCTTGGGCAACGCGTGCCCGGGCCCGCAGGGGAAAGTGAGGAGACGCATGGCGGAAAACTACTGGACGAGGAAGCGCCTTGGCCGGCGCACCCTCCTTCGCTCCGCAGCCGTCGGCACGGCAGGCGCAGGCGCCTGGGCTGCCGTAGGCTGCGGCGACGACGACGACCAAGAGCCGTCGGCCACGACCGCGCCGGCGGGCACGAGCACGGCCTCGGCCACGGCCGCCGCATCGGGCACCGCCGCCGCGACGACCGCGGCGGCGACCGGTCGCGCCACCGATGGCAGCTACTACAGCGCCCAGGGCGCGTTCGCCGGCACGACGATGGACATGCACCGCGAGCTCTATCGCGGCTCCATCGCCATGATGGGCATGGCTTACAACAGCCTTGTCGCATGGGACGACGTCGAGAAGGGCGTCTTCAAGGGCGACCTCGTCGAAAAGATCGAGCAGCCCGACAACCGCACCTTCACCTTCACGCTGAAGCAGGGCGCGAAGTTCCACAACAAGGCGCCGGTGAGCGGCCGCGCCCTGACGATGGACGACATCAAGTGGAACATCGAACGCCAGCGGACGCAGAAGCTCGGTAACGGGGAACAGGCCAAGAACTTTGGTCGCAACGGCAACCTCTACGGCGAGAACATCGTCGAAAAGGTCGAGTACGTCGACGAAAAGACGGTCCGCTTCACGTTGAAGAAGCCCGACGCCACGTGGATCACCACGATGTGTGACGAGTTTAACGTCATCGAGGCGAAAGAAAACGTCGAGCAGATTGAAGGCGCTGCAACCTTCGGCCAACTCGACCCCAAGTACATCATCGGCACCGGGCCCTACGTCTTCGACCGCTACCAGCCGACGAAGGGCTCGCACGCCGTCCGGAACGCCGACTACTTCAAGAAGAAGGGCGGCGAGCCGGTTGCCTTCTTCGATGAGATGTTCTGGACCGACTTCGGCGCGGACGTGAACCCGCGGCGCATCGCCTTCGAGCAGAAGCAGATCGACATCGCTTCGTTCCCGAACGACGTGGCCGACGCCGTCGCCGGCGCGCAGAAGGACGCGAAGCGCCTTCAGGTCCCGAACCCGAACAACAACATCGAGCTCGCGTATAACTACAACCACCCGAACGTGAAGAATCCGTTCTTCAGCGAGCCGCGCATCCGCCAGGCGATCTTCATCGCCACGGACCGCGACCTGTTGTCGAAGCAGGCGTTCCAGGGCCTCGCCCGCCCGAACCCGGGCATCAACTGGCCGTTCACGGAATGGGCGCTTCCCCAGGCTGAGCTCGCCCAGGCTTCCGGCTACAAGACCGGTGCTGGTCGCGACGCCGACCTCAAAGAAGCGCGCGACCTCTGGAAGGCCGCCGGCGCCGATGCCCTCGACGCGAAGTTCCTCGAGTACATCATCGTCGACACCTACCCGGACCAGACGATCCGGGAGTGGTTCCCAGCGATGATGAACAAGGCCCTCGGGACCGACAAGTTCTCGATCAAGGTTATCCCGGTCTCGACCCTGCTCAACTTCAACCTCACCGGCCAGAACGCGGTCGGCTACCTCGGTGGCTGGGACCAGTGGATCTCCCCGGACCCGCGCGGCCGCTTCGCCCAGGTCTACCAGAAGGGCTCGTTCATCAACTTCTGGAACTACTCGACGCCGGAGATGGAAGACATCATCTCCAAGGCGTTCCAGGAGTTCGACCTGAAGAAGGCCCAGGACCTGATGAAGCAAGGCCAGCGCCTCCTCCTCAAGGATGGTGGCGGCGGGCACATCCAGATGGTCGGCGGCGTGGTCCAGTTCGTCCATTGGCCATACCTCAAGCGCGTCGGGCCGACGTTCATCTCGTACGAACGCCAGATGCACGCGAACTCGTACATCGACCAAAAGGATCCGACCTTCAGCGGGAGGCAGAAGCCAAGTTGACGGGCTACATCATCCGGCGGCTGCTACTCAATCTGGTCGTCGTCTGGATGGTGGCGAGCTTCGTCTTCCTTGCTGTCCGAATCCTCCCGGGCGACTACGCCGCCCAACAGGTCACCAACCAGTTCTTCTCTGGAGGGGCCGGGACGACCAAGGAGGACAAGGACGCAGCGCTCCAAGCGGTGCGCGAGCGCCTCGGCATGGACGACTCGATCCCCGTCCAGTACGTCCGGTACTTCCGGGACATTGCGTCTGGGGACTTCGGGAACTCGTTTCAGACGGGCAAGCCCGCCTGGGATGTCATGACCCAGGCGCTTCCCTACACCGTCCAGCTCGGGCTAATGTCCCTGCTGGTCGCCGTCGGGATCGCGTTCCCCGTCGGGATCATCTCGGCCATCCGGCAAGACTCCGTCATCGACGGAGTCTTCCGGAGCATCGCAATCCTCGGTCTGGCGGCGCCGTCCTTCTGGACGGCGTCGCTGCTGACCGGCCTCGTCCTCCGCAACGACCTCTGGAACCTCAACGTCGTCAACCCTCCCGGCTTCTGGGAGGACCCGATGGAGAGCATCCAGCTCTTCATCATCCCCTCGCTCGCCGGTGGCGTGGCGTCCGGGGCCGTGCTCATGCGCATCCTGCGCTCGCAGCTGCTCGATGTCCTCCGTCAGGACTATGTCCGGACGGCGTGGGCGAAAGGGCTGCGTGAGCGCTCCATCGTCACACGCCACGTCCTCCGGAACGGGATGATCCCGGTCGTCACCGTGATCGGCTTCCTCATGGGCGGCCTCGTCGGCGGCAGCATCATCCTCGAGCAAATGTTCAACATCCCTGGGATGGGCCAGAAGCTGCTTGGGGCGATCCTCGTCCGCGACGTGCCCGTGGTCCAGCTCCAGGCGTTGGTCATCGCCACGGGCTTGGTCACCATCAACCTCATCGTCGATCTGAGCTACTTCTGGATTGACCCGCGCATCACCGTCCGGGGGGCCTCCTCATGAGTCAGGCAGCAGCGACCCCGGTGCTCACTGGCCGATCGGGCAGCGACAGCCGATCGTTTCCTGCACGCTTTTGGAAGAGCTTCCGGCGCTTTTGCACGCAGAAGAAGGTGGGCGCCTTCGGCTTGGCGATCACGTTGTTCATCGTCGTGATCGCGGTCATCGGCCCGGCGATCGTCCCGTATGACAAAGACCAGACCTTCGACCGCCCAAACCCTAAGTTCGACATCAACAGCTTTGACCGCGAAGCGCTGAGTCCGACGACGCTCGACCGGCTCTCCGGGCCCTCCGCCGACCACTGGCTGGGCACCGACGACAAGGGCCGTGACATGTTGACGCGGATCATCCTCGGTGCGCGGCTCTCGCTGCAGGTCGGCATCGCCGCCTCGGCGCTGGCAACGATCCTCGGCGCGACCATCGGTATCGTTTCGGGGTACGTCGGCGGCCTCTTCGACCTGCTCGTCCAGCGGCTCGTCGACGCAGCTATCGCCATCCCGGGGACCCTCTTCCTCCTGCTGCTGCTCCAGACCTCGCAGCCGAGCAAGACAACGACGATTAGCGCCCTCACTGTGCTCGGCATCTTTGGCGCCTCACGGCTCGTGCGGTCGGCCGTGTTGGCGATTCGGAACGACGTCTACATCCAGGCGGCGCGCTCGGTCGGCGCCTCCGCACCGCGGATCATGGTGCGCCACGTCCTTCCGAACGTCGCGGCCCCGCTGCTCGTTGTCTTCACTATCCAGATCGGCGGCAACATCCTTGCAGAGTCCGGGCTCGCCTTCCTCGGCCTCGGGGTCCCCGGGCCGAGCTGGGGCCAAATGGTGGCCACGAGCCGCACCTTTGTCGATTCGAAGCCCCTGATGAGCATCTTCGCCGGCGGCGCGATCACGCTCACCGTGCTCGGCCTCAACCTCCTCGGCGACGCGCTGCGCGACTGGTTCGACCCGCGCCAGCGCGGCGCGAAGTAAGGCCGCCCATGCCGTTCGACCCGAGCTTTCGGCTCCCGCCGCCTTTCGATACCGAAGGCCTTGAGGTGCCCTACACCGCGAAGCAGCTTGAACCGACGATCCGGCGGCTCCGGCTGGCCGTCGAAGTCGACCTCCGTTCGGACGCCCGCCGGCCCCAAGAACGCCTTGCCGCCGCTTGGACGCGGATCGCTGAGCTTCGCTTTCCTCGCAAAGCCGTCCCGGTGAAGGTCCTCGACGAGGTCGAGCGCCTCATCATTTCGTGGGACGCGCACGGCCGCGGCGGCATCATCAAGTATGCGCAGACGCTCTCAGACGTGGACGCGGCACGGGAAGCGGGCCGCGTTGTCTGGATGCTCCAGGAGACCGAGTCGCTCGCGGCGCTCGACTTCCCCTACGAGGTCGTCCCCACGGAGTAGCGCAAGCTTTGCCTGCAAACGAAAGAGGCCGGCTGCTCTTCCAAGCGGCCGGCCTTCTTTTGGTCTGGCGGGAGGACGCCTACTCGCGGCCCACCCACTGGTCGTAGACGGAGTGGAAGTGGCGGACCTTGCCTTCGGCGTAGGCCGACAAGTACACGGTCGGCTCCACCTTCGCCTTCATCCCCGCTTGGATTTTCGGCAGGTTGTAGGTGTCCTGGTTGAGGACTCGGGCGAGCGGCCCCATCTCCGGCGCCACCGTGAAGTCCTCGTCCTCGCTGATCCAGTGGATCGGCGCTGCGGGCGGCATCGGCTCGCCTTCCGGCCAGGGCACCAAGTAGGCCACTTCCATGATGCTGCGGTTCGGGTCGTCCCCATACGGCCGGAACCGGTAGACGATCCGGCTGAACGCGCCCCAGGGATGGAAGTTGGGGAAGAGGTTGTTGTAGTAGCCGTCGACGAGTTCGGCGTCGCAGTAGCGGTCGACCTTTTCGCCCAAAATGGGGCGCAGCGAATCACGCACCATGTCGGCGCCGGTCCGGCGGAGGTCGAAGACTTCCTCATCGCTGGGGTAGACACCGCGGTGCGGGCTCACGGCCGCGCTCGTCGTCACGGCCCGGCACCAATTGCCGAAGACATCGTACTGGTGGTTTGCGCCGTCGCCGCCGAGGAGCAGCGCCTGTGGATGCGTCGCGAGGACGTGGTAGCCCTCCATGAACGCTTCCTGGGTCGCCTTCCAGTTCGCCTTGATGATCTTGGCGACGTGCATCTGCTTGTAGCGCTTTTCGAACTCGAACCGCGCGTAGTGCTCGGGGAGGTCGCCGAGGAAGCTCTCGAGCGATTCCGCGTCCGGGTCCGGGTTGATGAAGATGAATCCGCCCCAGCGGCCGAGCTTCACTTCGCGCAGCGAACTGACTTCTTTGCGCACTTCGGGGAAGTCCCACTCGCTCGGGATCTCGCGCAGGCGGCCGTCGATCTCCCACGACCAGCCGTGGAACGCGCAGCGGAACTCGGTCGCCGTCTTGCCATCGAACTCGCGCAGGAGCCGGCCGCGATGCAGGCAGGCGTTGTTGAACGCCTTGAACTCGTCCGCGCCGGTACGGACGACAATGTACGAGAGATGGGCGATGTCGTAGACGATGTAGTCGCCGACTTCGGGGATGTCCTGCTCCATCGCAGCGTACTGCCAGACGCGTTTCCAGATCTTCTCAACCTCGATGTCGTGCCACTCCTTCGCGAAGTAGCGCTCGGTCGGGATCTTGGTGACGCCGCCCGGCATCGGGGAGTCGAGCTTCAACGTGTCGGGCACGCGCTCCGGATGGGAGTCGTGGGCGAGGAGCTCGTGGAAGGCGATGCCCTTGGAACGCTTGCCCTTCGGCGTGTCCCGGCCAGGGTCGCCCACGTACTTCGCGACCGGCTGCTGGCGCTGGATGCGGGCGACGCCCGACATCCGCGGGTCGCGGACGGCTCCGGCGTAGCTGTTGAGCGCCTCGTCCTTCGAGTTGGCCGCCGTCCTCGCGGCCATTGCCTGGTAGGTCTCGATGCCCGCGGGGAGCGTGGGCCCACCGACGTACTGCAGGAAGTGGGGGTCGGCATGCGTGATGGCCCCGTCGAAATGGTGGCCCTCCCAGTCGAACACGCCGAATGAGGCGCCCTTGCTCACGCGGATGCGGCCCTCGCCCAGCTCTTCGTACGTCGCACCACTGATCGGGTGCACTTCGCTTCTCATGCGTTCCTCCTGGCCCACAGAAGGCGCCTGGCGCTCATTCTTGGGCCTTTACGTGGGTTTGGCGCGCAGTCTACCACGCGGCCTCCCCGGTGCGTCACCCCATTTCACGGCTAGGCCGCCGCGAGATAGGCCTCCGTCAACAGGCCCTGGACGTCCTCGTCGACCTCGGAAACGTCTACCAGGCGGATCGATTGGAGCGAGCGCCCAGCACCCATCCGGATGAAGCGCTGGACCTGGGGCGCCGGCGCATCCCGCGGGAGGACGAGGTCGAGCGAAAGCCAGCGCGCCTTGGGCCGGAGCTCCGCAACCTTGCCCCGCCGCCGGATGAAGACCCCGACGCTCACGCCCTCGGCGATCACCGGCCCAAGGCTCGCGAGAAACGCGAGCACCCGCTCCGCCGACTCGCGTTGGGCCGCGGGCCACGTGGCCATCACCACCGATGGCAGCGTGGCGGGTACGCAGGTGTGCGATTGCCCAGTGTGGGCGAAGGGCCGGCCGCAGGCCGGGCAATGCCAGAGCGCGGGTTCGAGCGTCATCAACGCCGATCCTGTCCGGCCAGCGATAGGTCCGCAACTTCTCGGCGGGCTGGCTAGCCAGTCCCATTGAATGTGCGGAGTTTGGCCGTAGAATGCGCGAAGCCGCCGGGGAGTGGGACGCTGACGGCGCCATCCGGTCACGGATGGGTGGAGGGGTCGCGGGGGGCTGGGCGCTTTTGCCTCGCCAAGTCGCGAGGCCTTTCGCGGGAGTCAGGGGTCGCGCCCACTCGCAACAGAAGAGAACCGATGCTCCGGGTGCCCCGTACTCTCTTGGGGCGCGCGGGGCTTGGCCCCTGGGGATGCCATCCCCGAGAAGCGTTCCAAGGAGTGCCAAACCATGCGTGCGTACATCATCCGCCGGCTCATCGCGGTACCGCTGATGCTGCTGGCGATGTCGTTCTTCCTCTTCATCCTGCTCTTCATTCGGCCAGGCAACGCTGCCCTGGCCGTCAGCGGCGGCTTCAACGAAGCAGGCGCCCGCTCGGAAGAGTTCGAACGGTCGCTTGGCTTGGACCGCCCCTGGTACATCCAGTACTTGGATTGGCTCGGGGATGCAGTCCGTGGCGACCTCGGGCAGGCGTTGAAGCCCCCGCGTCACTCCGTCACCGGCCAGATCAAGGACCGGATCGGCAACACCGCGGAGATCGGCCTCCTGACGATCGCCCTCTCGGCGATCATTGGCCTCACCGTAGGTGTGCTGTCGGCAGCCAAACGGAACTCGTCGGTCGACTACATCTTAAGACTCGTGACAATCGTGGGGATATCCGTCCCAAGCTTCTGGACGGCGACCCTGCTGGTGACCTTACCGGCAAAGTATTGGCAGGTGACGCCGGGCTTAGCGTCCAACTACTACACGCTTTGGGACAACCCCATAGAGAACCTCAAGATCGTCATCTGGCCGGCTATGATCCTTTCGGTGTCGAGCGCGGCCTACATCGCCCGCATCGTGCGTTCATCGATGCTGGAGACGCTCTACTCCGACCACGTGCGCACCGCCCGGATGAAGGGCCTCGCCGAACGCGTCGTCATCCTTCGCCACGTGCTCCGGACATCGCTCATCGCAGTGGTCACCGTCCTCGGTTTGCAGCTCGGTACGGTGCTCGGCGGCGCGGTGATTGCCGAACAGATTTTCGCCATCCCGGGGATGGGCCTGCTCACCTACGAAGCGGTCTTCGCCGAGGACTACACGCTTGTCCTTGGGACCATGATGGTGTTCGCCGCGATGTTCCTGCTCATCACGCTCCTGGTGGACATTTCGTACACCTTCATCGACCCGAGGATTAGGTACTAAGCCATGAGTTCACAGGCAGCGATCGTCCAACCAGTCATCGCCGATGTCCCACCTGCGCCTAGCCGCTGGCGCCCCTACAAGCGCTTCGTCCGGACGCAGCCGTTCGGCACCGCCGGGATTGTCCTGCTGCTCATCGTGGTGCTTGCGGCGCTCTTTGCCCCGCTGATCACCTGGCATAATCCCCAGCAGTTCAGTGGCGACGTCCTCCTCAGCCCGAGCTGGGACCATCCGTTCGGCACGACGCGTGAGGGGAAGGACGTCTTCGCCCGCGTCGTCTACGGCGGGCGCGTCTCCCTTAAGGTCGGCGCCGCCGTCGTGCTCTTCAGCATCGTCGGAGGGACGTTGCTCGCCCTCGCCGCCGGGTATCTCGGCGGTATCGTCGACTTCGCGCTGAGCCGCTTGGCCGAGCTTCTCATCTCGTTCCCGGCCATCTTGCTGGCGCTCACGCTCCGGACGTCTTTCGGCAAGGACGTCCCGGATCTCCCCATGCTATCCCAGGGGGAGATCTTAGTGATCATGTCCATATGCTTCATTTTCACACCGAGTATTTTCCGTATTATGCGCGCCTCTGTTTTAGAGCAGAGAGGCGCGCAGTACGTGGAAGCAGCCCGCGTCGTGGGCGCGCACGAGGTCCGGATCATGCTGCGGCACGTCCTCCCGAACCTCGCCGGGATGATGATCGTCGTGACGAGCACCGCGCTCCCTGGGGCTATCCTCACCGAGTCTGGCCTCAGCTTCCTCGGCGTCGGCGTCCCGGTCGGGACGCCCTCCTGGGGCGCCGACCTCTCCGGTAGCGCGCGCAGCTTCTTCGTCCGTGCCCCGTGGATCGCCATCTTCCCTGGCCTGGCGCTCTCAATCACGGTCTTGGGCTTCAACCTTCTCGGCGACGCCCTCCGCGACACGCTGGACCCCCGCCTCAGGGGCCGCATCTAGAGCGCCTCCTGTCACGCACAACCGGGAAGCCCCCGCAGTGTTGTCTGCGGGGGCTTCGTCGTATCTGCGCCGTTCGTGGGGCGAGCAGGTGGCGGTGACGAGAAGCTGGCAGGTCTGAGCGGCCGGCCGACGTCGGAGTCTCGGGGCAGTGACCGCATTCGAACAGCGCCCGCCCGCATCGGGCCCGAGCGGCGGGGCTGAGACTCAGACAGCCGCGGCAAGCGATGGGGCGGAATCAAGCAAGCAAGAAAAGAGGGGAGCGGCCGGGTGGCCGCTCCCCTCTCGGTGGAGCCGGAGCTCGGGTTTGACTAGGCCTTGAGCCACATGGCGTGGCGGCGGAGCGCATAGCCGTTGTCCCAGTCTTCCAGGCCGAAGTCCTGGAGGCGGGAGTTGTAGGCGAACAGGGCGTTCTTCGCGATCGGAAGGAGGGCGCCCGTGTGGGCGATGTCGAAGAGGTACTTCTGGAGGTCCGTGAGCATCTGCTTGCGCTTTGCCACGTCCAGTTCGATCTCCTGCGCCTTGAGGAGCTCGAGGATCTTGGTGCTCTCTTCCTTGATCGTCGGGTTATCCGAATCGATCGAGGCGTTGAAGGCCAGCGGGCCGTAGGCGCGCGGGTCGTACCAGATCAGGTTCGAGTTCTCCGGGACGCCGGAGGTGCCGCCGGTCAGGCCGTTGCCGGACTGGAGGAGTTCCCAGTCCTTGTCCGGGACGACGTTGGCGCGCTGCGCCCACGCCTGCGGGTCGGCCTGCTGGACTTCCACGTCGACGCCGAGGGCCGACTTGAGGTTCTGGGCGACGAAGTCGCTGATCGAGACGTTCGTGGCGTTGTTGTAGGAGAGGATCCGGATCTTCGAAACCGGCTTGCCGGCAGCTTCCCAAAGCTTCTTCGCGTCGGCCGGGTCGTACTTGTGGTACGCCTTGATCTGGTCCTGGGTCATCGCCTGCCAGCCCGGGATCAGGATGTTGACCGGGGCGTTGTAGGAGACGGGGCCAGCGAAGATGGCCGCGCCGAAGGCGTCGTAGTTGATCGCAGCGCGGATGGCGGCGCGAGCGCGCTTGTCGAACAGCTTCTTGTGGTCGAACGCGAGGATGTTCCAAGCGCCGTTCGCCTTCTCCGCGACGGAGAGGTTCTTGTTGCTCTTGAACTCGTCAGCTTCGAGCTTGTCGATGCCGCCGAGGACATCGATGTCGCCAGCTGCGAACGCGGCCTTTTGGGCAGCGCGGTCGGGGATGATGCGGTACTCGACGTTATCGATGTACGGGCCATCAACGACGAATCCGTCATCGGCCGGCTCGTGCTTCCAGTAGTTCGGGTTGCGGACGAGCTTGGTGCCGGTCGCTTCGCGCTTGTCGATGTTGTAGGGGCCGCCGAAGGCGCCAGCCGGGTTGTCCTGGGCGTCCTTGGTCGGCTGGCCGTCCTTGGCAGCACCAGCTTCGATGACCTTCTTGTTGAGGAAGGCCATGTAGCGGTAGGTCATGCCAACGAGGTGGGACGGGTTCGGGCGCGTGAGCTTCTGGCGGACGGTCGTCGCGTCGACGGCCGTCGTGCTCTCAATGTAGTTGAAGAGCGGGGTGCTCGCGTGGCCGCGGCGCTCCTTGGTGATCACCGGGAGCGACGTCATGGTGTAGGCCCAGTCCTCAGCGGTGATCGGGTCACCGTTGCTGAACTTCATGCCTGGGCGAACCTTGAAGACGACCGTCGTCGGGTCGACCTGCTCCATGCTGAGCATGCCGTCGAAGGCGATCTTGTTCTTGGAGACCTGCCATGTCGCCGGCCAGACGTTCGCGAAGAGCACTTCGGGGTTCGTCTGGTGGTAGATGCGCGGGTCCTGGCCGGTATCGGCCGCGGCCTTGAAGAGCTTCAGCGTGCCGCCCTTGACCGGCTTGGCGGCGCTGGACGTCGCGGTGCCCGTGGCCGCCGCGGTCCCGGTCGAGGCCGCCGTGCCAGTGGCTGCCGGCGTCGAGCCGCCGTCGTCGTCATCGTCGTCGCCGCAACCGGCGAGGATGGCGGCCGAGCCGGCTGCCATCACGCCGCTACCGGCGATGAATCGGCGTCGCGTCACGTTCGTGGAGCGAAGCCTCTTCCAGTAATTCGTCTCGTCACTCACTCTTAGGAAATCCTCCCTGCGCTTCATGGCAAAGCACTCCGGACTATGCCAGCGCGGACTGCGCCAGTCAATCTGTCCAGATGTCTGGACGACCGTCCAGACGCATTGCGTCCTCAATAGCTACGTGCCGTTGGCGGTGTTGGATTTCATCCGAGGACGCCTGCCCGCACTTTCGTCGCGGACGATTCTTATACCCAGTGGTCCTCTACGTCTCCGTCGTCGTGCCGACTCGCGACCGGCCGGCCCTGCTGGCCGAGGCGCTCGCGAGTATTCGCGCGCTCGAAGGGCCGGATGTCTCGCTCGAGATCCTGGTCGCCGATAACGCGCCTGGCCGAGCGTCCGCGGGCGCTGCCGCCAAGTACGGCGCCCGGTACCTCGCCGTCGACGCGCCGGGGGCTGCCGCCGCGCGCAACGCTGGCCTTCGGGCGGCTTCCGGCGAGTTCATCGCCTTCCTCGACGACGACGACGTCTGGCTCCCGGGCCACCTTCGGCCCCATCTCGAAGCGCTTCGCTCGGACGACGGTCTGCTCGGGTCCGTCGGGCAAATCGCCAACGCCGATGGCGCCCTCGCCTCACACGGGCCGTTTTGGCCTGCCCAGTGGCCCGTCGGCGGCGATGCCTTCCGGAGCTTTCTGCGCTACTACCCGCAGATCGGGGCCACCGTGGTGCGCCGAGCGGCCCGGGATCGCGTGGGCGAGTTCGACGAGCGGCTGACCTATTCACAGGACTGGGATTGGCACCTGCGGCTGGCCCTGGCCGGGCCAGTCCGGTTCCTCCCGGTCGAATCGATCCTCTTCCGCCAACGCGAGGTCGGCGCTGACGACGACCTCCAGTGGCGACGGCTGGCCTTCGTCCGGCGAGTCTACTGCAGGAACGTCCGCCGCGCGGGTTGGCGCCGCGCCGGCGGCATCGCGGCGGCGGCGCCGTTGTTCGCTCATTGTGGCGAGTTCGCGGCGTATTTCATGAAAGCCGCAGCCGAGCACGAGGCCAAGCGCGAGGTGCGCCGCGCCCTGCTTCGAGGCATCGCCTCGTCGCCAGCCCACGTCGCCCGTGACCTGGTGTTGGGCGGGCCGGGCCGCGCCGCCCTGCGCCGGGCGGTCTAGGGGTCGAGGATTCCCACCGTTTCGAACCAAGGGGGCTCTGGCCACGGGTTCCGTTCGAGGCGCATCCCGAGCTTCCGCATCACGGCCTGCGAGGCGAGGTTCGCGTTCGTGGTAGTCGCGACAATCCGGCCAACGTGGAGCTCGCTTCGCGCCCAGACGATCAGCGCGCGGGCGGCCTCGGTCGCCAATCCCTGGCCTTGGTAGTTGGGCGACACGGCCCAGTAGAGCCCAAAGGCGGGCGTGCAAGTCAACGGCTCCGGAGGGGCTCCGCCAAGCGACGGGAGCTGCTCCCATGGGCCGAACGATGGCACCAGGCCGACGGCGCCAATCAGCGCTCCCGACTCGCGCAAGACGATGGCGCGTTCCCCGTAGGGTGGCTGGTGGAGGTTGGCGAGTTCGCTGTAGCTCCGCACGGTCCATTCCAGCCAGGTGCGGCGCGCTTCCACGGGCTCGTCTTCGCCCCAGGCGGCGTTCAACGCAGCGTGCACGCTTTCAAGGTCCGTCAGGCGCAGTTCGCGGATGGTGAGGCGTGGGGTGTGAAGGTCGGGCACGCGCATGGAAGGCGTCCCAGAAAGAGGTTCGAGGCGCGGACCATGGCAGATGTGTCAGCAGCTGCCTGGCGGGGTCTATGGTCCGCGCCCCGTAGCCAAATGATAACACGCTCGATCGGGTTTGCAAATAGCAGAATTGGCGGCGGCGCCTGCTATCCTGGATCCCATGCCCGCAAAGGTCATCGTCCAGTCCCTCCTCGATTACACCCATGCCCAACTCGTCACCGCGCCCGGCCGTGGCTTCATCGCCGATGAGCCCCTCGCCGATGACGGCGACGACCTCGGCCCGACGCCCTACGAGCTTCTCGCGGCGGCCCTCGGCGCCTGCACCTCCATGACCATCCAGATCTACGCCCGCCGCAAGGGCTACCCCGTCCAGGAGGTCGCCGTCGAGGTCGAACACGAGCGGGTGCACGCGAAGGACTGCGCCGACTGCGATTCCGGGCGCGACGGGCTGATCGAGGTCCTCCGCCGCCGGATCGTGATCCGCGGAGAGATCACCGACGAACAGCGTGCGGACCTCCTCCGGGCGGCCGGCAAGTGTCCGGTGCACAAGACGCTGATGGCGACGCCAGAGATCATCGACACCATCGAGGTGGCGTAAGGGCCGGCCCGGGCCTCGGTCCGGCGCCGTTTTCCTCGTTTGCAGGGCCGCCCTACAATGCTCGCCATGGCAGTGAAGGACGCAACGCGCGCCAAGGCGGCGCTCGTAACACAGGTCAGCCAGATCGCCTGGCTTCGTGGAACGGGGCCAAACCCGTTCGAGTACACCATTTGGGACGCGCGCACCGTCGAGCTGCTGACCAATGTGTTCGGCCCAGAATCGCCCGAGTTGGAGGCGTATGAAGCGGCTGCAGGCCTCCGTGGCCGGCTTCCCGGCGTGCGCGGCCAGGCGGAGAACATGACGCTCAACATCCATGGCCCCTGGGGCATCCTCGCCCGGCTCGACCGTGCCGAAGGCGTCCTCGCTCGCATCATCACGCAGCTCGGCTAAGCACGATGACCTCCCCGGACTTTGGGAAGACGGCGACCGACTACGCTACCCACCGCCAGGGCTTTCCAGCTGCGCTCTTCGACCGGCTGGCCACGTTTGGCATCGGGATCCGTGGCCAGCGCGTCCTCGACCTCGGCACGGGCACGGGGACTGTCGCCCGGAGCCTCGCCCTGCGCGGCTCCGAGGTTACCGGCCTCGACCCCTCCGCGGAGATGATGGGCCAGGCGAAAGCCATGGACGCAGCGGCGGGCATCGCCGTGCGTTACATCCAGGGCAAGGCCGAAGCGACGGGTCTCGGCGATGCAGCGTTCGACGTTGTCACCGCTGGCCAGTGTTGGCACTGGTTCGATGGCCCAGTCGCGGCGCGCGAGGTGTACCGCTTGCTCTCCCCTGGCGGCATCCTGGCGATCCTGCACTTCGACTGGCTGCCGCTCCCGGGGAACGTGGTCGATGCGACGGAGCGGCTCATCCAAGCCCACAACCCGGCTTGGAAGTTCGGCGGCGCCTTGGGGATGCACCCGGAGTTCAGCGTCCCGGTCGCCGTCGCCGGTTTGGCGGGGATCGAGACCTTCTCCTACGACACGCCCGCCATCTACACCCACGAGGGCTGGCGGGGGCGCATCCGCGCGAGCGCCGGGGTTGCCGGGACGCTCGCACCGGACGCCGTCGCGTCGTTCGATGCCGCCCACGCCAGGCTGTTGCACGAGCGCTTCCCCGATGACCCGATCGCCGTGCCGCATCGGGTTTGGGCGCTCATCGCGCGGAAGCCAGTCTAGCCCAGCCCCCACCGCTCGCGGACCCAACGGTCTGCCTGTCCGAAAAGGACGCGGTCGACGGCCATCCCGATGGCGACAATCACGAGCATGATCGCGACCACCTGGGCGACATCGTTGAGGTCGCGCCCGATGCTCAACAGGTGCCCGAGGCTGAGGCTCACGAACAGCAGTTCGGCCGCAAGCAGGGAGCGCCATGCGAACGACCAGCCGAGCTTCAGGCCCTGGATCATCGACGGGAGCATCCCGGGCACGATCACGTAGAGCACCCGCTGCCACGTCCTGCCCCCGAACATCCGCGAAGCGCGCATCAGAAGCGGAGGGATCGACCGCACCCCGGACCTCGACGAGATCGCAATCGAACAGACGGACCCCATCAGGACGACGAAGATGATCGCCCGCTCGTTGAGGCCAAACCAAAGAATGGCCAACGGGAACCAGGTCACGCTGGGGAGCGATTGGAGGCCAAGCACGAGGCTCCCGACCGTCTCGTCGACCCAGTCGAACATGCCCATCACGACGCCGATCCCGAGGCCAATCACGATCGAGGCAGAGTACCCAATCAGCATCCGCGTCATGGTTGATTGCATGCCGTGCCAGAGGTCGCCGTTGTCGATGTTGAACTTCAGCGCGCGATAGACATCTTCCGGCCCGGGGAAGACATACGACGGCCAGTACTCGGCGATGGCCACGAGCTGCCAAATACCCAGGAGCCCAAAGTAGAAGACCATGAGCCGGATTGTCTTGAAGCCGAGTGCGCGGCGCCGCCGCCGCGCCATTGTCTCCCGCGCGTCATCGAAGCTCGCGGCGCTCATATCGACCACCTCCGGCCCGGACTGGTAGCGAGGTGCGAAGGGTCGCGCAGCTCTTCGCGGATGTCGGCGGCAAGGTCGACGACGGCGTGGGAGTCCGGGCTCCGCGGATGCTCCAGGGTGATCTCGATCTCGCGCTTAATCCGGCCGGGGGAGGGCGACATGACCACGACACGGTCGGCTAAGAGGACGGCTTCACGGACGTTGTGCGTCACGAAGACGATCGTCTTGCGCGTCCGCACCCAGATGTCTTGCAGTTCCTCCTGGAGCACATCCCGCGTCTGTGCATCTAACGCGGCGAACGGCTCGTCCATCAGGAGCACCCGGGGCTCGACGGCGAGGCTCCGGGCGATTTGCACGCGCTGCTTCATACCGCCAGAGAGCTCATGGACGAACGCCTTTGCGAACCGTTCGAGGCCCACGAGTTGGAGGTAGCGGTCCGCGCGGTCCCTCCGCTCCGATTTGGCGATGCCGGCGAGCTTCAGCCCGAACTCCACGTTTGCCCGCACATTAAGCCACGGAAAGAGCGCGGCTTCCTGGAACACGACAATCCGGTCGGGTCCCGGCCCCGTGATTGGTCGCCCGTCGGCCAAGACCTCGCCCCCATCGGCCTTCTCGAATCCGGCGAAGATGTTCAGCAGCGTCGACTTCCCACATCCCGAAGGGCCGAGAAGACAGACAAACTCCCCCTCGGCGACCGAGAGGGAGATGTCGGAAAGTGCGAGCGTGTCGTGACGGCTGGTGAGGAAGCGTTTCCTCACCAGCCGGGCTTCGACCATTGGAGGCGGGGCTTCAGGCCCCGCCTCCGGTCGCAACAGCATGGGCGTTGCGACCGCCGCCGTCATTCCTTCACCGCTGGCAGCTTGAGTTCGGTGAGCACGGTATTGAGCAAGCTAAGGTCATAGATTCCCTTGAGGTCTGGCGCTTTCGAGCCAAGGAGGCCCGCGTCGAACGCGTCCTTAGCGGCCTTGTTCAGGCTCGAAGCAATCGGGTCATAGGTGAACCGGAGATTCTTCCAGGAGGCATCGATGACCGCCCTCGAAAGGGGCTTGCTGGTCAGTTTCTCGATCTCCTTGTTGACCTGGGTCTTCGCGTTCTCGGGGTCCTTGTTGATCGCCTCGGTTGTCTTCACGGTCGCGAGCACGAGCCGCCGGACCGCTTCCGGGTTCTTCTTGAGGAACTCCGTCCGGACGATGAGGTGGGTCGTAACGAAGTCGCCGTTGGGCCACAAGGTCTTCTCATCGAGGAAGACCTTCCCTCCCGCCTCCAGAATAAGGCGCGTGCCCCACGGTTCAGGCACCCACGCGCCGTCGATTTCGCCTTTCTGGAAGAGGGTGAGGGTGTCGGCGTTGGCGGTCGGGAGGATGGTGACGT
>JBJXFX010000033.1:0-2753 GCA_046152925.1 Dehalococcoidia bacterium
GCAGCGACAGCTTCGGCCTCTTCGGCCCCACGGTCGTCACGGGCCTCGCCTACGACAAGATCCAGCTCGAAACGCGCGTCAACGGTGTCCAGGCCCAACACGCCGGCTCGGATGAGCTGATCCGCGACATCCCCGAGATCGTCCGCTATGTGAGCCAGACCATCACGCTCGTCCCCGGCGACATCATCTATACGGGGACGCCCGGCGAGCCTCAGGCCCTCAACCCCGGCGACATCGTCGAAATCGAGGTCAGCGGCGCGGGCGTGTTGCGCAACCCGGTCGTCGCGGGCTAACTCCGGCCCACCGGACGGCCCGGCCGGAACGGATGCTTTCGAAAGAACGCCGCCAGCGCTTCCGCGACGGCGTGCGGATTGCCGAAATGGAGGTCGTGGGAGACGCCGGGGATCAGCGCCGTCTCCAGGCCCGGCCACCAGCCACGCATGAGCGCCTGCCCCTCCCCGAACGGCGCTGGCGATTCCGCTCCCAGCACCGAGAGCACCGGCGCCGTGACGTTCGAGGCCTCGACGGCGCCGTACGGCGCGGCGGGCGCGTGCAGCTCGACCTCGAACAGCCCCGGAAGGTCAGCGACGGTTTGGGCCAGCCAGCCGACCGGCAGGTTGCGGTCAACGCGGCCTCGCCAGGGCCCGTCGCCGAACACAAGGTCGAGGAAGATCGCGGCGGCGCGAGCGTGGTCGCCTTCGCGATACGCGGCCTCCGCACTCCCCGCCGGGACATCGAACAGAGGGGGCTCAAGCAATGCGAGCGTGTGCACCCGCTTTGGCGCGAGGCGATGGAGGTGGAGCGCAAGCATCCCGCCCGAGGAGTGACCCACAACATGCGCCCGGCGGACGCCGAAGTAGTCGAGCACCGCGATCGCATCCCGGACCTGCGCTTCGACCGTCACTCCCGCGCCGTACCGTGCGCTTCCGGCATAGCCGCGGCGGCTGTACGTGATCAATTCGAACGAATCGGCCAACACCGGCTCGCCCCGCAGGCATTCGAACGTCCCAGCAATCAGCGAGCCGTGGATGAACAGGACGGGTTCGCCGCCGCCGTCGAACCACGCATCGAGCGAGCCGCCACCTGGAATGGGAATGTGCTCCACGACGAGCTGCCTCCCGCACACTGCGGCGGCATCGTATGCCTCCGAACCCCGCACCGCCATGCGTCTGTGTGGCGCGGTTCACACAGCGCCCGCCGTGGCCTGACCTGCCACTTTTCTGGGCCAACGGCCTTCCTGGCCGGGCCGCCCAGACTTGAGACGCTGGGCCAGTTCCACTATCGTTTCGCGGACAGATACGCCCGAGACCGGGCGTTAGGAGCATACCCATGAGCAGTGCCCTCGCCGCGCGCACCGCCGTCGACCCTCGCGAGTTCGACACCGACGACTTCCGCCGCGACCCCTTCCCTATCTACAAGCGCCTCCGCGATCATTCGCCGTTGTACCAAGACCGTTTCCACGGCCGCTGGATCGTCAGCCGGTACGACGACATCGTCGCGATCTTCCAAAACAACGAAGACTTCGACCGCGCCGCCTACGACCCCGATGGCGAGTATGAGTTCGGCAAGCGCCACGTCTTCGGGCCAAACATCCTCGAATACGGCAACAGCGACCGTCACCACTTCCTCCGCAACGTCGTCGCCGACCAGTTCGTCGGCAAGCGGCTCGACTCCTTCCTCCCCGTCATCGAGCTGATCGCCCGCGAGCTGCTCGGCCGGATCGCCGACAAGGCAGCCGTCAACGCGATTGAGGGCATGGAGAAGAAGGGCGAGGTTGAGCTCGTCAAGGACTTCTCGAACCAGTTTCCGGTGCGCGTCATTTCGAACATGCTCGGCCTCCCGCGCGTGGACGAGGAGCGCTTCGTCAGCTGGTATCAGGACCTTATCGCCGGCCTTGGCTTCGGCGGCCAGTTCTTCGCCCGCGGCATCCACGCTCGCAACGAGATGTGGGACTACCTCGACCCGATCATTGAGCAGCGCCTCGACGCCCCCGGCGAGGACCTCGTCAGCCGGATCGTGACCGCTGAGAACAAGGGCCAGCGCATGACGCGCCTCGAGATTAAGGGCTTCGTCGCCCTCCTCCTTGCGGCCGGCGGCGACACCACCGACAAGGCGATCTCGAACATGTGGTACCACATGCTCTACACCCGCCCCGACCAGTTCGAAGCCGTGAAGAAGGACGGCAACCTCTGGTCCAACGTCTTCACCGAGATGATGCGCTTCGACCCCGTGGTCCACGGCCAGTCCCGCTTCACCACGCGTGAGATCAAGCTCTACGACGATGTCATCCCGCGCCGGTCCGCGGTGATGTTGTACCTCGGCGCCGGGAACCGCGACGAGCGCGTCTTCAAGGACCCGGACACCTTCGACATCTTCCGCGAAGACCTGCACATGGGCCGCGAGCTTCGCTCGGGCCGCTATGGCGATGGCAAGGCCGGCCACCTCGGCTTCGGCATGGGCCAGCACTTCTGCATGGGCTATGCCATGGCGCGCCAAGAAGCGGTCATCGCGAGCCAGCGGCTCGGCGAGTTCCTGAAGAACCCGCGCGCTAAGTTCGCCGACCATCCCGGGATCACGGCGCCCGGCGACCTCGGCTCCGGCGGCTTCCGCGCCCCGCAAGAGCTCTGGATCGAGTTCGACCGCTAACGCTTTCCCGTCTCCTCACACACATTCGAAGGCCCGCGCGCGCAAGCGACCGGGCCGTCGTCGAGCCCGTGAACGCCTTCTGCACGCCCGTGCAGTACGAGCGGTTC
>JBJXFX010000042.1:0-10903 GCA_046152925.1 Dehalococcoidia bacterium
TCGGGATGTACGAGTCCACCGCGTCCATCAGTTCGACGATGCACTTGTACTCCGGTGCATTGATGTCCGTCGATGACGATTCCAGCGCCTTCAACCCGGACCCCCGGATGATCGGGATGTCGTCCCCGGGAAACTCCTGGCTCGTCAGCAGTTCACGCAGCTCCAGTTCGACGAGTTCGAGCAGCTCCTCGTCCTCCATCATGTCCACCTTATTCAGGAAGACAACCATCGCCGGCACCTGCACCTGCCGCGCCAGCAGGATGTGCTCCCGCGTCTGTGGCATCGGCCCTTCCGGCGCCGCGACGACGAGGATTGCGCCGTCCATCTGTGCCGCACCGGTGATCATGTTCTTGATGTAGTCCGCATGACCCGGGCAGTCCACGTGGGCGTAGTGACGGTTCTCGGTCTCATACTCCACGTGCGCGATGGCGATCGTGATGCCGCGTGCCCGCTCTTCTGGCGCGTTATCGATCGAGTCGAACGCGCGGAAGCTCGCCTGCCCGCGCAACGCCAGCACTTTCGTGATCGCCGCGGTCAAGGTCGTCTTGCCGTGGTCCACGTGCCCGATCGTCCACACATTCACGTGCGGCTTGTTTCGCTCGAATTTTGCCTTCGCCATCGCTGTTTCCTTGCCCTCCGGGCGCTGAACTAGGCGGCGGTCGCCCGCCGTGGGGTGTCTGGAGCCCTCGTCCGGGTTCGAACCGGAGACCTCGTTCTTACCAAGAACGCGCTCTGCCTACTGAGCTACGAGGGCCGGCTTCCAGCCGGAGCTGGAGGCGGAGTGCTCGCTGTGGTGGCCCGGTGGGCTGGCAGCCGGAGGGCGGCCAACGCCGGAAAATGATGGTGGAGGGGGAGGGTTTCGAACCCCCGAAGTGCGTCGCACGGCAGATTTACAGTCTGCTGCCATTAACCTCTCGGCCACCCCTCCACGGGACGCGTCAGCGTGGAGCCCGGAAGGGGAATCGAACCCCTAACCTACCGATTACAAGTCGGTTGCGCTACCCTTGCGCCATCCGGGCCCGTGTCCCATTCGAACAACGCCAACACAAAAACGACCCGCCGCAGCGGATCATCTAGAAAGTATGGGACTGGCCCCGGCCTGCCGCAAGAGTTCGGCCGCGGGCCTGGCGGCTAACCGGCCTCGCCCTTCCAATGTGCCGTGTGCGCCTCCTCTATCTCGGCAGCAGCATCGACACGAAGGGGACAGTGCCAGACGCGGAGCGGCGGGCGCACCTCGGCGGAGAAGCACTCGCCGCAGCCCTCGGTGAGCCGGTCACAGTCACCATCAAATACATCTGGCCGAGTGAGCGCCTGCCTGGGAAGATCGACGCCTGGCTGGACGAAACGTCGCCCGACCTCGCCGTGTTCCACTGGAGCGCGTGGTGGTGCGAATCCCTCGTGGTGCGCCGCAAAGTGGCCCCCAAGCTCGGACCGCTCGCCAAGCCAGTGGACCGGGCGTGGCTGGCCCTCCGGCGCAGCGACCGGATCACGGGCACCCGCGCCTTCCGGTTCGCCAACCGGGTCGCGATGAAGACAGCCGGAGGCGCCTCGCCTTTCGCCCCGGCGGAGGCGATCCCGCTCGTAGAGGCCTCCCTCCGCCGGATGGTCCGCCGGGAAGACCTGGCCGTGTGCGTGCTGTCGACACCGTTCACCGCACTCGCCGGAGCCGGGCCGGCCCGGCGCGCCTGGGCGACCCAGCGGCGTGACGAGGCGTACCGCGGGCTGCGGCCAATCCTCGATCAGTTGCACATCCCCTACTTTCTGCCGGCGCTCGAGCCCGACGCGTTCGACACCGCATGGCGGGATGTGGACGGCCTCCACCTCAACGCTGCGGCCCATCGGCGCTGCGCAGACCTGGAACTGCCGGCCCTGCGGGAGGCAATGCGGCGGCATCGGGCGGAGTAGCCGGCTCCGGCGACCACTGCTCCCACGAGAACTTGGCCCGGAACCGCAGCAGGCTGTGAAGCACCGGCCCTCCGAGCGCCACGATGACGGCGACATTACAGACGGCCCGGAGCAGGTCCCACCCGAGGCTCGTCAACAGATAGAAGTTCCAATAACGGCGGAGCGTTTCGCCGAAGCCGAGCCCCGGTGCGTAGCTGATGTCCGGCCCAGCGACCCAGTAGGGCCACGTCCAGAGGTTCGTTATCGCGCCGAACGCGAAGCCCCAGAAGGCGCCCGCAGCCGCGAGCACGATCACCTGGCCGCGCTCACCGAGGCCCGCGCGGTCCGCCGCCGGCCGCACGAGCCCAATGGAGGCGCCCATCCAGGCGCTCGCGAACATCTGGAATGGGAGCCACGGCCCGATCCCGCCAGTCACGATCGCGCTCAGGAAGAAGGAGAGCGCGCCAAGGAGGAAGCCCATGCGCGCGCCGAAGACGTAGGCCCCTAGGATCACGAGGAAGAAGTACAGGTTCGCGCCGGCCGGCAGACTGATGGTGCGGAGCACTGCCGCAAAGGCCGCGAGCACGCCGAGCGCCGCCAACGACTTACTGTTCAGCCTTCCGGTGGTGAGGTCGGCGATCAGCGCGGCCATGCAGAGCGCCCCGAGCGCCCCGAAGATCAGTGGCGCATCACCGGCGTGTTCGAACCAACGGGCGTCCGGCTGCGTCGTGCCAGAAACGAAGAACGGATAGAGATAGGCGACGAGGCCCGTGACGTTGAGCGCGACGAACGGCAGCCACGTACTGAAGGACGGCTTACCCACGAGTCCGCCTCCAGACGAGCGCAATCGCCGTGCCCGCGATCAGCGTGGCCGCAATCACGCCAAATGCGATCACGCCGCCCGAGGAGCCACGCTGATCTCCACCCGTCGCCGGGGCGCCCGGGGTGCCCAGTGAACCGACGGTCACGCTGGCCGTGGCGCCGTCGGCCGGCAGCGCCGTGAACGGAGTCGCGGTCGGGCTGGCGGTCTCCGGAGTCAGGCTCGAAGGCGGCCTAGGGCTCGCCTCAGAGGCCGTGGACGCGCCAGCGCTGGGCGACGACGCTGGAGCCGCGGCGGAGACCGTGGCTGTCGCCGTTACCCCTGTGGCCGTCGGTGGGTTCGTGGGCGTGGCCGTCCGCTGTGGCGCCAAGGTGGGAGTCGCCGTGGCCGTGACCAGGCTGCGGGGCGGGCCGCCGCACACCTGCTCGAAGGAAATGCTGGCCGGGACGGGGGCGCTCTGCAGGTTGCCTCTCCCCCACTTCCAGCCGTGGAGGTCGCCGTCCTTCGCGCGGCTTAGGTTGAACGCGAAGGCGGAGTAGACCCAGGCAGCGCCGTATCGCTGCGTGAAGAAGGCCCAGTAGGTACAACTCGCGCCTCCCGAGCACTGGCAGAAGCAGTCGTTGAACGTCCCGGCGTTAAAGCAGCCGACGTCGCGGATGGAACAGAGCGTGCGGCCGCCGCCCCCTCCGAACTGGTCGAAGTCGACCCCGGCGGCGGTCAGGAGGTCATCCCCGTCGATGCCGTCGCCGGTGAACGGCACGCAGTACGTAGTGACTGCGTCGCCGTTCTGGATGACAAGCCCCGCCTCGCCATCAGCGTACGCGGTCACGTAGCCGAGGGCGGCGATCAGGGCCACGACGGAGGCAGCCACTCGTCTCATGCTGCAACGTCCTCGGGGAGCAGCGCGCCGGGCACAACCTGGGCCACCTGCGTCGGCAGAGGGCCGCCGTGGCCGAGAGCGTCCCGCGCCGGGAGGTCGAACTCGACTCGCCCGCCCCGGAGGCCGACCACGCGGGTCGCGACCTGGGCCGCGAACTCCACATCGTGGGTGGCGACGGCGACGCTCCCGCCCGCGGCGGCGTGGGCCGTGAGGCGCGCCGCAAGCCAGCTCCGGTAAGCAGCATCCGCCCCGCGCGTGGGCTCGTCGAGAAGCCAGACCTGCGGCTCGTGGGCGAGCATCGCGGCGACGGCGACGCGCTGCTGTTGGCCGACAGAGATGTCGCGCGGGTCGCGGGCGGCGAGGTCCGCAAGTTGCCATCGTTCGAGGAGACCCGCCTCGCGAGCCCGCCCGCGGAAGCGCCGCGTCTCTTCGATCTCCTCTGCCACGGTGCGCTGGTAAAGGGCGAGCGCCGGGTCTTGCGGGACAAGACCGCACACGTTCGTCCGCTCCCGGACATCGGGGGACGCGGGCTTCCCGCCGAACTCGACCGTACCGGCGTTGGGTCGAAGGGTGCCGGCGATCGTCCGCAGGAGGGTCGTCTTCCCGCTCCCGTTCTTGCCCGCGAGGGCGACCACTTCGCCTTCGCGCAGCTCGAAGTCGACGCTTCGGAGCGCCTCGACGGACCCGAAGGAGAACGAGAGCCCGCGGCAGCTGACCGCCAGGGCACCGGACGCCGGCGGCCGGCGGCGCGCCACGATCTCGACGCGCCGCCCTCGGAGCGCGATGACGGCCGCTCCGACGGTCAATGGGAGTGGGTCAAGGCCGAGGCGTCGGCCGAGCGCGACCAAGCTTGGGACCACCGCGAGTTCAGCCGCCGCCTTCGCAGGCGTAGAGACGGAAACGTGACCGGCTTCGAAGGCCGCGACCTGGTCCACCATCGGCAGCACGCGGTCGAGACGATGCTCGGCGATCAGCAGTGTCATCCCGCGACCCCGCCGGGCCACGTCCACGAGTTCGAGGATATGCGCGGCACCTTCAGGGTCGATCTGTGAGGTTGGTTCGTCGAGCAGGAGCACTCGCGGGTGGAGGGCCAGCGCCGACGCGATCGCGACGCGTTGGCGTTCGCCGCCCGAGAGCGTCGCAAGCCGGCGCGCGGCGAGGTGCTCGGTGCCCGTGGCTTCAAGTGCGGCTTTCAGTCGCGACTGCATCTCGGCGCGTGGGATGCCGTGCTGCTCCATCCCGAACGCGACCTCGTTGCGGACCGTGTCGGCGATCGCCTGCGCCTCGGGCTCCTGGAAGACCATGCCAGCAATGGCGGCGAGGTCACGCGTCGGCGTCCTGGCGGGATCGAAGCCAGCAACACTGACGCGGCCACTGATCCGGCCGCCATGAAACTGAGGCACCAGGCCGTTGACGAGCCGCAAGAAGGTCGACTTCCCCGAACCCGAGGGCCCCGCTAACAACCAAGACTCACCCGCTGGGACGCACAGCGAAACGTCCGTCAGTGCGGGGGCTTCGCGAATCGGGTACCAGTAGCAGACACGATCGAGCGCAACCGTCACGCTTCGGCCCTCCCTTCGAAGACGGCGCCGACCGGTTCAGGTCGGGGCCCCGGCTTCGCCAACACCACCGGGACCGGCCACGCGACGAGCAGGACGGCCACGGCCTCGGCCAGGCCTAGCTCGGGCCACGGCAGGCCCGCGAACGGGTTGTAGCCGAACTCAAGCGCGCCGGATGCATTCAGCCCGAAAACGACGGCTACCCCTGCGACGGAGAGGATGCCCCCCAGCCGGTCGGCCCGGCCCATGACCTCGACTTCGAGCCGTGTGGTGTGGTGGGCGCGCGACTGCAGCACCGCCCAAGCCGTGAGACCGGCGGCTCCGGCTAGCGCGAGGACCAAGGCCATGGGCCGCACGTCGGGGTAGTAGTACCAACAGCCCGCAGCCGCCGTGAGGGCGACAACGCCGGCGCCCGCAGCCCACTGTCCGCTTCGCGGGGCTGTACCGGCCGCGAAGCCGCGCGCCTCCATCGCCTCAGCGAGGCGCATCGAACGCTCCAGCCCGCCCGTTATCGCCGGGACGACCAAAGCGCGCAGTTCGCGCCAGCCGCCGGGTGCGCCCCGAAGGGCTCGAATCTCCCGCAGGCGGCGCAGGTCGTCGAGGCTCGACGGGAGCAGTGCGAGGCCGATGGTGACCACGAGTCCCGCGTGAAAGAGCGAGACGGGCGCGGCCCGGAGCAGCCGTTGCGGGCTCACGGCCGCATTGAGGACCCCGAAAGCCGCGAACACGCAGAGGATGGCGAGCCCACGGATGCCGGCGGCAGCGAGCCCTTCGGCCGAGACGGGCCCGCCGAGGCGCAACCCGCCGAGCCAGCTCGGGACGTTCGGGCCGGGCACGGTGAAGAGGATGTGGTCGCCGTAACTGCCGTTGACGACGGCGACGACCAGCGAGATGGCAAGCATGCCGGCGCCGAAGATGGCGAGCGCTGTGATACTCCCCGCGCCACCCTCACGCGGGGCGACCGCCCCAACGAGGACGACGCAGAGGAGGACGATGCCCAGGTAGAGCGGGTTGCTCGTGACCAGCGCGACGGTCATCACGAACGCCACCCACGCGGCCCACGCACCTGGATGCATCGTCCCCTCCCTTGCTAGCGGCGCCGCGTCGCGGCGAGCCCGGCCCCGGTGGCGGCCAAGAGCGCGAGCCCCGCGAGCACGAACCCGTCCAGGCTCGTCCCGGAGTCGACGCCCGTGCCCGTCCGCGGCGGCTCCGGCGCCCGGGGTGTGGCCGTCGCCGTGGGCGATGCGGAAGGACTCGGCGAGGCCGTTGCGGTCGCCGTTGGCGGCGGGATGGGACCGGGATTCCCGATGGCGGTGCCGGGAGCGTTGCAGAAAGTGCGGCCCGCGAGGGCTGGGACGACCTGGTTGGCCGCGAATGCCGGGTCGAAGCCTTCGAACGACCCGTCGGCCTTCTGCTGACTCAGCAAGAAGGTGACCGCCGTCTTGCCGGACTTCGTCCAGGCGGCGCCCTCGACGGGCTCGTTCGCGGCGATGAGGGCCTGGACGACGAACGCGGTGGATGACGCGCTCGACGCCTCAGGGTCGAAGCCCCAGCCGCCGTCCTTCGCCTGCGTCGCCTTGAAGTACGCGAGCGTCTTGGCTACGGACGCGTCGGCGACGGGCACCTTGGCGGCGAGGAGCGCTTGGACGCTGATCGCTGCCGTGTCGGGGTCGCTGGCGCCACCGAAGCCCCAGCCACCGTCGGCCAACTGCGTCTTCTTCATCGCTTCGACTGCCGCAACGGGGACGGTGTTGCCCGTGCACGCCAACCCGAGGATCGCGATCGCATTGCTGAAGTCGTCGGTGGCGTAGCGGTTCGTGGTTTTGTCGAGTCCGCCTGCCACCGTCGCAAGGAGGTCGACCCCGCCGACTGCCTTCGGGTCGACGCCGGTCGCGCGGGCAGCGAGCGCGGCCTTCGCGGCTTCGGCGGGCTTCTTCTGTGCGGCCGCCTTGGCGCGCAGGAAGTCGACCGGCGACTTGCCGTCCTTCTGGAAGGTGGCCGGGTCGAGGCCAGCGGCACGGACGGCGTAAATGGCATCGAACGACTGGCCGTCGCCGAACCCTCCAAAGCCGCCATCGGCCTGTTGCGTGGTACGGATGTAGTTGACCGCCTTTTCGACGGCGGGCCGCTCGGGGATGGCGGCCCCGGCGAGGACGAATGGCAGCGCGGCCATGATGGCGCCACCGAGGACGAGGAACTTGCGCACGAAATCTCACTCCGAATGCGAGCAGGTGGGAATCACCGGCGGCGGCCTTGGGTCGGCCGCGCCCAGCGCCCCCAGGGCGAACGGGTGGAACCGCGGAGTGAAGTGAGCTAGCCGGACAAGTGAATAGCCATACCCCGACCCCTTTCTCGCGAGGGTTTTCGGATCGCGGGCTGGGAAGCGTTCCTGGCTGCCCCCACCGGTGGTGGAGGGACACAGTTGCGGGACAGCGCCGGACTCGCACCGGCTTCCACTTCATCCCCGGCATCCCGGGGCCCAGCCGCCAAAGAGACAGGGCAACGTTCGCGCTTGGCTAAGCCGATGTCAAGACTCGGTACAATGGCCGCTAGCTCGCGGGCCGCCGTCGCTGGCGGCGCCGTGACCGCTCCGTCGCCGTCGCGGTACTGATGAGTTGGTCCTCGGAGCTCCTCCCTTCCTGGTCGCCGCGTCCCGCCTTGGTGGACTCGGTACACTATCCGCGATGCAGGTCACCGTGATTGGCTGCGGCGTGATCGGCCTGACGGCGGCTGTCGTCCTCGAACGCGCGGGCCACCGTGTCCAGGTCATCGGCGCCGAGCCGGGACTCGCGGCGACCTCGGGGGCGGCAGGCGCCGTGTGGATGCCGGTGCGCCTGGCACCCGAGAGCCGCGAGTTCGGCTGGGCAGTGCATTCCTACGCCCGCCTTTGCGAGATCGCCGGGGCCGACCCTGAGGCAGGCGTCGACCTGATCCGCGCTTGCGAAGTCACGGATGACGACGGGCGGCCCTGGTGGGCGGACCACGTCCGCGGTCTCGAACGCCGCGACATCCGGCGGCTCTACCCGGCGGGCGGCGACGTCTGGTCATTCGCCACGCCGCGCTGCGAGCCAGCGCTCTACCTCCCTTGGCTGGAGGGGCAGCTCGGCCGGGCCATCCTGCACCGCTGGGTGGCCTCCTTGGACGAGGTCGAGGGCGATGTGATCGTGAACTGCACCGGACTCGGCGCTCGGGAACTCTGCGGCGACGATGCCCTCGAAGGCGTTTTCGGCCAGACGATCATCGCCGACCCCGGGACACTTCCTGGCGACACGTACCTCGCCGACGAGCGCGACAGTGAGGCGATCTTCTACAGCATCCCGCGCCGCCGCCACGTGGTCCTCGGCGGCTGCCGGACGCCCATGGCTGGCGCGCAAGTCGCGCCACCGCCGCTGCCAGAGGTGCGGGACGCCATCTTGGAGCGCATGACGGCTGCTGGGCACGAGCCCGGCGCCATCGTCGAAGAGCGCACGCGGCTTCGGCCGGTGCGGTCGCGTGTGCGAGTCGAACGCGAGGGCCGGGTGATCCATAATTACGGTCACGGAGGTTCCGGGTACGCCTTGTCCTGGGGCTGCGCCGAAGAAGTCGCCCAACTGGCCAGTGTGAAATGACGAATCCGCCGCTACTCGACCGCCGGGTTGGCTTGTGCTCCATCTGCCAGCACGGCAGCCGCGTCACGAGCGCGAAGGGTTCGAACTTCTGGATGTGCGAGCTTTCGAAGACGGAGCCGGCGAAGTTCCGGAAGTATCCGCCGCTGCCAGTGCGCACATGCGTCGGCTTTAAGCCACAGGGCGGCCCCGAAAGAGACGCATCGACGCCGAGCGCCTGATCCCGGACGGCGTTGTTTACTTCGGCCCGCGTACTGGGCCAAGGCCACCGTAACTGCGCGCAATCAGGGCCCGAAGCAGTTGTACCCGGCTCAGGGACTTGCTATCCTTGGACAAGGAGAAGTCTGCCCATCGCGGGATCTCGATCTCCAGGATCCCGCTGTTCCCCGAGGATTGCGCCTGTATGAGTGATGACACCCTGACTGAGGTAGGGAGCAGCGCCGCCGACGACATGATCGGTAGCGTCTTGAGCCGCCTTTCGAATGGCGAGTATGCGGACGCCGAAGCCGACGAGGACTCCGCGCCCGACGCCACCGCCGAAGAAGACGAAGAGTCGACCGCCGAGGCCGAAGACGAGGAAGAAGTCGATTCAGTCGCGCTCCTCGCCGATGAGACCGACGGCATCGATGACCCTGTCCGGATGTACCTGCGGGAGATCGGCAAGGTCTACCTCCTCACCGCGGACGACGAGAAGCACCTCGCTCGGCAGATGGAGGAGGGCATCCACCTGCGCCAGATTGAGGAGGCGTACGTCGCCTCCTACGGCCACCCGCCCTCCGCGGCGCGCGTCGCCGTCTCCCTGTTGGAGCAATGGACCGGTGTGAACACGGTCTACAAGTCGTCCAAGTCGTTCATCGACGACTACGAGAAGCTCGCCGCCAAGAAGACGCCCGTCGTCGATGAGAACGGCCAAGAGATTCCTCGGTTCGCGCCGAAGTGGCGCAAGCCCGAGGCCCAGAAGCTGAAGAACCTGACGCTCTCCGAGACCTTGGCGGACTCCCAGTTCCGCGGCCTCGTCGATGGCGAGATGGACCTCGACTTCCGCAAGTACGTCAACGGCAAGCTCAAGCGCCCCGATACGGACGAGGGCGACCGCACCCACGCCGAGATCGTCCTGCTCTCGACCGTCACGCACATCCTCACGCCGGACCTCGTCTCCCAGATGGGCGAGTGCGCCGGCGGCGAGGACGAGCTCGTGCCCCCCGTCGACGACTTGGTCGAAAAGATCGCGCCGCTCGAAGACAAGCTGCGCTACCACTTCGACCAGATTAAGCACAACGGGGATCGCGCCGAGCGCCGCCTGACCGAGGCCAACCTCCGCCTCGTCGTCTCGGTCGCGAAGAAGTACATCGGCCGCGGGATGTCACTCCTGGACCTCATCCAAGAGGGCAACATCGGCCTTATCCGCGCTGTCGAAAAGTTCGACTACCGCAAGGGCTACAAGTTCTCGACCTACGCCACCTGGTGGATCCGCCAGGCGATCACCCGCGCAATCGCCGACCAGGCCCGCACGATCCGCATCCCGGTCCACATGGTCGAGACGATCAACAAGCTCGTCCGTGTGAGCCGGCGCCTGGTTCAGGAGTACGGCCGCGAGCCCACGAGCGAAGAGATCGCCCGCGGCATGACCGAGACCGGCAAGGCCGACGGCGCCCTGATGTACACCCCGGAGCGCATCCGCGAGATCCAGAAGGTCTCGCAAGAGCCGGTTTCCCTGGAGACCCCGATCGGCGAGGAGGAGGACAGCCACCTCGGCGACTTCCTGCCCGACGACAGCGCCCTGGCGCCGGCGGAGGCTGCGAGCCAACAGCTCCTCCGCGAGCAGGTCGAGGACGTCCTCGCGAGCCTTACGAGCCGCGAGCGCCGCGTCTTGCAGCTTCGCTTCGGCCTCGAAGATGGCCGCAGCCGGACTCTGGAAGAGGTCGGGCGCGAATTCGGGGTTACCCGCGAGCGCATCCGCCAAATCGAGGCGAAGGCGCTGCGGAAACTCCGCCACCCGAGTCGCAGCCGCAAGCTCCGCGACTACTTGGACTAGTGTAGTGTCTCCAACGCTTCTTTAGCTCTGGCCCGCTTGTCGAGGATGGACTCGACGGTGGCGGTCCAGGTGAAGGGGTGGGGATGCTGGTTGCGCTGAGCGAGGTAGGCAGCGATGGCG
>JBJXFX010000043.1:0-37910 GCA_046152925.1 Dehalococcoidia bacterium
GCGGCGGTTCAGACATAGGCGTCCGGCCCGGCGGCCCGGAGCGCCGCGTCGTTGTGGGCCATCTCCCCGCACCCGGCCCCCGAGGGCAAGATCTTGCACGGGTTAAACCGGCCGGTGTTGCCGAACACTCCGCGCAGGCGGCCCATGTGTTCAAGGTCGATCTCGTTGTAAAGCCAGGGCATGAACTGATTCTTCTCGTAGCCGATGCCGTGCTCACCAGTGAGCGAACCGCCCGCATCGACGCAGGCCCGCATGATCTCGGCCCCGGCCGCGAGCACGCGCTCGAGCGAGCCGGGGACGCGCTCGTCGAATACGACGCAGGGATGCAGGTTGCCATCGCCCGCATGAAAGACGTTCGCCACCGCGAGGTCGTAGCGCTCGGAAATCTCCGTGACCTTGGCCATGACCTCGACCAGCCGGCTGCGGGGGACCACGCCATCGAGGATGTAGTAATTCGGGGCCAGCCGCCCGAGCGACCCAATCGCCCCCTTACGGCCTTTCCAGAGCCGTTCGCGCTCCGCGGCGTCGCGCGCCACGCGGACTTCGGATGCGCCAGCTTCGAAACAGGCTGCCCGCGCCGCGGCCGCCTGGGCCTCGACCAACTCGGGGATGCCGTCCAATTCGACGAGGAGGACGGCGCCAGCGTCGGCCGGGTACCCGCACTGAAGGCCGGCCTCGGCGGCCTGGAGCGTGACCCGATCCATCATCTCGATCGCCGCCGGGATCATCCCGGAGGAGATAAGGTGGGAAACGGTCACACTCGCTTCCTCGACCGACGCGAAGATGCCGAGAAGTGTGACCACGCTCGCTGGCAGGGGAAGGAGGCGGACGATGACCTTCGTCACGATGCCGAGCGTGCCCTCCGAGCCGATGAAGACGCCGCGCAGGTCATAGCCAAGACCGTCGGCCGTCCGGCCGCCGAGCCAGACGATGTCACCGTCGGCCGTCACCACCTCGATCCCAAGGACGTGGTTCGTGGTGACCCCGAGCGCCAAGCAGTGCGGCCCGCCGGCGTTCTCGGCGACGTTCCCTCCGATTGTGCAAGCTTTCTGGCTGCTCGGGTCGGGGGCATAGAAGAGGCCATGCTCCGCAGCCACCTCCGAGAGCTGGATGTTCGGCACGCCGGGTTCAACAACCGCGACCCGGTCGACCGGGTCGACTTCGAGGATCCGTCGCATCCGGGCGGTGGCGAGCACTACGCCGCGCTGGGCTGGCACCGCGCCGCCGCTCAGGCCGGTCCCGGCGCCCCGCGGGGTGAGGGCGACATCGAGCTCGCGACACACCCGGACGACGGCAGCCACTTCTTCGGCGCCGTCGGGAAAGACCACCGCGTACGGCCGCGACTTCTCGATCGTCCCGTCGAACTCGTAGACGAGGAGGTCCTCTTCACGAAAGAGGACGTTACGAGCACCCACAGCTGCGCTGAGCCGGGCGACCAGCTCACGTCTCGTCGTCACTCGCCGCCACCGAGCTGGCATTCGCTACAGAGGCCAAAGATGGCGAAGTGGTGCATATCTGCCTGGAAGCCGAAATCGCGGTGCAACTGGCTGCCGACCGCGTCGAAGAAGCTGTGTTTCAACTCCAGGACGCTGCCGCAGCTCGAACAGATGAGATGGTGGTGTGGCAGCTCCGGCGCCCACTCAAAGACATCGTCGCCCGAACCCATGTCCGTGACCGTGGCGAGGCGCATCCGCTTCAGGACGTCGAGCGTTCGGTAGACCGTGCTCACGTCGACAAAGGGATACGTCTGGCGGACTTGGTCGCCGATTTGGGTGGCGCTGAGGTGCCCTTGCGCGTGGCGTAACACCTTCACGATCAGCAGCCGTTGCGGCGTGAGCTTATGGCCGGCGTGCCGCAGCAGCTCTGCCGTTTCGTCGTCACAACTCACGCGGCCAGCATACTACGAGTCGCGCGAGAGCCCTTGCGCGGCGAACCTTGGCGGATGCCCGTCCGCGCCATCCTCTTCGACCTTGGCGATACCCTCTTCCAGCTCGGCCCGATGCCGGACGACCTTGCCGCGCGGGTACGCCGTGCGCTCCCCGCCCCCTTCGATTCGCTCGCCAAGGAGATTGTCGACGAGGTCGTGGCGCGGAACGCCGCGGCCCACCGCGACGGCGCCCACTGGGAGGTCCCCGTCGCCGCGATCGCTTCCGCACGGTTCGCCGCCCAGGGCCGCGGCCACGAACCTGCCGCCGCCATGGCCGTCGCCGCCCTCGGCTTCGCGGACACAGGGCGCTGGCGGGGGGCGCAGGATACGGCGGCCAGGGTGGCGGCGTTTCGCGCCCGAGGGCTCGCCATCGCCTATGTCTCGAACACCACCACTCCAGCGCGGCTCATGCGGCAGCGCCTGCACGAACTAGGGCTGGTCGGCCTGGCCGATGCAGCCGTCTTCTCCTCCGAATACGGGGAGCGGAAGCCCTCGCCAGCCATCTACGGCGAGGCGCTCGATCGCCTCGGCGTGCCCGCCCATGAGGCGGTGTTTGTCGGCGACCGCGTCCGGGAGGACGTACTCGCGCCGCAAGCGCTCGGGATGCGCGGCGTGCTGACGCACGAGTTCCGTCAGGAGCCGTTCGAGCCAGCACGTCCCGACGCCGTGCTCCGGACCCTTCCAGACCTCCACCGTGCGCTCTCTGGTTGGATGTGAGCGCTCATCGGCACTCCCAGTGACGGATGAGGTCGTTATGTCCGCGGCAGGCGAGCTCGTAGCTCCCCACCTGCGCCACCATCAGCACCATGAGCACGAATACGAGAAACGCAAGCGCCGTGAGGCCGGCCGATGTCCTCAGGATGGCGCCGAGGACAAAGCCAACGACCAGCGCGCCAGCCAAGGCCAGGCCCTGAATGCTGAAATAGACCAAGTCGCGGTGGGATGGGTCGTCGACCCGGGGCTCACTGGTCATGTGCAGCGCGGCCAACGTCGCCGCCAGGATACTGGCGATGGCCAAGGTGAGCGCGATCCCCCGCAGCCAGCGCAACCAGCGCGGCGTCGGCCGTCGTGTGATGTCGTACCCCCCAGCCGCCATCTCCACCAAAACCGTCCCCTTCCATCCGGCGGGTTACGATAGGCCAGATGTACGGAGTGATCTTCCTGTCGCTATTCGTCACAGGTTGGCTTCTTTGCGGGCTTATCCCATGGGTTGCCTATTCGGTCGCAACGCGCGGGCGTGCGGGGATGGCGATGCTGCCCTTGTGCCTCTTCGCTGCGGTGGTCGCCGGCATCGCGACGCCCGTGCTCGGGCTCGACGACGAACTCGGCCTCGGCCTCAGCTTCGCCTTCGGGACGCTCGGTTCGAGCGTGCTCCTGGCCGCGCGCCGGTTCGCGCTCGCGGGCCAGGGACCTGGGCCGCTGCAACAGCCAACTTCGGGGCCGACCGCGGAGAGTGAACTGCCCGAAGGCCTCTGATCAGTCGCCGGTCGGCAGGCCCGCGTCGACCCAGGCGATCGTGCCGCCTTCGACGTTATACAACGGCAGCTCGGTGAGGCCCGCCGCGATCGCGTACTCCGCCGCCAGGGCGCTCCGCGCGCCGGACTTGCAGATGAAGAGCACTTCCTTGCCGTCAGCGAACTTCCGGATCTGCTTGAGTTCCCCGAGGACCGTGTTCACCGGGATGAGCCGCACGCCAGTCGCGTGGACCTCCACATACTCCTCTGGGTTACGGACGTCGACCATCACGGCGGCGCCGCCGTCAAGCTTCTCTTTCGCTTCGGCGACGGTGATGCGGGTGAACGGCTCATTCGGATTCTTCACTGTCATGGGTCGATCCTGCTCCTGCTGATGGTGCGGCTTCTCTCGATCGTAGCACAGCGTTGCGTCGTGCCTTGCGCCCTTAGCTCACGTGGAGGCGCATTTCGTTCGTGGCTGCGAAGCCCATCGACGCGTAGAGCGGACGTCCCTCGTCGCTCGCATGCAACTCCACCACGTCGAACCCGGCCGAGGGCGCCCAGGCCACGATGTGGTCCATGAGCCGGCGGGCGTACCCGTGGCGGCGATGGTGGCGTTCGCAGTAGACGTTGAAGACAAAGGCCACGCTCGCATCGGCGGCCTGCGCCGTCGGCAGCCGCGGTTTCCGCCAAACTGACGCTCGCGCAGCCACTACGCCATCGACCTCGATGAACCAGGTCCAAAGCGTCCCGGCGGCGATCTGGGCGGTGGCCCAGATCGCAAAGTTCGGCCCGATGGGCACAAGGTCATCGGGCGAGCCAAGGCCCATGTCCTCCAACATCCTCAGGCGATGGCGCACCATCACGGGGAGGTCGGCGAGCACTGCGGGACGGAGCTTGGCCGCGCTCACGCCGGCGCGCCCGCCTTCTCGCGCCGTGCGTATTTCTTCGCTGGCGTGAGGATGATCGGCGTCAGCTCGTCCGCCTCGTAACTGCGGGCGACCTGTCCAGCCGGTGGCGTGCCATACGTCGTCGAACGCTGGCGCGGGGTCCGTCCGGCGCCGCGAATGACCTCTTCCATGCGCGCCGGGGGAAACTCCTGCCCGTGTTGGGTCCCTGCGGCCCGCGTGATGCTCTCGTTCATCAGCGTCCCGCCGAGGTCGTTCACGCCGGCATTGAGGCAGACTTTGACCCCTTCCGGGCCCATCTTCACCCAGGAGACCTGGATGTTGCGGATGTGCGGGTGGAGCGCGAGCCGGGCGACCGCGTGCATCAGCACCGCCTCACGGAAGGTCGGGCCTTTGCGGGCGCGGCCCTTCAGGTAAATCGGCGCCTCCATGTGGACGAACGGAAGCGGCACGAACTCCGTGATGCCCCCGGTGCGCTTTTGGAGCTCGCGGAGCTCCGTCAGGTGGCGGGCCCAGTTAAGCGGGCCGTCGATGTGGCCGTACATCACCGTCGAGGTCGTATTGAACCCGACCTTGTGGGCCGTCTCGATCACCTCGACCCACTGCTTGGTCATGATCTTGTCGGGGCAAAGGGTTTGCCGCACCTCGTCGTCGAGCACCTCGGCGGCCGTGCCGGGCAATGTCCCCAGGCCGGCCTCCTTCAGGCGGCGAAGGTACTCCTCGATGGAGATGCCAAGCGTCTCAGCCCCCTGCCAGACCTCGAGGGGCGAGAAGGCGTGGACATGCATCTCGGGTAGCGCGTCCTTCACGGCCCGGCAAATGGCGAGATAGGTCTCGCCGGTGTACTCGGGGTGGATCCCACCCTGCATGCAGACTTCCGTCCCGCCCCGCGCCCATGCTTCGGCGGCGCGACGCACGATTTCGTCGTTCCCCAGGTCGTAGGGCTGGCCGCGGAGGTTCTCGCTCAGCTTGCCCTTGGAAAACGCGCAGAACTGGCAGCGGAAGTAGCAGATGTTGGTGTAGTTGATGTTGCGGTTGACGACGTAGCTGACCGTGTCGCCATTGACCTCGCGACGGAGCGCGTCGGCGGCCTCGCAGATCGCGAAGAAGTCGTCGCCGCGAGCCTGAAAGAGGCGGGTAATCTCGGGGATCGTGAGGTCCTGGCCAGCAGCGGCCTTTCCGATTAGTGCGACGACATCTGGGCTGACGTGCTCAAGCGGCGCCTTCTCGTCTACGGACTCGAGCCGCAGGTAGGCGTCGGGCACGGCAGTAAGCTCGCCCGGCGACCACTCCTCGACCCGGGCGAAGCCTTCGCCATCGATCGACTGGATGACGGGTGTGCGAAGCGAGGCGTCGAGCCAGCGATCTCCGTCCACGGCGTACTCGGGGTAGAGCGCGAGCCGCTCCTGGAGGACTTTGCCGCACGAGGCCGTATTCCTCGCAAGCTCTTCGAGGTGCGGCCAGGGCGCCTCGGGATTCACGTGGTCCGGCGTCACCGGCGAGACGCCGCCCCAGTCGTTCAGCCCCGCGGCCACGAGCCTCGGGTACAGCTCATAGCTCAGGTTCGGCGGCGCCTGGATGTTCATCGCCGGCCCAAAGACCACCCGTGCCACCGCAATCGTCCAGAGCAGGTCGTCGAGGTCTGGCTCGGGGAAGCCCGCCATCTTCGTGTCGTCTTTCGCCCGGAAGTTCTGGACGATGATCTCCTGGATGTGCCCGAACTCCTCGTGCAGTCGCCGCAGCGCGAGAAACGAATCGATCCGTTCCTCCCGTGTCTCGCCGATCCCGATGAGGATGCCGCTCGTAAACGGGACTTGGAGTTCGCCTGCTGCGCGCATCGTCGCCAACCGCGGGGCCGGGCGCTTGTCGGGCGAGCCGTAGTGGACCATGCCCTTCTGGTGGAGCCGGTCGGAGACGCTCTCGAGCATGATCCCCTGCGAGATCGAGACCTCGCGGAGCGCAGCCACTTCGTCCTTCGTCATCACCCCCGGGTTCGCATGGGGGAAGAGCCCGGTCTCCTTGTGGACGAGTGCGGACATCGCGGTGAGGTACTCGATCGTCGTCCGGTAACCCATCTCGACGAGTTCGCGGGCAGCGACCTTGTAGCGAAGCTCCGGCTTGTCGCCGAGCGTGAAGAGCGCCTCTTTGCAGCCCGCGGCCGCGCCCGCGCGGGCGATCGCGAGGACCTCTTCCGCATTCATGTAGGCGCGCTGGCCGGGCTTGGGCGGCTTCGCGAACGTGCAGTAGTGACAAACGTCTCGGCAGAGCTGCGTCAGCGGGATGAACACCTTTTTCGAGAACGTGACCACGTTTCGGTGCCCCGCAGTGTTGATCTCCGTCGCAGCGCCAAGCAGTGCATCGAGGTCGGTCTCAGCGGCGAGGGAGCGCGCCGCGGCGTCCTCGGGGAGGAGGCCATCGATCGCGCGAGAGAGCAAGGTGCGTGTGGTGGACAACATGCGGGCCTCCTGCGCGGCGAGTCATGCTCGCCGGGTAACTTCACATCTTGAAGTTACCCTCCCGCGCTGTGATAGTACGACGACTCAGGCGATTTCGCCAGCTCTGGAGTCCCGCTCATGCGCCCAGCCCGGAAAGTCCGCTGCCCAATCGCCTCAACCCTCGATATCGCCGGCGACCGCTGGACGTTGCTCGTCGTCCGCGACCTGCTGCGCGGGCGTCGCAGGTTCTCCGAACTAGCCGAAACCGTGGAAGGCATCCCGACCGGCGTGCTCAGTGACCGGCTGAAGACCCTCGAGCGCGAGGGGATCGTCACGCGTCGCCTGTACTCCGATCGGCCGCCGCGCTATGAGTACCACCTGACCCACAAGGGCCACGAACTCGGCGTCGTCGTCGGAGCGCTCTCACGCTGGGGCGAGCGGTACGGCGAACACGACCTCGCCCTCGTCGACCGAGAGTGCGGCCACGGCATCGACATCGTGTACCACTGCCCCACCTGCCAGCGGACCGCCCCGCGAAACCGCGCGCGGATCGTGAACTCGGGCTGACGGCGGTGCTATGCTCCAACGGTGGAGAGCACCCTCGCACCCGACCGGACGATCGTGATCCCTGAAGAGATCTGCGAACGGCTGCACCTCGAGCCGGGCGACCGCATCGATTGGGCCGTGTCGGTAGATGGGAAACTGGTCGGTGAGCCCGCCGCCCAAGAGTCGGCCACAGACGAACGCGAACCGATCGAAGTCGTCCTCAGGCGCTGGCAGGGGACCGGCCCCTCTCTTGGTACGAGCGTCGACGAGTTCATCGAAGAGACGCGAGGACGGTGATCACGGCAATTGACAGCAACCTGCTCCTCGACGTCGTCAATCCAGAAGAGAGCCTGATCGCGGACGCCGCGATTCAGGCCATCGGAAGGGCGCGAGAACTGGGTCAGCTTGTGATTTGTGAGGCCGTCTACGCCGAAGTATTCGCCTCCTTCCGGGAGACGCAAGGCGGATTGGCGGACTTCCTGGACCAGAGCGCTATCGCGTTGACCGCCACGTCTGTCGAGGCCCTTCGCGAGGCTGGCGTCCGCTGGCGGAGATACGTCGTCCGCCGCCCCGCCGTCCTTCAATGCCCTGCCTGCGGGAGCGTCACCACCGTCGCGTGCTCCACGTGTGGCCGGACGATCGCGCCGCGACAGCACATCGTCGCCGACTTCCTGATCGGCGCCCATGCCCTCATCCACGCCGATCGCCTCCTGACTCGCGACCGCGGGTTCTACCGCACGTACTTCCCGGACCTCACGCTCGCCTGATCCCTTCACCGCCGATCGCGCCGCCGCCGCCGCGTTCGTAGAATCCCGCCATGCAAAAGCGTTGGGCGCTCTCTGTCCCCCTCGATTCTCACACCCTCCCGGAGCTCGCGGGCATCGCCCAAGAGGCCGAGTCCCTCGGCTACACGGACGCCTGGTCAGGCGAGACCGACGCCATCGACGCGTTCACGCCGCTCGTCCTCGTGGCGCTCAATACGAAGATGCGGGTCGGGACGGCGATCGCCGACGCATACTCGCGCGGCCCGCAGCGGCTCGCTTCCACGGCGGCCAGCATGTCGGAGGTTGCGGCCGGCCGATTCGTCCTCGGGATTGGGGCGAGCTCAGTGGTGATCGTCCAAAGCTGGAACAGCGTGACCTTCGAGAAGCCCGTCACCCGTGTCCGCGAAATGGCCACGGTCCTGCGCCAGGCGCTCGCCGGCGAACGTGTTGTCTTCGATGGCGAGACTATTCGCGTGAACGGAATCCGGCTTTCACGGCCGCCAATCCAGCCCGTGCCGATCCACATTGCGGCGCTCCGGCCGAATATGCTCCGGGTCGCGGGGACCTTTGGCGACGGCGCAATCCTCAACTTCCTGAGCGCCGAGGACACCAAGAAATCCGTGGCTGTCGTCCGGGAGGCAGCGGCCGCGGCCGGGAAAGACCCCGGCAGCATCGAGATCTCCGCCCGCATCTTCGTCAGTCTCGACGAACGCGGCGAGGACGACGACATAGTCCTCCGCCGTTGGACGACCTCGTACCTCAACGTGCCGACCTACAAGAAGTTCCAGCAGTGGCTCGGACGTGAGTCCCTGACGCCGATGTGGCGTGCCTGGGACGCGGGCGACCGTAAGGGCGCGCTCTCCGCCATCGGCCAGGACGTGCTGGACGAGCTCTACATCCGCGGCACACCCGAGGAGCGCCGCGCCCACTTGCGGCGCTACTTCGACTGCGGCATCGACACGGCCTTCTTCCACTTCATGACCAACGAGACCGACATCGAGAAACGCCGCGCAAAGATCCGCCAAGGCATCCACGACATGGCGCCGCGCTGAGGTGACGGGCCTTGCGGTACACTGACCGTGGAGGGCGTTGGCGATGACGCGGACCATAGCTGTGGACGAACTGCGTATCCGCTGTGACGAGTTGCTCCGTGACCTCGAGCAGTCGGGTGAGGAGTTCTGGATCGAGCGGGACGGCCAGGTCGTGGCGCGCCTCGTCTCGACAGTGGAGTCAGCCGGTCGAGCCCTGGCTGATGACGAATTTGATGCCCTGCTCGCAGGAACACGTTGGCGAAACCGTCACGTACCCCCGGAGATCATCGAAGCTGAAGTGGCTGAGGCGCTAGCTGCGGTCCGAAGTGGTGCTTGGCCACCGGCGTGAGGGTGGTGATCGACAGTAACGTCCAGGTGAGTGCCTTTCTCAGCACACGGGGATCCCCTTCCCGTATGTGGACGCCTGGCGTGGCGGCCGCTTCAAACTGGTGACCTCCGAGCCTTTGCTCATCGAATTGAGGCACACGCTGACCTATCCGAGGATTGCCAGTCGGCTACGACTCGACGAACCGGCGCTTCTTCTCACGAATCTGCGTCTCAGGGCCCAGGTGGTTCAGCCAAGCCGCACCGTCGACATCTGCCGTGACCCCGCCGATAACCGCGTCCTAGAGGCTGCGGTTGCGGGTGCGGTCGACTATGTCGTTACGGGAGATAAGGACCTTCTCGTGCTCGGCGCCTTCGAAGGCATCCCGATCGTCGACCCAGCCACCTTCCTTGCCGTCCTGGACGCTCAGTCCCCCGACCGGTAACGGAGCATCCGGCCGGCGCCGACCCCTGTGTGGTGGCCACTCTCCAGAGCAACCTCGCCGTTGACGACCACCATCCGGATACCCTCGGGCTCGCGTTGGGGGTCATCGTAGGTGGCGGTGTCTCGGACGATCCGGGGGTCGAACAACACAAGGTCGGCCCAGTAGCCCTCGCGCACGAGGCCCCGCCCGGCGAGGCCGAACCGCTCGCAGCTCATCTGCGTCATGCGATGGATAGCGTCCTCCAGCGTCAGGACCCCGCGTTCTCGCACGTACTCGCTCAGGATGCGCGGCATCGTGCCGTAAAGCCGCGGGTGCGGCGAGCCCTTCAACACGGGGATGCCGTCGCTCCCGACCATCATCCGCGGGTGCCGCAGATTGGTCGCGATGTCGGCCTCGTCGATGATGAACTGGATGCAGACGGTCTCCTTGCCGCGCGGGCCCGTCACCGCCTGCCGGACGCCTTCGTCGAGCCCCCAGCCGTGCTCCTCGCAGATCTCGGTCAGCATCCGCCCCTGAAAATCCGGACGGTCCGGGCAGTACGCGATCCGGATGTTCGCAGCCAACTCGATGTCAATCTTGTTCAGGTTGAAGTACTGGTTCATCGGACCGCTGCCCGCCGTGTACGGATACACATCGAGGGTCACGTCCATCCCGGAAGCGTTCGCCGCGTCGACCTTGGCGAGCGACTCGCCTACTCGGCCCCAGTTCCGGCGGCCGGCGGACTTGTGATGCGAGATGTGCAGCCCGCACCGCGCCTCGCGCGCGATATGCAGCGCCTCGTCCACCGCTTCAAGAAGCTTGTCGCCTTCGTTCCGCATGTGCGTCGCATAGAGCCCGCCTCGCGAGCCGGACTCCGCGGCGAGCGCCACGACTTCAGCTGTGTCCGAGTACCGGCCCGGTTCATAGATGAGTCCCGTCGAAAACCCGGCGGCGCCCTGCTCCATCGCACCTGCGACCAAGGCCCGCATGAGGGCTACCTCGTCCGCGGAGGCGGTGCGCGCCTCCATGCCCATCACCATGTAGCGCACCTTGTTGTGGCCGACGAGCATGGCGTTGTTTATCGCCGGGTTCGCGGCCTCACACGCGGCGAAGTAGCCCGCAAGGTCCAGCCAGTCGGCGCCCGCGGCGAGATCCCCAGGCCGAGGCGGCTGTGACGGGTCGTGGGGCGCGGCGCTCGAACCGCAGTTGCCCGAAATCTCGCTCGTGACGCCTTGGGCCAGTTTAAACGCCATGTGCGGAAACCGGATGAACGCCGTGTCGTCATGAGAATGGACATCAACGAAGCCCGGACACAGCACGAGCCCGCGCCCATCGACCTCACGCGCGCCCGTCGCGGCCTCGCCGACCGAGGCGATGCGGCCCTCCGAAACGGCGACATCGGCGAGGAAGCCGGACGAGCCGGAGCCATCGATCACGGTGACGTTGCGGAAGGTGAGCGAGGGCGTAGCCATGGAGCGGCAGTCTACGCGACGCGCTTACGCCCCGCTCCGGTCGTCGCCGCCTCGGGACCACGACGAACCGTCCGCTACACTCGTCCTCATGCCCAACCGACTCGCACTCGAAACCTCGCCGTACCTCCTCCAGCACGCCGACAATCCTGTGGACTGGTACCCCTGGGGCCACGAGGCGTTCGCGAAGGCCCGCGCGGAAGATAAACCGATCCTCCTCAGCGTCGGCTACAGCTCCTGCCATTGGTGCCACGTGATGGCCCACGAGTCATTCGAGGACGCCTCCATCGCTGGCCTCATGAACCAGTGGTACGTCAACGTCAAAGTCGACCGCGAAGAGCGACCTGACGTCGACGGCGTGTATATGACCGCCGTCCAGGCGATGACCGGTCGCGGCGGCTGGCCGATGACGGTGTTTCTGACCCCGGACCTGCGCCCGTTCTACACGGGCACGTATTTCCCCCCGGTTGGCCGCCACGGCATGCCAGGCTTCCCGCAGGTCCTGGAGGCGCTCCACACCGCATGGGTGGACGAGCGCGCCAAAGTCCTCGCCCAGGCCGAAGGGATTACCGACCATCTCGTCGCCGCGGCAAAGCGCCAACCACCCTCCGTCGGCGGCATCACGCTTGACGCAGCGCGCCAAGCGATCGACGTGTTCCGCAACCTGTTCGACCGGAATTGGGGCGGGTTCGGCCAGGCGCCCAAGTTCCCCAGCCCAAGCAATCTGGAGTTCCTGCTCGCCTACGAGGCGTACTTCGGGCCGGCGGACGCGGCCGCGCCCAGCGCCGGCGAGATGGCCCTCACCACCCTTACCAGGATGGCGCAGGGAGGGATCCACGACCACCTCGGAGGAGGGTTCGCGAGGTACAGCGTCGACCAGTATTGGCTCGTCCCGCACTTCGAAAAGATGCTCTACGACAACGCACAGCTCGCGCGAGCCTACCTCCATGCCTACCAACTGACCGGGGAGCCGTTCTACCGCCATGTGGTCGACGACATCTTGGGCTACCTCCTCCGCGAGATGCGCGGGCCCGAAGGCGGCTTCTTCAGCGCCCAGGACGCCGACACGGAGGGCATCGAGGGCAAGTTCTTCGTCTGGACCCGCGGCGAGGTCGAGGCAGTGTTAGGCAAAGAAGACGCCGCCGTCTTCTGCGAATGGTTCGGCGTGACTGGCGACGGCAATTTCCAAGACCCGCACCATCCCGAATTCGGCCGGCGCTCCGTGCTCGCCGCCTGGCGCGACCCATCGTTGGTCGCCCGCCAATTTGGGCTCGACGAGCCCGGGCTGGAGGCGAAACTCAGCGAGGGTCGCGCCAAGCTTTTCGCCGAGCGGGCGAGGCGCGTCCCGCCGGGCCTGGACGACAAGGTGTTGACCTCCTGGAATGGCCTCGCGCTCGCAGCGTTCGCGGAGGCTGGCCGCGTGCTCGGCAACGCCGGCTACCTGGCAACGGCCCTTCGCTGCGCGGCTTTCTTTCGCAGCCAGATGTGGCGCGGCGGCCACCTCCTTCACACCTACAAGGACGGCGTCGCCAAGGTCGACGGCATGATCGAAGACTACGCTTACCTCGGCCTTGGCCTCGTCGAGCTCTACAAGGCGACGGGCGAAATCGTCCACCTGCAGTGGGCCGCCGAGCTGCTCGAGGTCGTGATCAAGGAGTTCCGCGACCCCGAAAAGGGCGGCTTCTTCGAGACGCCCCACGGCGCCGAGTCGCTCCTCTTCCGCCAGAAGTCCGCCTACGACGAGGCGACCCCGAGCGGCAACGGCGCGGTCGCGCAGCTCGCCTTCGCGCTCGGCCGCTATCGCGGCCGGGGCGACTGGGAGGCCTTTGCCGAAGAGGCGATTGGAGTCGCCGGCGAACAGCTCCTTCAGGCCCCGAACGGCTTTGGGAGCATGTGGCTCGCGGCCCTTGGCGGCCTTGCGCCCCGGGAGGAAGTGGTCGTCGTCGGCGACGAGCGCGGAGAGTTGATGCAGCGGCTTGCCGGGTTCTTCCGTCCCTGGGCGGTCATCGCACCAGGACCAGAAGGCACACCGCTCCCGCTCTTCGAGGGCCGCAGCCCCGGGGCCTACGTCTGCCGCGACATGGTCTGCGACTTGCCGGCGCACACCTCGCAACAGCTCGCAGACCAGTTGGCAGCGCTCGCCCAGGCCACGCACTGACCATGTCGCGGGCGGAAGACCACCACCTTGATTGACCGACCGGTAAACGCTCCAGTACGATGCCAATTCGTGGCTGCGGGGAAGCCACAGTCGGTTTACGACCTGTTTTGGAGGGTTCTATGCGGATTATGCGAAGGGGAGCTTGGGTGGCCATGCTCTCAGCCGTCGCGTTGGCGAGCGTCGTTGGCGCCGCCTGCGGCGGAGACGACGATGACGACGATGACGCCACACCGACCGGTGGCGCCGTGGCCGGTGGGTTCACCGACGCCGGCTATAAGCTCGCCGGCTTCAAGAAGGTCACCATCGACAAGGGTGGCACGATCAAGATCGGCATTTCGAGTGCGCTGTCGGGCGATGTGAAGGGGCTCGGCGAGCCCATCGCGGCTTCGGCCGAAGCCGCCCTGAAGGATGCGACCGTCAAGGGCTTCAAGATCGAAGTCGTGAAGGAAGACGACCTCTGCAGCGCTGAGGGCGGCCCGGCCGCCGCCGACCGCCTCGTGAAGGCCGGCGTCGTCGCGGCCGTCGGCCCGATCTGCTCGGGCGGCACGCGCGCCTCGCTCGCCATCTACGACAAGGCGGGCATCACCCACATCTCCCCGTCGGCCACCTCCGGCGACCTGACGAGCCCGGCCCGGCCGGAAGGCCCGTACGTCACCTTCTTCCGCGTCCCCGTCCTCAACGGCGACGAGGCGAAGGCGCAGGCCGACTACGCCCTGAAGGAACTGAAGGCAAAGACGGCCTTCATCATCTTTGACACCGATGACTACGGTAAGGACCTCAGCACCCAGTTCAAGACCGAGTTCGAGAAGGCGGGCGGCAAGATCGTCGGCGCCCCGACCGGCTACGAAAAGAAGCAGGGCGACTTCAAGTCCGTCATCACGAACATTAAGGCCGCCAAGCCCGACGTCGTCTACCACGCCGGCTTCTACGCGGAGGCGACCACCTTCCTCCAGCAGCTCCGCGGCGAGTCCGACCTCAAGGCCGTGCCGTTCCTCTCCGGCGACGGCGTGAAGAACGACGAGCTCCTGAAGGGCGCCAAGGACGCGATCGAAGGCGCCATCCTCGCCCTCCCGGGCGACCGCGGCGCCGGCTTCGAGGCCTACAAGGCCAAGTTCAAGGACGCCGAGTCCGCGACCTTCGGCGGCGAAGCCTACGACGCCGCGACCATCATCCTGAAGGCGCTGGAATCCGTGGCGAAGCAGAGCGGCGACAAGCTCGAGATCGACCTCAAGGAGCTCAATACCGCCATCAAGAACACCAATCTCACCGGCGGGGCCACCGGCAACATCAAATTCGGCCCCAATGGCAACCGCGGCGGCGCCGTCGTGAAGTTCTTCCAAGTGAAGAACGGCGCCTTTGTCGAGATCGCCAAGAAATAGTCCCCGCTAGGCAGGGACCAGCAGCGAAGGCGGCGCCACACGGCGCCGCCTTTCTCTTGCGGGGAACGGCGTGGGCGCGTAAACAGTCGAGCGGATTGCATGACCCCACTCTTCTTGACCAACGCTGAGTTCTGGGCCGACCAGACAATGAACGGCCTCACCACAGGCAGCGTCTACGCGCTCATCGCGCTCGGCTACACCATGGTCTACGGCGTCCTCCAACTCATTAACTTCGCCCATGGCGAGGTCTTCATGATCGGCGCGTTCGCCGGCTATGGCGTCCTCGTGGGGCTCGGGGGTGGCGACATCTCGGGCGCGATGGTGGCGCTCGCCATCGTCCTCGCCCTCATCGCCGCGGCAGCCGCTTCGGGCGCGACAGCGGTCGCGATCGAGCGCGTCGCCTATCGGCCCTTACGCAACGCCCCACGCCTCGCGCCCCTGATCAGCGCTATCGGAGTCAGCATCTTCCTCAGTCACCTCGTCGACGATGCCTTCCTCGATGGCGAAGGCCGCTTCTATCCCCAGATCTTTCCCAGTGGCGATGTCTCGTTCGGCTTCTTCTCCGCGAGCTACATTCAACTTTTCCTCATCGGGTCGTCGCTCGCGATGATGGCTGGCCTGTACTGGGTCGTGCAGCGCACGAAGGTCGGCCGCGCGATCCGGGCTGTGGCTGAAAACCGCGACAACGCATCCCTCATGGGCATCGATGTCAACCGGACGATCGTGATGACCTTCCTGCTCGGCGCGATCATGGCGGGCTTCGCCGGCGTGCTCTACGGGCTCTTCATCACCTCGATCCGCGGGAGCATGGGGTTCATCCCCGGCGTGAAGGCGTTTACGGCGGCGGTCCTCGGCGGGATCGGCAACATCCAAGGCGCGGTGGTCGGCGGCTTCGCGCTCGGCCTCACCGAATCCGTCGGCCGCGAACTGCTTAATGAGATCCCCGGCGTCAACCTCCCCAACGAGTGGAAGGATGTCGTCGCCTTCGCGCTCCTCGTCCTGATCCTCATCTTCCGGCCGACGGGCATCTTCCGGCAGAAGGAGACGAAGCGTGCCTGATGCCCTTCGCGACCGCTGGCGCCAGCTCCAACAGCGGGCTCGCGGCTCCAAGGCCACGGTCTGGGACAGCTTGCCGGGCTGGGCTCGTCCGCTCGTCTGGGTCGTCGCCGCCCTCCTGATCCTGGTTGTGCCCGGCTTCGACGACACCTGGATGCGGATGTTCTTCCTCGTCGCCCTCTATGCCACGCTCGGTATGGGCCTCAACGTCGTCGTCGGCCTCGCGGGCCTGCTCGACCTCGGTTACGTCGCGTTCTTTGCGTTCGGCGCCTACGTGGTCGCGATCTTCAGCGCCCCCGATTCGCCCCATTACAATGCGGGCTTCACCTTCTGGTCTCTGCTGCCGATGGCGGTGGTGATCAGCATGTTGGCGGGCATTCTGCTCGGGTTCCCGGTGTTGCCCCTCCGCGGGGACTACCTCGCGATCGTCACGCTCGGCTTCGGCGAAATCATCCGCATCCTCGCCGTCAACATGAACGACCATACGCGCGGCTCGTCGGGGTTGTTCAACATCGCCAAGCCGGACATCGCGTATCTCAACGACCTCGGCCTCACCGACCAGAGCCGTGTCGACGACGTGCAGGCGTTCTACGTGATGATTGTCATCGCGGCGGCCGTCGTCTGGTTCGTCACGGCCCGATTACGCGACTCGCGGGTTGGCCGAGCCTGGGAAGCGATCCGCGAAGACGAAGACGTCGCCGAGTCGATGGGCATCAACACCACGCGCTACAAGCTGATGGCCTTCGCGATGGGCGCAGCCATCGGCGGGCTCGGCGGCGCCATTTATGCGCCGTTCATCGACTTCGTCTCACCCGCCCAGTTCGGTTTGGAGAAGTCGATCAACGTACTCGCGCTCGTGATCATCGGTGGGATGGGCAGCACGCAGGGCGTCATCGCGGGCGCCGCGCTCCTGATCGGTGTGCCAGAGCTCTTGCAGTTCCAGGAGACGAAAGAGTTCCTCAGCCACTTCGGCTGGGCGCGCGACGGCCTGAACACGCTGTTCGACGGTGTCAACGCGCTCACGCGGGCCGACATCCGCGACCTGCCGCCCGCCGAGGAGTGGGGCGATAAGCTCGCGCTTTACCGGTTCATCGTCTTTGGGCTCCTGCTCGTCGTCGTAATGGTGGCGCGGCCCACCGGTCTCTTCCCCTCCAAACGCCGCGAAATGGAGTTCGAAGAACCGGCGCGGGGCGGTGTCCAGTGACGGCGGCAAGCCTTGCGGTCGAGGGCCTGGGCATCCGCTTCGGAGGCCTGGCGGCGCTCAACGGGGTGACGTTGGCTGTGCCAGCGGGCCAGATCCGCGGGCTCATTGGCCCGAACGGCGCCGGAAAGACGACCTTCTTCAACTGCCTCACAGGCTTCTATACGCCGACTGAAGGTGAAGTACTGGTGGCTGGCGAGCGGACCGCCGGTAAATCGCCACACGAAGTCTCGGCGATGGGCGTGGCGCGCACCTTCCAGAACATCCGCCTCTTCGCCAACATGACCGCGATCGAAAACGTGCTCGTCGGGTCCCACGCGCATCTCGGCCTGGAACATGGGTCTCGGCGCGAGCGCCGGGCCTTGCCTCGACGCCCGCTCATCCGTGAGCTCGCCATCGCCGCTGGCGGGATCAAAGCCGCGGCGCTCGACATCACGACAGCCGTTTTGCGGCCCCGGCCAGCAATGCGCGCCGAACGCGAAGCTATCGCGCACGCCAGGTTCTTGCTGACGGAAGTTGGCCTCCAAGGTCGCGAAAACGTGACCGCACGCGCCCTGTCATATGGTGACCAGCGGCGCCTCGAACTCGCCCGCGCCCTCGCCACTCGCCCACGTATCCTCCTCCTCGACGAGCCGACCGCCGGCATGAATCCCCAGGAAAGCCTCGGGATGGTCGACCTCATCCGCCGCGTCCGTGACGACTTTCAGACGACGATCATGCTCATCGAGCACCAAATGCGCGTGATCATGGGCCTCTGCGAGGAGATCACGGTGCTCGACTATGGCCAGAAGATCGCGGAGGGCACGCCCGCCGAAGTCCAGCGCGATGCCCGCGTGATCGAAGCCTACCTCGGCACTCGGGCCACGGCTGGGGGCGCTCATGGCGCTGCTTGAGGTCGAAAGTCTCGTCGCCGGCTACGGCGGGATCACCGCCGTTAAGGGCATCACGCTCGCCGTTGAACAAGGGGAGATCGTCACGCTCATCGGGAGCAACGGGGCGGGGAAATCGACCACGCTTCGGGCCATTTCTGGTCTGATCCGCGCCCGGTCTGGGGCCGTCCGCTTCGCCGGCGAGTCCCTCCTCAAACGAAAGCCCCACGAAATCGTCGCGCGGGGCATCTCGCACGTCCCGGAGGGCCGCGGGATTTTCGCGCGCCTCACCGTCCGCGAAAACCTCTCCCTGGGGGCGTACCAGCGGAACGACAGCGGAATCGCCGACGACCTCGACCGCGTGTGCGTCCTCTTTCCACGGGTCAAGGAACGCCTCAGCCAGCTCGCAGGGACGCTTTCCGGCGGCGAACAACAGATGCTCGCCATCGGGCGCGCGCTGATGGCCAAGCCGAAGCTCCTCCTGCTCGATGAGCCATCGATGGGCCTCTCGCCGATCCTCGTTGAGACGATCTTCCAAACGGTTACTACCATCCGGGCCCAGGGCGCCACCGTGTTGCTCGTCGAACAGAACGCGGCGATGGCGCTCGAAGTCGCGGACCGCGCCTACGTCATCGAATCGGGCGTCATCACCCTTCAAGGGGCCGGCGCCGACCTGGCTGGCGACGATAGCATCCGAAAGGCGTACCTCGGCGTCGCGTAAGGCATCCCAGAACCCCGCGCGTGTCGTACCATTTCTCGTCTATGTACCGCACACTACTCGCAGTGATCGCGACCATTGGCGTCGCGGGGGCGGCCCTCTCAATGGCGCTGCTTTCGGCCGAGGCGGAGGACAGCCTCACGCCACGGGCCTACATCGCCGACTTGGCCAAACCGCCGCAACCGCCGAAGCCGACACCCATCCCGACCGCGACGCCCTACGCCGGGCCGATTGCGTCGATCTATCTCGGGTCGGCCAGCATCTTCGGCGCAGACCCCGTGGGCGAAGCCGACACGCACTTCGTCAACGGTCGCGAGCTGCTCCAAGACCCGCGTTACCCAGCCGAAATCGTCTGGTACCCGCGCTTCGGGCGGCCTGGGTGGGGCGGAGGCAACACGATCTTCGCGGCCCACGTCAACTACGTCGGCCACGGCAACGGCCCCTTCGCGTATCTCACCTCCGCGCAGGCTGGCGACGCCCTCTACGTCACCATGGGCAACGGCACGCGGTACACATACGTCGTCCGGACCGTCGAAATCTGGCACCTCGCAGACCTCGACATGGACCTGGTGGTCTACCCTGGCCTGAGTTCGAACACGGAACGGATCACGCTCATCAGTTGCGGCGGAACGTTCATCCCGGCCGCAGTGGGTGGCGAATACGACAGTCGCGTGATCCTAGTCGCCGAGCGCTCGGTTGACTAACGTCGCAGCGGCCGTTCGGGTAGGATCGGCTCGTGGTTGAATCGGATTCAGAAGCACGCTTGGCCACCGCTGGGCACCGCCTCACCGGGCCCCGCCGGGAGGTGCTGGACGCGGTGCGCCGCCTTCCCGGCCCCTTCACCGTGGAAGAGCTGGCGGCCAAGACGCCCGCCGTCGGCCGCGCAACCGTCTTCCGGACGGTCAAGCTCCTCCAGGAAGCCGAAGTCATCTGCCGCCTCGTGCTCGAAGACGGGGGCATCCGCTACGAGCTCTCGCGCGGCGGGCACCACCATCACCTCATCTGCCGGGAGTGCGGCGTCGTCACCGACTTCAGCGACCCGGAGCTCGACGCGCTCATCGAGCGAAATGCCCAGAGCGCTCGCTTCGCGCTGAGCGGGCACAGTCTCGAGCTCTACGGGCTCTGCCCCGCTTGCCGTTGACCCTGGCGAACAAACAGGACTGCGCCGATTGTTAAGTTGGCTCGCATGGCCGGCCGCGGCGCGCAATGACAGTTGACAAAGGCCAACGTTCGTTGCAACTTACCGTTCGGTTAATCGCCAGAGGAGGGAACTGATCGATGACCAAGCGTAAACGATGGGGGCTGCTGCTGATGGGCGCCCTCGCAGCCTTCGGGCTCGTCTTCGCTGCCGCGTGCGGCGACGACGATGACGATGATGGCGACAGCGGGAGCTCGGGTGGAGAGCAGACCGGCAAGCCGGGAGGCTCTGTCACCATCGGCGGCGTCCAGTTCGAAAACTGGGACCCGCACTTCTCCGACTTCGCCCAGGACATCGCCCACTTCATGATGGTCTGGCGCGGCCTGTATCACCTTGACACCAAGGACATCCCGCAGCCAGCCATGGCTGACGGCAAGCCCACGGTTTCCGCCGATGGCAAGACCTACACCGTGAAGCTGAAGAAGGACCTTAAGTGGTCTGACGGCCAGCCGTTGACCGCCCAAGACTTCGTCCTTGGCATTCAGCGCACCTGCAACCCCGACAACGCCGGCCACTACCAGTACATCCTGACGGCGATCGTTGGTTGCGATGACTACTACGGCGCCGCCAAGAAGACCCCTGCCGAAAAGGACGCGCTCCTCAAGGCCGTCGGCGTCCGCGCCGTCGACGCCACGACGGTTGAGTACAAGCTCACCGACGCCCAACCGACGTTCCCGATCCTCCTCGCGCTCTGGCCCACCTTCCCGGTGCCGAAGCACAAGGTGAGCGCCGTCGACGCCAAGTGGCCTGGCCCGCTGGAGAACGTCTACAACGGCCCCTTCATGCCGAAGGCGTACACCGAAAAGGCGAACATGGAGCTCGTCCAGAACCCGAACTGGGCTGGCGGCTCGAAGGCACTCCTTGAGAAGCTGACGATCAAGTACATCGATGACGACGCGGTCGGCACCAACGCCTTCCGTAGCAACGAGCTCGACGCGACGACCGCCAGCAAGGCCGAGCTCGACAAGCTCAAGACCGAGTTCGCCAAGGAGCTTCAGCTCTACCCGGCGACCCGCACGACCGGCATCCACATGCAGCTCAAAGACCCGACCCTTGCCAAGCAAGAGGTCCGCTTTGCGCTTTCACAGTCGATCGACCGCGTCACGCTAAACAAGGTCGTCTTCAAGGATTCCAACATCCCGACCACGAGTTGGATGCCCCCGGTCCGCAACGGACTGAAGGGCGGAGAATACGACGCCGCGATTGGCTTCAACGTCGCCAAGGCGAAGGAGAACCTCGCCAAGGCCGGCTTCCCCGATGGCAAGGGCTTTCCGCAGCTCAGCCTCGTCATCCGTGACGACGCGACGAACAAGCTCCTGGGCGAGTTCCTTCAGGCCGAGTGGAAGAAGAACCTCAACATCGAGATCAAGCTCGACGTCGTCGATTCGAAGACGCGGTCGGCAAAGTTCAACAAGAAGGAATTCCAGCTCTTCGTCGGAGGCTGGCAGGAAGACTACCCGGATCCCGAGAACTGGCTCCTGGGTCAGTTCGAGACCGGTGGCTCTCTGAACAAAGACGACACCTCCATCCCCGCTCTTGACGATGTGATCAACAAGGCGAAGTTCAACACCAACGATGAGCAGCGCCGCCAGCAGTACCGCGATGCGGAGAAGATCCTCGTCGAGCAACTCGGTGGCATGGCCCCGATGTACCACAACGCCGTCGCCAAGCTCGTCCGCGCCCACGTCAAGGGCATGGTCGAAAACAAGCGCCCCGGCGACACGTTCGTCCCGGGCGAGTACTACCCAGAGTTCTGGAGCACCACCAAGAAGTAGTCGCGGCTCCGGCCCGGCACCACACATGGAGGGGGACGGCAGCCACTTGCTACCGTCCCCTCTTCACTTCTCCACCACGCCGTCGCGCTGGGAGTTGGGATGCTTCAGTACGCCATCCGACGCACGCTTGCTATAGTCCCGCTCATCGTCGCCGTCGCGACGATCACGTTCTTCCTCATGCACGCAGTGGAGGGCGGCCCGTTCGACGATGACCGGCCGGTCAGTGCGTCAACGAAGTCCAACCTCGAAAAACGCTATGGCCTCGATAAACCGCTCCTCGAACAGTACGGCACTTACCTGGTCAACCTCGCGAAGTTCGACCTCGGCATCTCCTTCGCCAACGACCGGGAGGTGCGCGACATCATCGGCGAACGCGTGAAGGTCTCCGCGCAGCTTGGCATCCTGTCGTTCCTCTTCGCCACCGGTGCGGGCCTAGCGTTGGGTACGGTCTCGGCGCTCAAGCAGAACGGCCTCGCCGACTACGTTGGTGTGTTTCTGGCGACAGCCGGGGCGGCCCTGCCGAGTTTCGTGCTCGCGCCGATCATCACGATCATTTTCGCCGTCGAGTTCGGCTGGTTTAACGTGCTCAGCGGCGACTACGGCTTCACGCAATGGCTCCAGGGCGACTTCGGCAACTGGCGCCAGATGGTCCTGCCGACGGTCGCGCTCGGGTTCTTGCCGATGGCCTTCATCGCCCGGATCACCCGCGCCGCGATGGTCGAGGTCTTGCGCCAGGACTACATCCGCACCGCCCGAGCCAAGGGCGTCGCCGAGACCGGCGTGGTGGTCAAGCATGCGGCGAAGAACGGCCTGATCCCCGTGCTCACCGTGCTCGGCCCTACCTTTGCGGGCCTGATCACCGGCTCGTTCGTGATCGAGCGCGCCTTTGAGATCCCGGGGCTCGGCCGCGAGTTCGTGCGGTCCGTGCTGATCCGCGATTACGGCCTGATCATGGGCGTGACCATCTTCTTCACACTCATCATCGCCGTCATGAACCTCGTGGTTGACCTCCTCTACGCGGTCGTCGACCCGAGGATCAGGTATTAGGAGGGAGATTGATGGCCGCCAACGCGCAAACCTCCACAGTCGACCTCCACGATGTCTTTGCGACGAAGCAGCGTGGCCTCTGGGCCCAAGCCTGGCAGCGCCTCCAGCGGAACCGCCTTGCGATGCTCTCGCTCGTTGTCTTGCTCGCCATGCTGCTTATCGCGGTCCTGGCCAACACAGTTGATCTGGTCCAGAACCACGCGCCCGCGATCCAGGACCACGACCATCTCGAAGAGAACCCGTCGACCCAGTTCTGGCTCGGGACGGACCAGCTGGGACGCGACCTTTGGGCGCGCCTCATGCAGGGGCTCCTGTTCTCGCTCAAGGTCGGCCTCGGGGCGCAGGTCGTCATCCTCGTGATCGGCATCGCCGTCGGCATGGCCGCCGCGTTGGGCGGCAAGTGGTCCGACGGCGTCCTCATGTGGCTCACCGACCTTGCCTTCGCCTTCCCGGACCTCCTCGCTATCGTCCTCCTGCGCCAAGTCCTTTTGGGGCGCGACTGGCCGATCGTCGGCACGGGTGACCCGCAGATCCCCGGCCTCAACAGCACGTTGCTCGTCACGATCCTCGCGATCTCGTTCGTGAGCTGGACCACGGTTGCGAGGTTGATCCGCGGCCAGATGTTGAGCATCCGCCAGCAGGACTACATCCTTGCGGCCAACGCGATCGGCGCGAGCCCCTTGCGCGTGGTGCGCGTCCACATGCTGCCGAACACCCTCGGCTCGATAATCGTGGCATCGACTTTCGGGATTCCCTTGGCGATCTTCGCCGAGGCAGCGCTCGGGTTCATCGGCCTCGGCGTGCCGCCGCCCGATGCCAGCCTCGGCTCGCTCATTGGCTCGGGTCGGGACGCGATCTACACCCACTCGATTGAGCTTGTGCTCCCCGCCCTGGCCATCGCTGCGCTCATGCTCTGCTTCACCTTCCTTGGCGACGGCTTGCGCGACGCACTTGACCCCCGGACGAAGCGCTAACGCGACTCGCCCGAAACGCACGGGCTTGCTACGATCGGTTGGTTGTTCGGTCGGGGCTGTAGCTCAATCGGGAGAGCGCAACACTGGCAGTGTTGAGGTAAGGGGTTCGAATCCCCTCAGCTCCACCATCTTGCACCACGAAACAGGGGCGCCCGTTGGGGCGCCCCTGTTGTGTTTGCGGTGCTCGCGGTTAGCCTACTGCTTTGCGCCTTGGCCGCCGCCCAAAACCGGGCCTTCGGTCCCGCCGGCGAACTCTGGGCTCGGCGCCATCCCGAGGTGGATCTTGCCAAGCTCCGGGTAGAGCGAGTGCGAAACCCAGCGGTGCGAAGCCGCGCCGTGGGCGTCCCGCAGCTTGCGCTCAAGCGGGCTGTTGAGCCGCATGGCGCTCGTCCCAGCGGTGTTGTGGATGACGTCGACCACGTGGACCGACGCGTTGGCGGCGAACACGCATGCGAGCCGCGCGTCCTGTGTCGTCGGGCCAGATGGCGCTGACGCCCCGGCCCGAAGCTCGTCTTCGACCGCCTTGAACGCCTCGAACAGGTAGGCACGAGCCGCCTTGATCGTGGCAACGCACTCGCCCATCCGGTACTGAGCGATCGGCCGCTCCTGGAGCTTGCCGGGCGAGAGGAAGGGCGTCTTGTTCTGTGCCAGGTCCGCGAACTCGGCCAGTGCGCCAAGCGCGACGCCGGTGGCGACGGCTGCCTTGTTGTAGGAAAGGCGCAAGGGCACGGGGATCCGGAAGACTGGGTTCGCGTGCTGCGCGGGAAGCTGGAAGAGCTCGACGGGGAGCCACTTGTCTTCGATCACGGCCCCATCGGTCTTCACGTCATGGCTGCCCGAGCCCCGAAGCCCCGCTACGTCCCACGTATCCAGGATCTCGAACTTGCTCTTGTGGATGAAGAACATCTTCATCCGGGGCATGCCGCTGGGCTCGATGATCGGCTGTCCGTTCTCAAGGATCGGGGCCGATTGGAAGGCCCATTCGGAGTGATGGCAGCCGCTCATGAAGGTGCTCTGCGCCCACACCTGGTATCCGCCCGGCACCTTGATGGCGCGCGAGGGTTGCGTCCCGGGCCCGCCGCCGCCGCACATGACGACGCGCGGGTTGTCGATGTAGACCTCCTTGGCGAGGTCCTTGGGCATCCCACCAGCGGCCAGGGCGTTGATTTCCGACCCAAGCATCACGTTCCAGCCAATCGACGCATCGATCGCGGAGATCGCCTCGAGCACTTCGACGGTGGTCCGCACATCGGCATCCTCGCCGCCAAGTTCGCGCGGGAGCGCGAACCGGTAGATGCCGTTGTCGATCAGGATGTCGGTCAGCCACTGCGGTTCATGGCGAATCTGCTGCGCTTCATCGCCGCCTTTCGCGATCGCTTCGCGGATGTTGTGGACGCGCGAAAGCGCGGTCCCTTCCAGGGTCTTTGTCGCCACGATGTGGGTTACCTCTTTCTTCTTTGGGTGTGGCTCGGACGGGTGCGCGACTCAGTCCAGGTCACGGGCCGGAACGCGCATTCTACCGCTTCTTCGCGTCTCAGAACTGCCGCCTCCCCGATCATTGACGCGCCTAAGCTGGGACGCGTAGAACGATACGGCCAGGGCCCCAGGGCCGCCAACAGGGGGTCCGCGTGGAGCAACTTGCCCGGCCTTCTCCATTCTACTCGCGGCTCGGCAAGCACCTCAGTTCGGCGCTCGACCCGTTTCGCGCCCCGAGTTTTGGCGTCTATTGGGTCAGCAATGCGCTGTTCTTCATCGGGCAGGGGCTTGTCTTGCTCGGCGCCCAGTGGCTCATGCTCTCGCTCACCCAATCTCGCACGGTCCTCGGCTTGATGGGCGCGATCCAGGCGGGCGTGGTGATCGCGCTCACCCCAGTCGCGGGCATCCTTGGCGACCGCGTCGCCCGCCGCGACTTGCTGATCGCGGGCCGGCTCGGCTTCGCAGTGGTGACGCTCGGGATGGGAGTCGCCGTCCTCGTCGATGCTGCGGAGGTCTGGCTGATCCTCGCCTCTGTGGGCGTGTCGTCCGTCTTCCTCGCCATCAGCCAGCCCGCAAGCCAGAGCTACGTGACCGACATCGTGGGCCAAGACCGGTTGATGACCGCTCTCGCCCTGAATGCGCTGGCGACCGGCGTCTTCCAAGTACTGGCCCCATCCGTGGGTGGCGGCCTCGTCGCCGCCGTCGGCTCCGATGCCACCTACCTCACCGGAGGCGCTGGGTATGTGATCGGCGCGCTCCTTTTGGCGACCATCCCGATCCGCGGACGCACGACCGGCCAGGCGCGCGGCTCGTTTTGGGCGGACACGGGCGCTGGTCTGCGCCACCTTCGCGTCGACCCCCTCCTGCGATGGGTCTTCCTGCCGACGACCGTCGTCACCATCTTTGCTGGGGCCATCCTCGCGATGCGCCCCGTGTTCGCCCGCGAGGTGCTCGATGTCGGCGCGTCCGGGCTCGGCTGGCTCGGCGCGGCGTTCGGCGCGGGCAGCCTTCTCGGGAGCTTCATCGTCATCGCGCTCGGGCCGCGCCTCAAACTCAAGGGGCTCGTCCTGCTTCTCGGCCCGCTCGTCTGGGTCACCTGCATGGTGTTCTACGCGATTTCGCCCTGGTTCACCCTCACCCTCGTCCTCGAAGCGGGCATGGGCCTGACGAGCCCATTCTGGGCGACCTCCGTGATGACCATCCTCCAGGTCCGCGTCCCCGAACAGCTCCGCAGCCGCGTGCTCGCCGTCCACTTCATGATCATGCAGGGCATGCAACTCAACTGGCTGCTCACCGGCTTCGTCGCCGACATGATTGGCGACCGCCAGGCGCTCTTCTGGATGGGGCTGATCCCAACGGTGTTCCTGCTCGTGCTGCTCGTCACCCTCCGGCAGCTGGTCACCCTCGGGAGCGACGCCAATCCGCTCGTCACCTACGTCCCCGAGTCGGCGGCGAAGCCAGCCCGCCCATGAAACCACCCGCTCAGGCCGCGCCAGTGCCACGTCACGCCCGGAAGTTGCCGAACTTCAGCTCCACACCCCAGTCTTCCTTCTTGACGGCCGTAATGACCGCCTGGAGCTCGTCCCGGCTCGGGCCGCTCACGCGGACAGCGTCGCCCTGGATCTGCGTCTGGGCCTTCTTGAACTTCTGATCCTTGATGAACTTCACGATCTTCCGGCCGAGGTCGGCATCGATCGCCTGGACCATCGTCACTTGTTGCCGGACGGTGCTTTGGCCGGCCTTATCGATCTGCCCACGCTGGAGGTTCTTGAGCGGCACGTTGCGCGCGACGAGCCTCGCCTGGAGCACTTCCCAGACCGCATCGAGCTTGTACTCATCGGTCGTGTGGATCCCGAGCGTCGCCTTGGTACGGTCGTAGTCAATCTCCACGAGCACGTTTTTGAAGTCGAACCGGTTCGTCAGCTCGCGGCGCGCCTGATTGACGGCGTTGTCGACCTCTTGGAGGTCGCATCCAGTGGTGATGTCGAAGGACTCTTGGCTAGCCATAGCGGAAAGCGTACCGCGCACGGCGCGATCGCTGTACCCGTGGGCCGCAACGTCTCCTGCGGTAGACTCGTGCGCTTGGTCGCCGTCACGCCGCTCTCACTCACCTACAACACTGCGTACGCCGTCGACGATGGCGAAAGCCTCGTCCTTGTCGATACAGGCCCGGACTATGCGGGCGCGTTCGACTCCCTGCTCGACCGGCTCCCACGTCTGCCAGACCTCGTCGTCGCGACCCACGCACACGTCGACCACGCGGGGCTCGGGCATTGGTGGCAGGAGCGCGGCGTGCCTGTCGCGGTTGGCCAAGCGGACGCGCCCCTCACCCTGGCGCCGCAATTCCGCGCCGCCGACGAAGTCCAGGCGATGGTCGATTGGGTGGCCAGCATCGGGGCGCCCGCCACCGAGGTGGAGGACGCCGCGGCCGGGCTCTGGCGGCGGCGCGACGCCGCCCTCGCCCAACGGGGCCGCGACAGCTACCCACAGCACGGTTCCAACCCGCGCTGGCCGACCGGCCTCCGCTTCGAGCCCTTCCATGCCGCCCGCACGCTCACCGATGGCGAGCAGCTGCCGTGCGGCCTGACGGTCCTCGCCTCCCCCGGCCACACACCGGGGAACCTGGTCCTGGTCCATCGCGCGGAGGGCTGGCTCTTTTCTGGTGACCAACTCCTGCCGGACATCACACCGACGCCCGCGGTCCAATTCCGCTCCGGCCAGTGGGACCAGCGGTTCCCGAGCTTGCCGGCGTTCCTCGCATCGTTAGCGCGCCTCCAAGGGGAGGACGTTACGCGCTGCTTTCCGGGCCACGGAGCGCCGTTTGACGACGCACAGGACGCTATTGCCCTGAACATCGCCCAAATCGAGCAGCGCACCGCCAAAGTCCGTGACGAGCTCGCCTCGGCTGGCCCGGCCACGGTCTACGGCCTCGCCGAGCGTATGTACCGTCGCGCGCTCCAACGGCGCTTCTGGCAGATCACTTCGACGCTCCAGGGCCACCTGGACTTGCTCGAGGCGCGCGGCCAGGCGCGACTCGACGGGACGCGCTATCGCGCGACTTAGCGAAGGGGCTCCATGATCAACAGGCCGACACCGACAAACGCGCCGCTCTCCAGGTCGCGGACGGCCTCGTTCACCGACTCGATTGTGTAGCGCATCGTCACGAGCGGGGAGTGTGAGAACCGACCGGCCGCCACCGCCGCGACCAGCGACGGGAGCAACCCCCGGTCGGGCTGGTCGACCACGACGTCGAAGGCCGCAAGTCCCGCAAGCCGCGAGGCCTCGTCGTCGGTGCCTGGCGTCCCGACTGCGACCGCAATCCCGTCTGCTGCGCGGGCGAGCGGGCCGGGCCGGTTCGTCGCCGCGAACTCATAAACGCAATCGAAGACGACGCTCGCGCCACCATCGGCGGCCTCGCGGACCTGCGCCAGCTCGGCTTCGCCGCCTTGCGAAACCACGTGGGTGGCGCCGAGCTTCGCGGCCTGCGACCGTCGCGCTTCGCTCCGGTCGACCACCACGATCGTCCCGACGCCCGCATCCTTCAGGAGTTGGACCAGCGCCAAGCCAACCGGCCCGGCCCCGAACACGGCCGCGGAGTCATCCAACGTCGCCTGCGCTCGTTCGAACGCCGTTTTCGCGAGCAGCGAGGACGACCCGAGGTGCGCGAGCGCTTCCTTGTCGGGAAGCCGTTCGACCTTGGCGACGGCTACCTCGTCCACGAGCACGTCGGTGGCCCAGGTGTAGACCGAAGCGGGCGCTGTTTCCTGGCCGTCATCCAGCACGACCGCCCGGGCGGCCGCCGTCCTGGCGCCGGCCCGCGTGACGATGACACGGTCGCCGGGAGCCACGCTAGCGACGCCGGGCCCGGCCGCGAGCACCAGCCCCGATCCGGCCTCGCCGATCAACCGCAGACCGGGTTCGCCAGCCGCGATCCGCTGAATGTCCGCCGGCTCGACGGTCGCTGCATCGATCTGGACCACGACCTGGCCTGGCCCTGGGTCGGGAAGGTCCAGCTCCCGGATAAGGCACACGCCGCTCACGTCGACGACGACCAATCGCGCAGTCGTTGGCACGGCTAGCGCTCGACGTAGGGAGCGAGCAGCGCCGGTACGCGAAGGTCTTCGGGGATGCGCTCGCGCCCGATCATGCGGTCCACGGTTTCGGCGCAGTTCCAGATGCGGCGCTCCTGGTAGCTCACGGGCATCCCGGTGAGGCCCGGAGATTCGAGCGACTTCTGCATCGGCGCCATATTGCGCGTGTCCTCTTCCATCACGACGTCGAAACCGTTGAGGCGGGCATCCCAATAGGGCTGTGAGGCCGGAGAAGGCCCGTCGCCCCAGACGTCCGGCGTGAACGTGATCCACTCGAAGAGCGTGGTCCGGACGTCGAGCGGCCAGGCGAGCAGGAACGGCATGCCTGTCGCGGAGACGGGCGTCACGAGGTTCGGAAACGCGCTGAAGGCCGTGCTCGTGCAGCGCGTCATGCCGTTCACCGATTTGATTTCCGCGACGACCCCCGGGATCTCGGGGGCCGAACCGAAACCTCCGCGGGTAATGTCGGTGCGCCAATCGAGGGCGTCAGCCATCCCAGAAAGCTCGGCCATGCGCTTCGAAAGGGGCGTGATCATCCGCGAGTGCCCGTTCGGCAGGACACCCATCGTCGCGCCTCGCTGGTCGAGCGACGACACGCCGCCTTTGTGGTGGATGTGCTTGAAGTGATAGACCTCCTGGAACGCCTCGACCGTCACCTTCCAGTTGCACGGGATGATCGTCCAGCGCTTGTCGATCATCCGGAGCGAGTCGCCGTTGAACATCGACATCTGCTCCGGGATCGGGTGCAGCCAGTCGAGGAGCGACTGTGCGCCCGGGTCGCGGTTGACGAAGATCCAGCCGGTGAACGACTCGCAGCGGACCGCCTCAAGCCGCTGGAGGGAATCGCTAAGCTCCGACGCGTGCTCCCCGCGTGGGCCGCGGATCAACTCGCCCTGGAGGTTGTAGACGCGGCCGCTTTGCGCGCAGCGGATCATGCCGTCGGCGAACCGGTAGCGCGGGAACTCCTGCTGCACCTTGAGGTTGTGGCCGGCGCTGTCGAACAGTTTCGTCTTCGCAAGGTGGCTCTCGTCGGGCGGCATGACGATCGGCCCGCCTTCGGGCGCCCGGTTATGAAAGGCACGGACCACACCGTCGTCGCCCCTCACGAGGATCAGCGAGGCGCCGGCACGTTCCCAGAAGAGGTGGTTGCCAGATGCTGGCAACTCCTCTTGGCGCGCGGCGTAGAGCCAGACGCGGGGCCAGAGATAATCCATCTCGAGTTGGAAGAAGCGCGGGTCGCGATAGCGGCCCGCTGGGATGTCGGGGAACTTTGGAAAACCCTCGGGCGGACCTTCGCGCGAAAACTCGTACGTGATCTCCCGCTTCAATCGATCAACGACTGCGGTATCCATCGCAAAGCCTCCTGAGGGCCGGTGTCGCAAGCAATCTGGCTTGCGCATCGGCAAGTTGTCAATTGTTCACCGTCGCCCGCGCCGGTCCGAGGGCGACATCGTCGCGAAACTCCGGCGTGAGCGCGGCCGTGAGGACGCTTGCCCAGGTTTCGCTGCCCGCGAGCGCCGTCACCTCGGGTGGCGCGAGCAACACCGCGCCGTATTGGATGATGTCGGCTGCCGACGCCGATGGGCCAGCCTCCGCGGCCCACCGGGCAAGGTGGGTCGCCGGGACGCCGTACGTCCGGCAGGTCCCCGCTGCGTCGTCGGCGTGGTGGGTCGCGAAGACGAGCGCGGCGAGCTCGTTGACCGCCGGCGTGTGCCAGGCCGTGGCGAAGGTCGCGCGTTGGTACACCCGCCGCCGGAGAAACGCCATCGCGAGCGTGAGCCAGGCAGGTTGGTCCGGAAGGCCGACGAGCACCCAGCCGCCCATCCCCCGATAGAGCTGCGCCGCCACCCCGGGCGGCAAGCCACCGACCGTCGAGTCCCCACCGACTGGCCGCGCGCGCGCGCCGGATGCCGTCGCCAGGATCGCGTCAGCGGCGTCTTCGGCGGTGGCCGCGACGAGCAAGGCCGCCGCGTCGAACGCGCCCGCGGCCTCCCACCACCCCGAATCCGCGGAGAACCGAGGCGCGCCCCGCATCGCCGCCTCGGGCCAAAACTTCACGAAGCAGGCAAAGATGGGCATAACGGGCTAAGCGCCCACCCGCCAGGCGGTCGGCACGGCATGCGGCCCAATCGCCTCGTCGACCTGCCGGTGGCGAGCGACTCCCTGAAGGGCGGACGGCAGCTGTCCTGCAGTCAATTCGCGTTGCCAGCCTTCGGCGATCGCGGCGCTCGCTGCGACCCAGGCGGTGATCGCCTGGTGTTGATTGGCCCAGTCCGCCGACTCAAGCGGCGAGCCGTCATCCTCGTCCCATTCCGGGGCGAGCACTGCGACCCGGATGCTGCAGGTATCCGCGCTCCCCGGCCATTCCGCGACCGGCCAAACAGTGACGGCGAGCTGCGAAGCGTCCTGGGCGACAAGCAGGCCGTTCCAGCCGAGCGCGACCGGTGCTGCCGCCCCATCCGGGCCCGATGACGCGTCGAGGGCTGCCAGCATCGTCTTCCAGTTCGCCTGCGCCTCGAACCGCAACGTCGTGAGCGTCTGCTTCCCCCCTTGCGCGGGGAGGTCGGGCGCGGCGGCGTCGGGCGCGCTCTGGTTCACGAGCACCCACCCAGCCACGACCTTGGCGGCCACCGGGACCAGCGACCGCTCTTCGAAACGCAGGTCCACGAAGTCACGCTCATCCGGGACGGACACAAGCCGGCCAAACGTGTCGTAGGTCCAGCTGTGATACTGACAGCGCAACGCCCGATTCCGGCCGCGCGGCTCCCGGACGACCGGCGCGCCGCGATGCCGGCAGCTGTTGTAGAAGCAGCGCAGTTCGCCATCGACACTCCGGATCACAATCAGCGGGACGCCCGTCTCCTCCCACATCGCGTAGTGCCCCGGGCCTGCGAGCTCGTCGGCGCGGCCGGCGACCAGCCACTGACGCGGCCAGAGGAGCTGGCGTTCGAGCGCGTAGAAGTCCGGGTCCATCGAGCGGAGGCGCAACCGCTGTTCCAGGTCATGCTCCATCGGCGCATCCTCCTCCTCTTCGACCAGACGGACTGACCAGCCGGCCAATCAATTCGCGACGGCCGAACTATCTCCGTCCCGCCGGGGGCCGTCAAGAATGTGAAGTACCAGAACCAGTACACTCCGCCAATGGACCTTCGCCCGTTCATCCGCGACGTCCCCGACTTCCCCCAGCCCGGGATCTTGTTTCGCGACATCACGCCAGCCCTCGGGCACCCGGCAGCTTTCGCCCAGATCCTCGAAGCGCTCGAAGCACGGGTCCTCGCCACCAGGGCAGAGGCGATCGTCGGCATTGAGTCGCGCGGGTTCCTGTTCGCGGCGCCGCTCGCCGCCCGCTTGGGCCTGCCGTTCGTCCCGGTACGAAAACCAGGCAAGCTGCCCGCGGCCCGCCTCTCAGTGGAATACTCGCTCGAGTATGGCGAGAGCCAGCTCGATATTCACGCGGACGCCTTCGCCCGCCCAGGCATGCGCGCCTACATCGTCGACGACGTCCTCGCCACAGGAGGGACCGCGCTCGCGGCCGCCAAGCTCGTCGAGCTCGCGGGCGGGACGGTCGCCGGCGTGGGGTTCGTGATCGTCCTCGAAGCCCTCGGCGGCCGCGGACGGCTGGCCGCATACGAGATCGGGCACGTCATCGCCTATCCCTGAACGGGAGCGCACGGTACCGGGAGCGTTGTCACCCAACATCCAACCTAATGTTGTGAAATCTCGGTGGGAAACTGTCCCGTCTGGTATTTGTTGGGAGTAGACTGAAGGCATGGAAGCACCAGATACCGACCTCGACCTCTCGCTCGTCACCGCCCTCTACCGCACCACCAACGCTGTCGTCCGTGAGATGGATCAGCGCCTTGGCCGCGAACACAACGTCACCTTCATCCAAGCCGTCACGCTCGTCGCCGTCGACTCCTTCGAACAGGCACAGCCCCACCTCGTCGCGGACTTCCTCTCCCAGCAGTCCCAGACCGTGACCGGCGTGCTCGACCGCTTGGAGCGGGCCGGGCTGCTGGTCCGCAAGCGCGACCTCGAAGACCGCCGGGCGGTGCGGCTGGAACTCACAGATTCGGGCTCGAAGCTCGCGGAGGCGCTCCGGGCATCGCTCGCCAAGGACATCACGGCGATCGTCGCCGGCGTCGGGGAAGGTTCGCGGTCGCAACTCGCCTCCCTGCTCGGCGACCTTGAAGCCTCGGTTGCCGCCTGCGCTACCACCGGAAAGTAGCCTTCGTGGAGCGGTTGCGCGCGATCAGCTTCGGCCAGGGGCGGCCAATCGAGCTGCTCGACCAGACGGAGCTTCCGTCGGCTGAGGTCTACCGGCAGGTCGGCACCGTCGCCGAGCTGCGCGAGGCGATCCAATCGCTCCGCGTCCGCGGGGCTCCGCTGCTCGGCGTCACAGCGGCCGCCGGCATGGCGCTCGCGGCCGAAACGCTGGGGACCACCGACGCCGCGCTCCGTGCGGCCTGCGACGAGATCGCTGGCGCCCGGCCGACGGCCGTGGAGCTCCAATCGATGGCGCATCGCGCGCTGCGGGCCGCGCTCGCCGTCGCACCGGATGGGCGCGTCGCGGCCCTCTGGGCCTTTGCCCAGGCGCTCGCCGAAGCGCGTGAGGCAGAAGACGACGCACTCGCACGCCACGGGGCCGCGCTCTTCGGGCCCGGGACGACCATCCTCACCCATTGCAACACCGGGACGCTGGCGACCGGGGCCCTCGGGACCGCACTCGGCGTGGTTGCCCAGGTCCACGCGGACGGCAACCTCGCCCGCTGCTTCGCCGACGAGACGCGCCCGCTCCTTCAGGGAGCGCGTCTCACGATGTGGGAGCTCCAGCGGCGGGGAATCCCGGCGACGCTCCTCCCAGATGGCGCCGCCGCGAGCCTCCTCGCGACCGGGCAGGTGACCGCCGTCATTACGGGCGCCGACCGCATCGCCATGAACGGTGATGCCGCCAATAAAGTCGGCACGGCCGGGCTCGCGATCCTCGCGCAGCACTTCGGCGTCCCGTTGTATATCGCCGCGCCCCTCACGACCTTCGACCCGGCCACGCCGTCCGGCGTCGCCATCCCCATCGAACAGCGCGCCGCCAGCGAGGTGACCGGCTACCGCGGTCTCGAATGGGCGCCGGCCGGCAGCCACGTCTATAACCCAGCGTTCGACGTGACCGGGGCCGGGCTGATCACCGCGTTCATCACCGAGCGCGGCCTCCTCCGTCCGCCATTCGGACGTTCAGTTGCCGGCACGCTCGGAAGCGCGTCCCCCATTCTCGGCGTAGACTGAGCCCCCAACCCGCACCGGAGCACCGCTTTGTCGCAGCCCCGCGCAGACCTCGCGATCATCGGCGGGTCTGGGTTTTATGACATGCCAGGCGCGTCGGACTGGGAAGAGGTCGTCCTCGATACGCCGTTTGGCCCGCCGAGCGACGCGGTCCGGATCGGCGGCATCGCGGGACGCCGGGTGGCCTTCCTGGCGCGACACGGCCGCGGTCATCGCCTCCTCCCCGCCGAAATCCCGCAACGCGCGAACCTCTGGGCACTCAAAACACTGGGCGTCCAGCGGGTCGTAGCCGTATCCGCCGTCGGCAGCCTGAGCGAGCGACTCGGCCCCGGCGCGTTCGTCGTCCCCGACCAAATCATCGACCGGACGAACGGGGTCCGCCCGGCCACCTTCTTCGGCGACGGCGTGGTCGCCCATGTCGGCATGGCGGCCCCCTATTGCGAGGCGCTGCGCGGAGCCCTCTGCCTCGCCGCTGGCGGCTCGAGCGTGCCCGTCCATTCAGAAGGGTCGCTCGTCGTGATCGAAGGCCCCGCCTTCGGCACCCGCGCCGAAAGCCACCTCTACCGCCAGTGGGGCGCAAGCCTGGTCGGCATGACGGGCATCCCGGAGGCGAAGCTCGCCCGCGAAGCCGAGCTTTGCTACGCGCTGCTCGCGACAGTCACTGACTACGACTCCTGGCACGAGAGCGAAGCGACGGTCGACGCCGCGACGGTCTTTCGCGTCCTGCGTGAGAACGTCGCCACCGCCCAGCAAGTCGTGCTCCGGCTGATCGCCTCGCTCGGCGAGGATCGCGACTGTGACTGCGGCCGCGCGCTCGACTCGGCCTTGGTCACGCCGCCCGATGCCATTTCGCCGGCCGCGCTCGCCCGCCTCGCGCCAATCCTCGACCGCCGTCTCGGAGGGACCCCTTGAGCACCTTGATCGCCGGATGGGTCGCCATCGACGACGTTGAAACGCCCTTCGCCAAGACGACCGGCGCGCTCGGTGGTTCCGCCACGTTCACGGTCCTCGCCGCCTCGCTCTTCACCGACGTGCGGCTCCTCGCTGCCGTCGGTGAGGACTTCCCCGACCGCTTCCGCCAGCAGCTCGCGAGGCCGAACGTGGACCTCGCGGGCCTCACGGTCGAAGGCCCGGAGACGAGCCGTTGGGGCGCGAAGTACTCCTACGACATGAATAGCCGGGAAACGCTCTACACCGTCCTCGGCGTCAACGCCGGCTGGCAGCCGAAGCTCCCGCCAGGCTGGGACGGCTCCACGACCGCCTGCATGTCGGCGCTCGACCCCGTGATGCAGCGCAACCTCATCCGCGCCCTGCCCCACGCCAAGGCCAGCCTGGTCGACACGATCAAATTCTTCATCGAGACCTCCTACGACGAACTGCGGACGACGATGACCGTCGCGGACTTCGTCACCTTGAACGAAGACGAAGCGCGCCAGGTGGCCGGGATGCCGTCCATCGCCCGCGCAGGCCGGAAGTTCGTCGAAGAGGGCGTCCGCGGGATGATCATCAAGCTCGGCGAATACGGGGCGGTCTATATGAGCCGCGACGATTACTTCGTGGCGCCGGGTTATCCGCTGGAAGATGTGGTCGATCCTACTGGTGCGGGGGACGCGTTTGCGGGCGGGTTCCTCGGGTATCTCGACACCGTGCCCGCGGTCACGCCGCACGAGGTCCGTCGAGCGATGATTTACGCCTCGACGGTCGCCTCGTTCTGCGTGGAAGGCTTCGGCCCCGCGCGCCTCCTGACGCTCACGCGGGACGAAGTCGAAGCTCGTTACCGGCAATTCCGCAGTTTGACGCATTTCGAGGTAGAGTAGGGCGCATGGCCGAGCACGAGGTCCGCTGGCAGGGTCTCCCAGCCCGCCGTCACTACGAATACGTAGTGGCCACGCTCGACGATCGCGACCGGATCCGCGACCTGCTGACCCAAAACACCGGTTACTCCGCCTACGCACTCGGCCAGCTCGAACCCGGCCTCTTCGAACGCACGCGCTGGCACTTCGCGCGCGGCGACACCGGCACCGGCCTCGTCTTGCACAGCCGCGGCGGCCTCGGCGACGCGACCTTTATCCTCGGCGACCCCGACGCCGTCGCCGCCGTGCTTTCGATTCACCCCGGCCCGACCCACACTTACGCGACCTGCCAGCCGCAGCACGTCCACGCGCTCCACAAGGTCTACCGGCTCTCCAGCCAACAACCGATGATGCGGATGGCCGTGACTCGTGAGCAGTTCCGCGCCCGCGATGCCGGCTCGATCGCTATCCCGCTCAGTGGCACCGATATCCGCAAATTGAACGGGCTCTACGCCTCCGAGGGCGGGCCGAGCTACTACGTCCCCGAACACGTCGATGCCGGCGTCTACCGCGGGATCGTCACCGGCGGACGCCTCGTCGCCGTAGCCGGGACGCACGTCGTATCGCGCACCGAAGGCGTCGCCGTCGTCGGCAACGTGTTCACCCACCCGCAGCACCGGGGCAAGGGGTATGCCACAGCCGTGACGAGTTCCGTCACGGGCGCGCTGCTCGGTTACTGCGATTATGTCGTCCTCACGGTCGACCCCAAGAACCACCCCGCCGTCCAGGCCTATAAGAACCTCGGCTATGAGCAGGTCTGCAACCTCGTCGAGGCCAGCGCCGTGCGCCGCGACCCCGCGGGCGTCGGCGGCTTCGCGCGGCGCGTCCGCGCCGCCATCCGCGGCCGGCGCTATGCTGGTTCCTTCGTCTCGATCCCGGCACGATAACCTGAACCAACGACCCGCGCGGGCGCCGCTCCTGGCTCCGCTCGAGAGGAGCCCCTGTATGACCGTCCCGCATGACGTCGCCAATCTGGAGCTGAGCAACGAAGGCGTCCGTCGCATCGAGTGGGCCGCCCGCGAAATGCCCGTCCTCGCCCTCATCCGCGAACGCTTCTCGCGCGAGCAGCCCCTCAAGGGCATCCGGATGACCTGCTGCCTCCACGTCACGACGGAGACCGCGAACCTCGCCCTCGCTCTCCGCGACGGCGGCGCCGATGTCCGCATCTGCGCCAGCAACCCGCTTTCGACGCAAGACGATGTCGCCGCGGCACTCGTCAAGGAGTACGGCATCTCCGTCTTCGCCATCTGTGGCGAGGACAACGACACCTACTACCGCCACATCCATCAGGCCCTCGAACACGGCCCGCAACTCACCATGGACGACGGCGCCGACGTCGTCGCGACCCTCCACAAAGACCGCCGGGACCTCCTCCCAGGCGTCGCTGGCGGCACCGAAGAGACCACCACGGGCGTCATCCGCCTCAAGGCGATGGCTGCCGATGGCGCCCTTGGCTACCCGATCGTCGCGATTAACGAGTCCGACACCACGCACCTCTTCGACCACCGCTACGGCACGGGCCAATCGACGATCGACGGCATCATCCGGGCGACCA
>JBJXFX010000048.1:0-46232 GCA_046152925.1 Dehalococcoidia bacterium
CGAGCCGTGCCGCGCTTCACGAATTGGTCGATCGACTTCCGGATGGCAAGCTCGACCAGGTTTTCCAACTCCTTGAACCCGAGGTTGAATGGGAGGACGAGGAGTTATCGCCCAGCGAACTCCAAGCAATCGCCGACTTCGAGGCCGGCCGGATCCCACCGGGCGTGGTCTTCACCAGGGAACAGATAGAGGCGCTGATCGAGGCGCTTGCGCCGGCCGCCCATGCGTGAGGATGTCGCGGTTGTGAAGGTCTCAACCGTCGTGTACCTGGTGGCGTTGCTGACGTTCGGTCTGCCAGCGTTGTTGTTGGCGGCGATGTTCGCCCTCATTCCTGTTTTGCTCTTATGCGCGCCGTGGGTCTACCAACACCTTGATCTCTGCGTTCGGTTTCAGCAGGCGTTCGAAGGCGGCGACGGTTTCGCTGGCGGGGACGACGCTGGTCACGACCTCTTGCGTCCGGATGCGGCCCTGGCTCATGAGGTCGATCGTCGCCTTGTAGTCGGCGCGGCTGTAGGCGAAGACGGCTTTGAGCGAGACGCGCTTGGTCACCCAGGAGCTCGGCCGGATGGGCGCGTTGTTGAAGGCGACGCCGACCATCATGACGTGGCCGCCGGGACGTACGAAGTCGACCGACTGCTGGAGCGTCGCGGGGACGCCGGCAGCGTCGAAGACGACGTCGGGCGCGCCGCCGAGAGCCTCCGAGACGGCCGCCGCAGTGTCGGGGGCAGACTTCGGGTCGATCACCGCGTGTGCGCCCAGCGTGGTCGCGACCTTCGCCCGGCCAGCGACGGGCTCGACGACGATTGCGCGCGTCGCTCCGGCGGCGAGCGCGCATTGGAGCGTGAACAGGCCGATTGGCCCCGCGCCGAGGATGGCGACCTTATCGCCGAACTTCATGTTCGCGTTGCGGACGGCGTGGAAGCCGACGGCCGCGGGCTCGACGCAGGCGGCGGCGCGGTCGTCGAGCGTGTCCGGGAGGCGGAGCAGGCGCGCGGCGGGCGTCTTGATGAACGGGCCATAGCCGCCCCCGCCGAGCGAGCCCTTGCGTTCGACGCCGGCGCGCTCCATGTCGATCCGGTAGTGCTGGTAACAGAGGTCGGTCTGGCCGCGACGGCAGAAGGTGCAGTTCATGCAGGGCTCGGGCATGGTCGCGACGACGCGGTCGCCGGCCTCCCAGCCTTCGACATCGCGCCCGACGGCGACCACGGAAGCCCCGAACTCGTGGCCCATGACGATACCGGCTGAGGCAGCGGCCATCTCGCTGTCGTAGAGATGGAGGTCGCTGCCGCAGATGCCGCAAAGCCCGACTTCGAGGAGGGCTTCGCCTGGGCCGGGGTCGTCGGGGTGGGCGACTTCGTCGTAGCTCATCGAGCGGGTGCCATGGAGGACTGGTGCGCGCATGGTGTCTCCTGCCTACCGGCCCGGCGCGACGAGGACTTTGACGTCGTCGCAGCTGGCGGTGCCAAGCTCTTGCATCACGGCGTCGACCTCGTCGAGGCCGATGACGCGGGTGACCATCGGGGCGGTCCGGATGCGTCCCGCGGCCATCAGGTCGAGGGCTCGCCGGAAGATGTCGGCGCCGCCGAGCGAGGCGGTGATTTCGCACTCCTTGGCCACGAGGGTGAGCGGGGAGAGCTCGTCGGCCTCGGCGTTGACGCCTGCGAGCACGACCTGGCCGCCGGGGCGAACAAGCTCCACGGCCTTCTGGAGCGTGCCGCGGGCGCCGGCGCACTCGAACACGACTTCGGGGCCGGCTTCGGTGGTTTCCATGAGGAAGCGGGCGATGTCCTCGTCGGGGCTGAAGACGCGCGTGGCGCCGAGCTCTTTCGCCATCGCGCGGCGGCCGGCGGAGGGTTCCATCACGTAGATGTTCGCGGCGCCGGCGAGCTTCGCCGCTTGGAGGACGAGCAAGCCGATCGGGCCAGCACCAATGACGACGACGGTGTCGCCGGGCCGGACGCGGCTGATCCGGGCGGCATGGAGGCCGACCATCGCGGGCTCGTTCAGGGCCGCGGTGATCTCGTCGACGCCGTCGGGGATCCTCTCGATGACCGAGGTGTGGCTGATGGCGAACTCTGCATACCCACCGGGGACTGTGCCGTAGCCGTAGATTTGCCAGCCCTTGCGGCAGCTGCGGAAGAGGCCGGCCTCGCATTTGTCGCACGAGTCGCAGGGGACGGCGGAGAGGGTGGTGACTCGGTCGCCGGCTTCGAGGCCGCGGACCTTCGGCCCGACGGCTTCGACGATGCCCGCGATTTCGTGGCCGAGGACGGCGCCCACCGGGAGCTGTCCCGCGCGCAAGGCGTGGAGGTCGGAGCCGCAAATCCCGCAGTGGGAGACGCGGATCAGAATCTGGTTGCCCGTGGGCTCGGGTGCCGGGACCTGGCGGACTTCGAACCGGCCGCCTTCCATGAGGACTGCCGCGCGCATGCTCCCCTCCTCGGCGTCGCGGGACGCAGTCCGGGAGGCTAAGGGGCGGCGGATCCGGCCGTCAACCTGAGGCAAAAGGACGTTATGCGAGCATCTCCCGGACGAGTCTCCGTTGGACTTTGCCGTTGGCGGTCTTCGGCAGCTCGGCGACCACGCGGAGGTGGCGGGGCGCCTTGTAGCCGGCGAGGTGCTGGCGAATCGCGGCGAGGGCCGCGGCTTCGTCGAAGGCCGGGCCGGCGACCACAGCGGCGGCGACGATTTGGCCCCAGCGCTCGTCCGGGAGGCCGACGACCGCCGCCTCGACCACGCCGGGAAGCGCCAGGAGCGCGCCTTCGACCTCAGCCGGGTAGACATTTTCGCCGCCCGAGACGATCAGGTCGTCGCGGCGGTCCATGACGAAGAGGAAGCCGTCGTCGTCGAGGCGGCCGATGTCTCCTGTATGGAGCCAGCCACCGCGGATGGCGCGGGCGGTCGCTTCCGGGTCGTCCCAGTAGCCGGGCGTGACCGTGGGGCCGCTGACGAGGATTTCGCCGGGCTCGCCCGGGGGCGCGTCGATGCGAAGGCGGGTGCTGACCAGCGGTTTTCCCGCCGAGCCGGCGCGCCGGACGGCGTCGCGGGGCGCGAGGGTCGCGACCTGGCTCGCAGCTTCCGTCAGGCCGTACGTCTGGAGCACCGGGTAGCCGAGGTCGAGCGCGCGTTCGAGGATAGGCAGCGGCAGCGGCCCCCCGCCGGTGAGGACGACGCGGAGGCCCGGCGGCGCCGGGCGAGGGTCGTGGTCGATGAGGCGCTGGAGCATCGTCGGGACGACGGACACGTGCGTGATGCCCTCGTCGTGCAGGGCACGGTTCACGGCGGCTTCGTCGAAGCCGGCGTGGACGACGACCTCGGTCCCGGCGATCGCCGAGCGGAGGATGATCGAGAGGCCCCCGACATGAAAGAGCGGCATACAGGCGAGCCAGCGGTCCTCGGGCGAGACGCCGAGGTTGAAGGCGGAGGCCGAGGCGCTCGCCCAGAAGTTGCCGAACGAGAGCATCGCGCCCTTCGGCCGCCCGGTGGTGCCGGAGGTGAAGATGATTGAGTGGGTGTCGTCGAGGCGGTGGGCGTCGCGCAGCGCGGCCCGCGGGCCGGCCGCCTGCGGCAGGGCGAGCGGCGGCGGGAGCCCGGCTTGGGCCGCCGCGGCGGTGGCCAAGGGCAGCGTAGGGCCGTGAGCGAGGAGAAGCCGGGCGCCCGAGCGCTGGAGCTGCCAGGCGAGCTCGGCGGCGGTCAGCCGGCCGTTGAGGAGGACGAGGATGGCCCCGGCCCGGGGCACAGCATGCACAGCCTCAACCATCTCCAGAGAGTTGCTGGCGAGGACGGCGCCGCGCTCGCCGGGCTCGACGCCGCGCGCGATGAGCGCCGAAGCCAGCTCGCGGACGCTGTCGTCGAGTTCGCGGAACGTGAGCCGCCGGCCACCGGGGAGGGTGAGCGCGGGCGTGGCCGGGAGCGAATCCGCGCGATGGGCGAGCCAGTCGGGGATGGTCGTGCTCACCGGCGGACTTTGCCCGCGAGCGCGGTGGCGTACTTGGCCAGCGCGGCGTGGTCGACCTCGACGCCGAGGCCGGGAGCGCCCGGCCGGTCGATGACGCCGTCGTAGGCGCGCGGGAGGCCTTGGACGAGCGTTTCGGTCAGGAGTTCTCCTGTCGTCAGGCCACAGGGCCGGACTGGGTCGGCGACGAGCGACGCGAGGTGGATGGCGGCGGCGAGGCCGATCCCGGCCTCGAAGGTGCTGGTCACGATCGCCGGCAGGCGCGCCTGATTGGCGCGGGCGACCATCAGCGCTGCCTCGCGCAAGCCGGATACCGTGGGTTTGATGACCACGGCGTCGGCAGCGCGGTGGTCGAGGATCGCGTCGAGGTCGGCGAGCGAGCGGCAGGATTCGTCGGCCGCAATCGCGACGCCCGTCTGTTTCCGCAGACGCGCCATCTCGTCGAGGGCGCCGGGGAGCTCGTGGGAGATCGGCTGTTCGCAGAGGCTGACGTCGCAGGCCTCGTAGGTGCGGAGGCGGGCGAGTGTCTCGGACGGCGTCCAAGAGCCGTTGGCGTCGACCCGGAGTTCCGGGCGTGGCGGTGGGATGTGGACGCCCAGGGTGCACTGCCAAAGCCCGCCGGAAACCGCGCGAAGGCGGGCCAAGTCGGCCTTCGCGTCGCGGCCGACCTTCAGCTTGAGCGCCATGAAGCCCGCGTCTCGCGCGGCCGAGGCTTGCGTGGCCGCTTGTAGCGGGTCACCAGCGTCGATCACGGCGTTGACGGGGATGCCTTCCGCCGAGGTGACGGAGACGCCGCTCGCAGCGCGCAACCACTCGCCGAGCGGTTGGCCGTGGGCGAAGGCGGCAAGGCTGGCGGCGGCCGTCTCGATGCCGCAACGGGCTGCGTTCACCGCGCCGCGGGAGGCGGAGGGCGCGTCCCACGGGCTCGCCCAGACCTCTGAGGGGGTGCGGCCGAGCACCGCCGGCGCCCAGGAGCTGAGGATGTCCGCGACTTCGGTGACCGTCCCACCGGCATACGACGTGAGTGGGGACGCCTCGCCGGCCGCCTCACTGCCGTCGGCGCACTCGAACCCGAGGATGAGCCCGTCCCGCTGGACGAGTTGGCCGTGTGCCGCCGCGAACGCCGCGCGCATTGGCACCGAGAAGCCCTGCCACCAGACGCGGACGATCGGCGACTCGCTCATGGCCGTCGGGGGAACTTCTCGAAGTTGTCGTATTCGGGCTTGCGGTGTTCGAGGAACGCGTTCTTGCCCTCTTTGCCCTCGTCGGTCATGTAGAAGAGCATCGTCGCGTTGTGGGCGAGTTCTGTGATGCCCGACATGCCGTCGAGCTCGGCGTTGAACGAGGACTTGAGCAACCGAAGCGTGAGCGGCGAGTGGTTGAGCATCTCTTTCGCCCACTTCACGCCCTCGGCTTCGAGTTGGTCGTTCGGCACGACGGCGTTGACGAGGCCCATTTCGAGCGCCTCTTTGGCGTCGTATTGGCGGCAGAGGTACCAGATTTCGCGCGCCTTCTTCTGGCCGACGAGGCGCGCGAGCTGGACGGCGCCAAAGCCGCCATCGAAGCTGCCGACGCGTGGGCCGGTCTGCCCGAAGCGGGCGTTCTCGGCGGCGATGGTGAGGTCGCAAACGACATGGAGGACGTGGCCGCCGCCGATAGCGTAGCCCGCAACGAGCGCGATGACCGGTTTCGGCATCGAGCGGATGAGCTTGTGGAGGTCCGTGACGTTGAGGCGGGCGACGGAGTCGCCTCCGACATAGCCGCCGTGGCCGCGGACGCGCTGGTCGCCGCCGGAGCAGAATGCGCGCCCGCCTTCGCCCGTAAAGAGCACGACGCCGACTTCGCCGTCTTCACGTGCCTTGTTGAAGGCGTCGAGCAGCTCGAAGACGGTCTCGGGCCGGAAGGCGTTGTGCACTTCAGGACGGTTAATGCTGATCCGGGCGACGCCGTCGGCCTTCTGGTAGATGACGTCCGAGTAGCTGCCGGCTTCTTTCCAAGCGATGGTCACGATGGTGCTCCCGTGGCGGATGGTTCAGTGAGGAAGGGCTCGATCAGCGCGAGGCAGCCTTCCGGGTTCTCCAAGTGTGCCGCATGTCCGGCGTTCGCGATGCTCGCGAAGCGTGCACTGGGCAAGGCGACGGCCAGATCCTTGCCGATGCCGACGTACTTTGTGTCCCACTCGCCCGCGAGGATCAGGGCTGGGAAGGCCATCCGCGGCAACGCCTTGAAGACGGGCTCCTGCGCCCCAGCGCCCATGCCGCGAAGGCTGTTCGCGAGGCCGTGCGCGTCGTTCCTCATCCGGCCCTCGCGGACGCGGGCGCGCACCGCTTCGGGGAGCGATTTCTGACTCGCAAAGAGCGGGATGTTCTCCCAATAGTCGACGAATGCCGCGACGCCCTCGTTGAGGATGCGCTGGGCGAGCGTCTCGTCGCTGGCGACGCGGGCCGCGCGTTCCTCGGCCGCGGCGATGCCCGGCGACGCCCCGATGACGACGAGCCGCTCGATCGCTTCGGGATGCGCAGCTGCGATGGAGAGGGCCCAGCGCCCGCCCATCGAGTACCCCAGCCAGGCGGCGCGCGCATGGCCGAGGTTCCGAAGGGCTTGGACCGCGTCCTCGACAGCCTGGGCCATCCGGTAGTGGTCGAGGTCCGCTGGCCGGTCACTTTGGCCGTGGCCGGGGGCGTCGATCGCGATGACGGTGTGCGCAACCGCGAGCCGACTGCCGAGCGGGGCGTTCGCGGCGGAGCCGGTGAAGCCATGGAGCACGACGATCGGCGGCCCACTTCCCTGGCACTCGACGCTCAGCCCGTAGCCGGGGGCAACTTCGATGCGGGTCATTAGGAGGCGCCCCAGGCGGCTGTCACTGCTGCCGCCCACGCCTGCTTGTGCATCGCGACGTTCGCCGCGCGCTCGGTGCGGAGCTCGATGACGTTGAGGCCGCTTCGGAGTGGCGAGACGACCTGGCGGAACGCGTCCCAGTTCTCCACGACCGTGTGGCGTCCGCGATACGTCTGGATCACGCCGGCAAAGTCGATGCCGTGGGGCGTCCCGAACCAGGTCTCGAAGTTGACGGCGTCGTTGGCCTGCGGGAGGTAATGGAAGATGCCGCCGCCGTCGTTGTTCACGAGCACGACCGTGAGGTCGAGGCCGTGCTTGGTCGCCGCCCAGAGCCCGTTGAGGTCGTGGTAGAACGAGAGGTCGCCGATCACGAGGACGACGGGGCCCTTGCCTGCGGCGGCCTCACCGAGGGCCGAGGAGGTGACGCCGTCGATCCCGTTCGCGCCGCGATTAGAGACGATGGTGAGCGGCCGGCCACAGCTGACGAGGAACGAGTCTGCGTCGCGCACGGGCATGCTGTTGCCGACGAAAACAGTCGCCCCGTCGGGCAGGGCCGCTTGGAGCTCGGTGAAGACGCGTCCCTCGAAGGGCGCCTCGAACCTCGCGATGGCCGCCTGGATTGCGGCCGAGGCGCGCCGGTCGCGGTCGAGCCAGTCTCCGGCCCACGCCTCAGCTGCGCGCGAGGGCAGCCCGGCCGCGAGTTGGGCGCAAACGGCTCCGGGGTCGCCGGCGACGACGAGATCGGTGACCGCGTCCGGGTCTCGCCAGCCACCCCACGCCTCGACCAGGATGTGCTGGGCCTGTGTCTGGCGAGCGAGGTACTGGTTGCCCGCCTTCGAGGTGAGCACGCCGCCGAGGTGGACGATGACGTCCGGCTTCCACATGGTCGCCCTCGGGTCGCGCAGGACGGCGTCGAACGAGTCGAGGACGAAGCTGCGGTCGTGCGGGCCCATGCGGAGACCGCTGAGGGGATCGGCGAGGATTGGCGCGCCAAGCTTCGCGGCGAGCGCCGTGACCTCGTCGGGCGGCAGGCCGCCGGTCTCCGCGCCAGCGATGACCAGCGGCCGCTCGGCCTGGGCGAGGACAGTGACGGCGCGCATGACTTCGGCCGCGATCGGCGGCGGCGGCGCTGGGAGCTGTGCTCCGCCGGCGGGCCTGGTGTCGATCGTGAGCGGTGTGCCACTAAGCGGCTCTTCGAACGGGCAGTTGAGGTGCACCGGGCCAGGGAGCGGCGCCATCGCCATGCGGGCCGCACGCATCCCGAAGGCGCGAAAGTGAGCTTCTTCCCCGGGCTGGCCCAACGGCACCGGGAGGTCGAGCGACCAGCGCACGTTCGAGCCAAACATGCCGGCTTGAGCGATGGTCTGGGCGGCGCCCACCTCGCGCAGCAGTGGGGGCCGGTCGGCGGTACAGACGACGAGCGGGACCCGCGAGAGGTTCGCCTCGGCCACAGCCGGGTGGTAATTCGCCGCTGCCGTCCCGGAGGTGCAAACGAGCAGCACGGGGGCGTTCGTCGCGCGCGCCAGGCCGAGGGCGAAGAAGGCGGAGGAGCGTTCATCGAGGTGCAGCCAGGGCTTAATCGCGGTTTGGCTGGCGAGGGCGAGCGTGAGCGGCGTCGAACGCGAGCCAGGCGTGACGCAAGCGTGGCGTACGCCTTGCTCCGCGAGGGCGCGGACGAGCGCTCGTGCGGCATCCAAGTTCGCGAGCGGGAGCGGGCTCTCAGCCACTGATAGCGTCCCGGAGGGCGCCGAACTTCGTTTCCGTCTCGGCGAGCTCTTGTGCGGGCTGGCTCGCCCCGACAATCCCGGCGCCGGCGAAGAGCGTCGCGCGGCCCTGCTCGACGAGGCCGCTCCGCAGGGCCACGGCGAACTCGCCGTGGCCTTCGAGGTCGAGCCAGCCGATCGGGCCGGCGTACCAGCCCCGGTCCATCGCTTCGAGCCGGCCGATAGCCTCGATCGCTTCAGCTCGCGGCCAGCCAGCCACCGCGGGCGTCGGGTGGACGGCCTCCACGAGGTCGAGGATGGTGACGCCGTCGCGCGGCCGGCCCGTGAACGGCGTGTAGAGATGCGAGATGTTCGGGAGGCGCATCACCTCGGGCTGGGCCGGGAAGTCCAATGCTTCGCAGAGCGGTTCGAGCGACGTCTGAAGCGCGGTGACCACGAAACCGTGCTCGGCGCGCTCTTTGGGGTCGCCCATCAAGCCCTCGCCGGCGCAACCGCGCTGGGAGCCCGCGACGCTGGCGGCGTTCACGCGGCCAGCATCGAGCGAGACGAGCAGTTCGGGCGAAGCGCCGAGCCAGGTCGCCCCGCCTGAGCTGAACTTGAAGATGAAGCAACGCGGGAAGCGCTCCGCCAGCCGCGTGAGGATGACGCCGGGCGTCGCCGCGGTTTCGACGACCTGGCGGCGGGCGAGCACGGACTTCTCGTAGCGGCCGGCGTGGATCTCGGCGACGGAGCGGGCGACGGCGGCGCACCAGGCGTCGGGCGTGAGGGCGCCAGCGGCTGGCGCTTGCGCTTCTGGGGCATCGGCCGGTCCGGCGAAGAGCGCCGCGATGTCCGCCTCGGTGGGGGCTCCACGGTCGCTCACCCACACGGCCGTCGCTGTCGTCGGCGTCAACGTGAGCAAGAGCGAGGGGAGGACGAACTGCCAGCCTCCGAAGGATGCCCAAGCGGGGTCGACGATCGCGCTGTCCGGCGTAAAACGGCCGCCACCGAGGAGTCGCAGCGCCTGGCGGCTTTCGGGCTCAATGCGCGCACGGAGGGCTGCGACCGCCGCTTGGACGTCGCACATGCCGCTCGACCGTGCTCCCTCGATCCGGGCGGCCACACCGAAGCCGAAGGTGTGGAGTCCCTGCTCCGGCTTTTCCCAGGCCACCGTCGCGTGTGCGCGGAGGCTGTCCAGGCCGCGCCGGGCGAGCGCTTCGACCACGGCCGAAGCGAGGGGCGTCGCGGCGAACCGCTGGTCACGCGGCGCGTGTGCCACATTGCCCAGGCCGAGTGGCGTCGTGGGGCGGAGTGCCGTTGCGCGGTCTGATGTCACAGTGAGCGTTGTCATCCGGCGAGGATCCCCATTGCTGAGCAGCGGAGAATGTGAAGGTAAGTGTAAGTCGCTGCGGCGGTAGCGGCTGTGCGTGCGCTTACCCAGGTATGCGGGCTCATACCGCATTAGTCGACAGCGCCGGAGGATACCGCCATGAGCGCCCTCCCGCCCCAGGACGCAAAAGCCCGCGAAGTCCGCGCGATGTTCGACCGGATCGCCCCCGGCTACGACCGCATGAACCGGCTGCTCACGCTGAAGCGCGACCAGGCTTGGCGCAGGACGTTGCTCGACCGGCTCGCGATTGGCCCCCAAGACACGGTCCTCGACCTCGCCTGTGGGACCGGCGATTTCGCCGAGATGGTCCGGGCGCGGGGGGCACGCGTGGTGGGCCTCGATTTTTCGCGCGAGATGCTGGTCCACGCCGATCGGCGCGGGCTTGGCGGCTTGCTGGTCCAGGGTGATGCGAACGGGTTGCCGCTGGCGACGGACAGCGTGAGCGTCGCCGTCTCAGGCTTCGCGCTGCGGAATTTTGTCGCGATCCCGCCGGTGTTGGCCGAGCTGGCGCGCGTGATCGCACCGGGCGGCCGGCTCGGCATCTTGGAGGTCGACCGGCCCCAGAGCGGGCTCGTCCGTGCGGGCCACGCCGTCTATTTCGACCGCGTGATGCCGCTCGCGGGCCGGATGCTCGCCGACCCGACCGCGTACCGCTACCTTTCGCAATCGGTCGTCTACCTCCCTCCCCAGAAGGAGCTCGTGAGGATGCTGCAATCCGCCGGCTTCCACCAGATCCGGAAGAAGTCGTTCATGTTCGGCGCCATCCAGGCGGTTTCGGCGGTGCGCGCATGAGCGCCTCGGCCGCAGCCGCCGCCCGCCCAACGAAAACCCAGGCCTGGAAGCTCGCGGCGCGCGTCCCGACGCTGACGGCGGCAGTCGCGCCCGTCGTCGTCGGTATCGCTCTCGCGATCCGCGACGATGTCTTCGACCTCGGGCCGGCGCTGGCGGCTCTGCTGGGTGCCCTCGCGCTCCAGGTTGGCGCGAACTTCGCGAACGACGTGTTCGACTTCAAGAAGGGCGCCGACACCGCGGACCGGCTCGGCCCGCCGCGCGCGACCCAGATGGGGCTGCTTTCGGCGCGGCAGATGCTGGTGGGGATGTGGGTCGCCTTCGGGTTCGCGTTCTTGCTGGGGATTTACTTGGTCGCTGTTGCTGGCTGGCCCGTGGTCGCGATCGGGCTTTCGAGCATTGCGGCGGCGATCATCTACACAGGCGGGCCGTGGCCGATCGGCTATCACGCGCTGGGCGACGCTTTCACCTTCATCTTCTTTGGCCTTGTGGCGACGGCGGGGACGTACTACGTCCAGTCGGAGGAGCTGACCAAGCTCGCGGTCGCGGCGGCGATCCCGGTGGGCTGCACGGTCACGCTGATCCTGGTCGTGAACAACCTGCGGGACATCCCGACCGACCGTCAGGCGGGGAAAACGACGCTCGGCGTCGTCCTGGGCGACAAGGGCACGCGCGGCTGGTATCTGTCCCTGCTGGCGGCGGCCTACGTGGTCGCGCTTGGCTGCTGGGTGGTGGGGCCGTTGGATTGGCCAGTGCTGCTCGTGCTGCTGAGCCTCGCCGGCGCGGTCGTGCCGGTGAAGGCGATCACGGGCGGGGTCGCAGGGCGGGCGCTCAATCCGATCTTGAAGGCGACGGCGCGGTTTCACCTGCTGTTCGCGATTGCCTGGTCGACCGGGATTTTGGCGAGTTAAAGCGCCGGCCGTTCGACGCGGGTCGAGTTTGGGGCCTGTCGCTGCGTGGCGAGGAGCGCTGAGATTTGGGAACAGGGTGCGCTGCGACGCGGCGGCCCTCACCCCAGCGCAGCATCCCTTCTCCCGACCCGGCGGGAGAAGGGTGATCTTGTCCTGCGTTAGCGGCGCATTCGCGTGTGTGCGCGTCTGGCTGGCGCCAATGTGGGTTCGGTTGGTCCGGAGTCCCCGGTCGCGCCTCATCCAATTTCTCGGGCCGCGCCCTGGCTGTTCGACGCGGGTCATCGGGCGGCGTAGGCTCCCGAGCCAACCCCCTTGCCGGAGCTGTGCCATGGTGCTCAACGATGCCTGGCTGGACCTCGCCCCTGAGGAAGCCATCGAACCGGACCTGCCGATCGTCGACCCGCACCATCACCTCTGGGATTACCCCACGAGCCGGTATCTGCTCGAGGAGATCGTCGCGGACACGGCGAGCCACAACGTCCGCCAGACCGTGTTCATCGAGTGCTCGGCGATGTACCGGGCGGATGGCCCCGATGCGATGAAGTCCGTTGGCGAGACGGAGTTCGTCCAAGGCATCGCCGCGATGAGCGCATGCGGCCGCTATGGCGCCACGCGCGTCGCGACCGGGATCGTGGGCACGGCGGACCTGATGCTCGGCGACGCGGTCGTCCCCGTGCTGCAAGCGCAGATCGCGGCGAGCCCGAATCGCTTCCGCGGGATTCGACACCGCGCGGCTTGGCCAGACCAGCGGAAACCCCCGGTGGGGCAACCGGCCCCGGCCGAGCACATCCTGCGCGACGCGACGTTCCGGCAGGGTTTCCGGCACCTGCGGGAGCACGCCCTGAGCTTCGAGGCGTGGGTGTACCACCCCGACATCCCGGATGTCGCCGACCTGGCGCGCGCCTTCCCGGGGACGACGATTATCCTCAACCACATGGGTGGGCCGGTCCTCGGTGGCCAGTTTCCGGGTTCGAACGCCGAAATTTTCGCGAAGTGGAAGGACGACATCGCCGAGGTCGCGAGCTGCCAGAACGTCGTGCTCAAGGTCGGCGGGATCCAGATGCCGGTGAACGGCTTCGGCTGGCACGAGCGGGAGAAGCCGCCATCGTCGGACGAACTGGTCGCGGTCAACGCGCCGTGGTACCTGCACGGGATCGAGCAGTTTGGGCCGGACCGCTGCATGTTGGAAAGCAACTTCCCGGTGGACCGGGCCTCGTGCTCCTACACGGCCCTCTGGAACCAGTTCAAGAAGCTGACGAAGGGGTTCGCGTCCGGCCATCGGGCGGCGCTCTTCCACGACACGGCGATGCGCGTCTATCGCTTGCCTCATTTGGATGCCCAAGGTGCGCGGCTGTGATGGCCCACACCTGATGCTCGGGCGTCCACTTGTCGAATGATCCGGTGAAGAGGGCGTGATCAGCCGCGCTCGACGCGGATGAACCGGAGTTTCAGAGCGATGGGCATGTTTCGTCGGCTGTTTGGCGGCGGGGATGGAGACGAAGGGACGGGGGCCGTAGCGGTCGCCGAGCCTCCGATTCTCATCGAACCTACCGTGCCCGGAGACTACGACCAGGCGGTGTTGGTGTACCTGGAGCATTCGGAGGGCGAGGCGCCCGCCGATATTGAGACGATCGAGGGTCGCCTGACCGAGGTGATCGCCCGCGACGAACTCGGCAAGTTCGAAGGCAGCCGCGCGAACCCCAACGGCACGACCTTCCGGATGTATGGCTCGGACGCGAAGAAGCTCTTCGCGGGGATTGAAGAGGTGCTGCTCGAGGAGGCTTCTTGCGCTGGCGCGCGCGTGGTGATCCGGACCGGCGGGCCCGGCGCCCCGGAGCGGGAAGTCCGCCTCTAACCTGAACTCGACAGAACTACGCCCCGCCGTGCTACGCTGATGCCAGCGCAAGCCCCGTTGGCGCTCCAGTGTTTCCTCAGGCTCCCTTCATTTGTGATGTTTGCGGCAGGTTGAGGTTCACGGACGAAGCTCAAACGCAGCCCATCGCAATATGAAACGGAGACTACCTACCTGCCTACCACGACCCTGAACCAGCCCCGTCCGTCCTTTCGCGGCCGGAGGGCACCCTTTGCGGCCGAAACAGCCGTCGCCCTCGCTACCCCTGAGGTAGCGCCCGAGCCCGTCGCTCCCGTCTCGACTGACCCAGGCTCCTTTGCTAGCCTCGGCCTCCCCGCGTCGATTGTCGCCGTGTTGCGCACCGCCGGGATCGAAACGCCGACGCCGATCCAACTCCTCGCCATTCCCGACGCTCTGGCCGGCCGCGATGTCTGCGGCAAGGCGAAAACCGGGTCGGGCAAGACCCTCGCCTTCGGCCTGCCGATGATCGAGCGTACGCCGAAGGCCAAGCCAGGCCGGCCCCGCGCACTCGTCCTCGTCCCGACGCGGGAGCTTGCGACGCAGGTCGCGCGGGCAATCCAGCCTGCTGCCGCCGTGCGTGAGCTTCGCGTCGCCGCGATTTACGGCGGCGTCTCGCTCAACCCGCAGGCGCAACTCCTGCGGCGTGGCATCGACATCCTGATCGCGACGCCGGGCCGCCTCAACGACCTCCTGGAGCGCGGTGCGCTCACGGTGGCCGAGGTCGGTTGCGTCGTCATCGACGAGGCCGACCAGATGGCCGACTTCGGCTTCCTCCCCCAGGTGGAGCGCATCCTTGACCAGGTCGAGGGCGACCACCAGACGTTGCTCTTCTCGGCGACGCTCGATGGCGCCGTGGCGCGCCTGATCGCGCGGTACCAACACGACCCGGTGCACCACGACGTGGTTGAGCAGGACCAGGGCGATTCGCCCATGCTGCACCGCTTCATCGGCGTAGACGTTGGGCGCAAGCTCGATACCGCCGTGGCGATCGCGTCCGGCCCCGAGCGCACGCTCTTCTTCGTCCGCACTCAGCGCGCGGCCGACCGGCTGGCGATCCAGCTGAGCCGCGCGGGCTTGCCAGTCGGGTGCATCCATGGCCGGCTGAGCCAAGGCCAGCGCGAGCGCGCACTGCACGAGTTTTCGACCGGCGTGGCGCGCATCTTGGTGGCCACGAACATCGCCGCGCGCGGCATCCACGTCGACGGCATCGACATCGTCTGCCACTACGACATCCCCGAGGACGTGAAGACCTACATGCACCGTTCGGGCCGCACGGCTCGCGCGGGTGCAACGGGAATCGTGGTGACGCTGGTCGAAGCGTCGGAGGCGAAGGACATCCACTCGATCCGCCGCGAGGCGGGCGTGCGCGAGGCGATCGTGCCGATCGAGCCGGATGACCCGCGCCTTGCCGACCTGGCGGGCTGGGAGCCACCTCTGGAGGCTGCCGACGCGATCGGCCGCATCCGGACGTCGACGCGTGGCCGGGCCCGTGGCGCCCACGCCCCGACGGGTGCTTGGCCGCAGCCGGTTGCTGCCGCTCCTCAGCGGCGCCATGCGTCTGGCTGGCAGATTGGTCGACCCCGCTAACAGCGGCTTGCCCGTTACCGCGGCATCCTCCGTAGTGCGCTGACCACGCGTGAGGATACGTCTATGTCTCGCCCTGTCGCCGTCATTACTGGAGCGAGCCGCGGCATCGGCAAGCAGCTCAGCATCGACCTTGCCCGCGAAGGGTATGACATCGTCGCGATCGCCCGGTCGACGGCGGAGAGCCCGACCAAGCTTCCGGGCACCGTCGATGAGACGGTGGCCCTCGCTCGCGAAGCGGGCGGCGCTGGCTGCATTGCCTGGGCCGCCGGGCTCGATGTCCGCGACGAAGATGGCGTCCAAGCGCTCGCCGACCGGGTAAAGGCGGAGCTCGGGCGCTGCGACCTGGTCGTGAACAACGCGGCGATCGCGCCCCCGGGCGCGACGCTCGGGTCGCCGATGCGCCGCTGGCGGCTCGCGATCGACATCAACGTGAACGGGCCGCTTTACTTCATGAACTCGTTCGTGCCGCTGATGACGCCGGGCGAGGGCCGGATCATCAACATCTCGAGCTCGGCGGCGGTGGCCCCGGAGTTCGGGCGCGCGAGCTATACGACGACAAAGCGCGCGCTCGAAGCCCTGACCGAGTGCATCGGCTGGGAGATGCGCGACAAGGTCGCGGTGAACTGCATCCGGCTCGAGCTCAGCGTCTGGAGCGAGGGGTACACCGCGACGCTGCCCGACATGGACTTCAGCGACTTCGAAGACCCGGTGATCATGTCAGACGCGACGCTCTGGCTCGCGCGGCAGCCGATCGCGTACACGGGCCGCGTGCTGACGATCGCGCAGATGCGCGCGATGGGCGCTGTCCGCTCGGTCACCCGGATTGGGGACCGCTGGGGGTAGTGCCGCGTTTCAGGCGCTGTCGCACCCGCCGAAACAGCTTCGAGGCCATGCGGCGGCCGGCCCCAGGCGCGGCCTTTGCGAAGCCCGGTGCGCGCTCCGTGAAGCTCGTGCGCGCTGGGTCGAAGTGGCCTTCGACGGCCTCGCGGTAGGGCTTCGCGACGCGCGCCCCATAGGCGGCGAAGCCTTCGCGCCGGAGCGGCTGCCAATCTTGAGCGTAGGGCGCGACGAGATGGTCGCGCGTCAGGTTGCGGGCGGAGGTGAGGAAGGCCATCCCGACGCCGCTCGATACCTCCAAGAGGCTGCGGTCTTCGCGCCGGGCGGTGGCGACGAGGCCATTGAAGAGTTGGGTGAGATCGGCGGGCGAAGGCAGGCTCGTGACATCGGCTTTGAGTTCGGCGAGCGAGCGGCGGAGCTCGCTGACTTCGAGGGGCGGGAGGTCCATCATGCCGGCCGTGTGCCCCGAGGTCCCTTCGAGCGCGCCGAGAAGCTGGTCGACGCTGCCGAAGTGCGTGCCCTCAGCGAGGATGCCCCGCGCGGCCAGTTCGTCCTCGATCGCTTGGAGATAGACGCGCGAGCCCTTGACGAGGTCCGAAGCGCCGGCCAGCAGCCAGATGGGCGAGAAGCCGAAGGCCGCGATGGAGCCGAATTCAACGACGTTGCCGGCGGCTTTCTTGATGGCGACCTTGCCTGCGCCCTGCGCGGAGGCCGAATCCTCTGTTTGCGGGGCTTCGACGCGGCCGACGAGCTCTATCGCGATGCGGAGCGCGTTCTTCGCGGTCACCTCGTAGAGCCGGGAGCGGCGGACGAGCCGCGGCAGCACCAGCTCGGCGGCTTCGTGGGTCGCGCCGAACAGTGCCGCCGCGAGCGCCCGCACACCGCGCTCGGGGAGGGAGAGGAGGTATCCCGTTCGGTTCGCCACCATTGAGGTCCATTGTGGCACAGCCTCGGGCCGCCGCTGATGCTCGCGCCTGTGCGGCTGGCCGGTACCATCCCAGGCATGACTCCTCTCCGGTCGTTCGCGTCGTGCGTTGCCGTCGTAGCCGGATTGTTGGCGGCCGCCTGTGGGGGTGATGGAGGCGCGCTCCCGACGCCCACGCCGGCATCGACCGTGAGCCCCACCGTGGCCGGCACGCCGACGCCGGACCTTCGGGCCGAGCCGGACGCGTGCCGCTTGGTCACCACGCCCGAAGTCGAGGCCGCGACGAAGAAGACGCTGAGCTCGACACAGCAGGGGACGAAGCCGCCCACGACGGGCAGTGAAGTCGTGAGCTTCTGCAATTTCCTCACGGCCGAGGCGGGAGGGACCGTCGTGGCCCAGCTGACGTGGTGGCGTTCGCCCGAGGCGGCGGCCAAGTTCAAGGAGGGGAAGCCCCAAACCGCGCGCGACATCCCTGGCCTCGGCGATGGCGCCTATCAGGACCAGGTGGGCGTTTTCCGGATTGTCGTGAAGGACTCGTTGGTGACGGTTTCCGTCGTCGGCGCCGACCAGGCGGCCGTGCTCAGCGCCTCGTTGGAAATCGCCCAAAAGGCCGTTCGCCGGGTGGAGTAGGTCCAGGCTAGCGTTCGCGGTCGCCCATGTGCGCCGGGGCCGAGAGGAACTTGTAGGCGATGATCGCCGAGGTCGCGACTGCGTAGAGCGGGAGTCCAAGCGTCGGGCGCGGGCCCCATCCGTTCTTCCAGCCCCGAGCCTTCCAGAGCATGGCGGCGACGATGAAGAGGCTGCTGCTCGCGGCTGTTGTTTTCCCGGCGTGCTTCGATGCGACGAAACCAGCGGCAACCGTCGCGATGTCGACCGCTGTGTAGGCGGGGAAGCATGTCAGCGTTGTCCCGCCGCTCGTGGCGACGCCCTTGCCGCCCTTGAAGCCAGCCGTGGCCGGGAAGCAATGGCCAAGCACGACCGTGGTGCCAGCCAGGTACGCGCCCGCATCACCAGCGATCAGCCGGCCGGCGTGCGCGCCGACGGCGCCCTTGGCGATATCCCCGAGGATGACGGCCGCGCCCCAGCTCTTCCCGAGGTTGGCAAAGGCGTTCGCGCCGCCTGGGTTCCCAGAGCCAACGGTCCGCAGGTCGACTGCGTCGCGCTTCACTCTGGCGTGGAGCCGGGCGGCGATGTCCGCCGAGAGGACCCCTCCGATTAGGTAGCCCGCTATTCCGGCGAGCCAAAGCCGGTAGCCACGTGTCACGAGTCGAAAAGCGCCCACCGCGGCATTGTAGGGGAGCCGGGCGCTACCGCCCCACAAGGCCGATTCAAGCTCGCGCCGGCGCAAGCTCCGGGAGCACGACGCCAAAGGTGTCCTTCAGGATTTGGCGCCAGGTAGCGTCGTCGGAGACCTTGGTGATCGTCCGTTTGCCGTCGCGGAGTTCGATTAGCCGGTTGCCAGTGACGGTGACGCGGCCATCGGGCGTGGCGACCGAACACACGTGTCCTTGGGTGAAATGGGATTCCGACGAGGCTTGGTGCCAAGCGCACATTTCTGCGAAGTCGCTCAGCTGGCGGGGGTGGGTCGAAAAACGGTAGACCGGGTTCCACTTGCCGGCGTTGGCGTTGCTGAGGAGCGTCCAATCGCCGTCGTCGTCGTGCGCAAGACGCCAGGCGCCGGGCGGGTCGCCCTGGGGGCCGGGCTCGTCGAGGTCCATCGGGAGGCGGCTGGAGTCGCCAAAGCCAACGTCGGCAATGATCCGCCGGCCCTCGACATCGACGAGGAGGAGGAGGTGGTCGAATTCGGGCCGCTCGCGGCCCTTGTCGACCGTCCGGCCCGAGAGGTAGGTGACGTCGAAACCGAGCTCGCGCAGGAGGGCGGCGAACAGGCCGTTGAGTTCGTAGCAGAACCCGCCACGGCGCTCGCCGACGACTTTCGCGAACATCGCGTTGGTATCGAGCTCCACTGTGCGGCGCTTGAAGTAGATGTCGATGTTCTCGAACGGCACCGAGTGCATGTGCGCGAGGTGGATGGCGCGCAGGTTTGCGAGCGTGGGGGCGCGTGGCCCGGTGTACCCAATTCGGGAGAGGTAGGCGTCGACGTCCATCCGGAGGTGATGGTAGCCGGTTTAGCCGTTACCGCGCGTGTCTTGACAGAGACGGGCAGAGCGCGAATGCTCAGGGACGCGGGCAACCGCACGCCTAGTCCGCGAGAGCGGAACGGGGGAACCAGTTTTCGGGGCGAGTCCGTCCTGGCCCGGCGTACAAAGGCGCCGTGGCGAAGGCGGAGCGGCTATCTCCGGTCGCAGCCCGGCAGCTAACCTCGGCGGCGTAGGAAGACCTCGGCCTCGAGGCCTTCGCATGGCAGTTCGCAAGATTTCGGCGGGTGCGTCCCCGGCGCAGGCCCCCGTCCATCTCTCGGTCGCATCGCCCAAACGCTGGCGCGAGCGGCTCTGGAACCTTCTTCCCCTTTCGGTCTCTCTGTTTCTCGCCACCTCGCTGGTCTGGGCCACGTACCTGGCCCCCTGGGTGCTGGCCCTCTCTATCGTGGCCTTTTTCGCGTACTGGGTCGTCCGCTCCTATGGCGTGGCGGTCGCTTGCCTTGTCGGGATGCGGCGTCTGAGCCAGTGGCAGAAGGTCGAGTGGCGAGCGAAGTATGACAGCTGGCTGAACGGCCGCCGCCCGATGCGGGCCTGGGATTGGCCGCGGCACCTGGTGATCATCCCGAACTACAAAGAGGACGAAGCGGGCCTCGCGCGCACGCTCGATTCGCTCGCGGCCCAGGTAAACGCCGAGCAGCTGGTCGTCGTGATGGCGATGGAAGAGCGCGAGCCGGGTGCGAGCGAGAAGGCCGCGCGCCTCGTCGACCGGTATCGCAGCCGGTTCGCGGGGATGTTTTCGACATTCCATCCGCATGGGCTCCCTTCGGAGACGCCCGGGAAGGGATCGAACGAGGCGTGGGCGGCGCGCCAGGCCTTCGCGCGTCTGATCGATGGCCGTGGCGACGACCTCGCCCGCTACACAATCACGAGCTGCGACGCGGACGCGGTCTTCCATCCGCGGCACTTCGCCGCCCTGAACTACCTATTCCTGACGAGCCCGGACCCGTATCGCACCTTCTGGGAGCCGGCGATCTTCAACTCGAACAACATCTGGGACATCCCGGCGCCGCTCCGCATGCCGGATGGCCTCTCCGGGATTAACCGGCTCTCGAACCTGATCTTGCCTGGTAGCGTCCGCTTCCCGACATCGTGCTATTCGCTCAGCTGGAAGATGCTCGATGAGGTCGACTACTGGGATGAAGAGGTCATCCCGGAGGACTGGCACCTCTTCCTCAAGTGTTCGTATGCGCTCGGCGACCGCGTGAACTGCCAGCCGCTCTTCCTGCCGCTGGGCAACGACTGTGTGCTCACCGACGGCTGGTGGAAGACGATCCGGGCGCACTACTTCCAGAGCGTGCGGCACGCTTGGGGCGCCACCGACATCCCCTACGCGTGGCGTTCAACGCTGAACAAGCAGTCGCCGCTCAGCCTGAAGCGCAAGCTAGTGCTCGCGGGGGCGGTGACGAAGGTGCACTCGCTCTGGATGGCGCAGTGGTACATCGTGACGATGGGCGTGCACCTGCCGATGGTGCTGACGAAGTTCGCAGGTGGCGGGATGCCGGAGTGGTGGCGGGCGCAAGTGATCTCGCTGCCGGGACCGAGCGTGAAATGGGGCGAGATCGTGTCTGGCGACCTGAGTAGCCCCGTCGGCCCGTGGGTTTCGCTGACCTTGGCCACGACGATGGTCTATTTCTGCTTGTTCCCGTTGCTCGTCTTGATCGCGGTTGAGTACAAGGCGCGCGGACCGAAGCCGTCGCACGTTCCCTGGCGGACGGCGATCGTCGGGTTCACGATGTGGCCGTTGATGGCGGTGATCACGTTTTTCCTTGCGAGCATGCCGGCCCTGCACGCCCAACTCAAGCTCGCGCGCGGCCGCGGCCTCGTCTATCGCGTGGCTGAGAAGGGTTCGAAGCGCGTCGCGCCCGTCCCCGTCGAGGCGGCCGAGAGTTATGGCATTGCGGGCGGTGGCGGACAGTAGGCCGCCTTTCCGCTATCCGCGCTCGCGCCCACACTGACCGCCATGGCGCGTGTTTTTCTCACCCGAACTGTCCCCGGCAACGCCGTTGCCGAACTCGAGGCGGCGGGCCACACCGTTGATCTGTGGCCTGGCGAACTCCCACCCCCGCCCGATGCCTTGCGCGAGCGGCTCGCCCTGGCCGCCGGCGCGATGACGATGGTCACCGACCGCTGCGACGCCGCTGTGTTCGAGGGCTGCCCCGAGCTGCGGGTCGTCGCGAACATGGCCGTTGGCTACGACAACCTCGACACGAAAGCGGCGGCGGCCCGCGGCATCTGGTGTAGCAACACGCCGGGCGTGCTCGCCGAAACGACCGCGGACCTCGCCTGGGGGCTCCTGATGGCCGCGGCCCGCCGGATCGTCGAGAGCGACCGCGACACGCGCGCGGGCGGCTGGAAGAGCTGGTCGCCCACGGGCTTTCTCGGGCCAGACGTCTTCGGCTCGACGCTTGGGTTGATTGGGCTGGGCGAGATCGGGACCGCGATGGCCCGGCGCGCCGCTGGTTTTTCGATGCGGATTCTCTACGCGAGCCGGACGCCGAAGCCCGAGCTGGAAGCCCGCCTCGGGGTCGTCCCGGTGCCGCTCGAGCGCCTCCTCGCCGAGAGCGACTTCGTTTCGCTGCATTGCCCGCTGACGCCCGACACGCGCCACCTGATCAACGCGGCGACCCTCGCTCAGATGAAGCCCTCGGCGATCCTGGTGAACACGACGCGGGGACAAGTGGTCGACCAAGACGCCCTGGCGGGGGCCCTGCGCGCGGGACAGATTGCGGGCGCGGCGCTCGACGTCACCGACCCGGAGCCGCTCCCGTTGAGTCACCCGCTGTATTCGTTCCCGAACGTGGTCATCACCCCGCACATTGGGAGCGCCGGGGCGGCAACGCGCGCCAAGATGGCGTCGATGGCGGCTGCGAACATCATCGCCGTGCTGGCGGGGCGCCGGCCGATCAATCCGATCAACGAAGTCGCGAACTAACGCCGGGAGCCCGCCTTATGGACGACCTCGGTGAGGACGCCGAGCTGTTCGAGGGTGTCGAAGTAGGCGAAGCCGATCCCGGCGTCCGCGGCCCGCTGGCCGTACATCAGCATCTCCACGCCGAGTTCGCGGTACGCCTCCAGGAAGGCGGGGACGTCGTTGGTGTCGAAGCCGAAGTGGTGGACGCCTTCGCCGAAGCGCTTCAGGTGGTCTTCGTAGACGGACGGGCCGGGCAAGGGCTCGATCACTTCCAGCCGGATCGGGCCGAGCTGTGCGAAGGCGACGCGGACGTGGAGCACGGTGTGGCTGGCGTCCCGCGCTTTGAGCGGGATCGGGTCGGTGGTCCAGCTATCGGCATAGCGGACGCCAAGGAGCTTCTGGTGGCGCCCTGTCATCCGTTCGAGGTCGCGCGTGACGAAGCCGACGTGGTTGATCGCCGATGGGAGCTCGCCGAGCAGAGTGTCGATGACTTTCACTGAGGCCCCCGGAAATCGACGACGAAATCGAGGATGGCGAACTGCGCGACGATGCTCGGGATGTCCAGCGCGTCGCGTACGGCGTGATGGGCGGGCTCCTCGGACTCGTAGAAGTGCGTTTTGCTCAGCGGCATCTCAAAGGACTGTCCCCAATCCCAATGCTCGGTGTTCCCGCGAGTGTAGGTGCGCGGCTCGACGACGCTGCCCGTGCCGAACCCACTGACGTAGGGGATCGCGCTGATGGCCGCGTTGACGACGTCGATGAACCGCTTGCGGTCGGCCGCCGTGGCCTGGTCGTGGAATCGCGCGAGGACGATGTGCCGGACGATTGGGTCTTCCATCACGTACCTCCGCACACCCGCACCAGGCAAGCAGTGGTCCGAGTGCGACGAACTGGTTGGCCTCGGATGATACATGGCGCGACCCAGACCGGTCGCCCTGAAGGCCTGCGCCGCCGCCCGATGGGGGCGCGACCGTTATTCCCGGGGGCGGTACGATGCTCCACGCAATGATTGGTGCTGCATTGGCGGTTATCGGTGTCCTTACGCTTCTCTCGGTGGCGGCGGCGGTGATGGGGTTTCGGGAGAAGTAGGCCGCCCAGATTTGGACGTTGCCGCCCACCCGCCGACTGGTTAGAGTCCGAACATCTCTGGCCTTGCCGCGCATTTGGCTGCGGCGGCCTCGTTGCTGTGAGGGACTAGGATTGGCTACCAACGCACTTCTCGTGACCAAGGGTCATGCATTCGACTACGCCGGGTTCTATGGCATGTGCAACGCCCTGGAGGGCGTCACCTACACGGCGGTCGAACAACCGGCCGCGCAGGTGATGCTCCGGCCGGAGAACGTCGCCGCCTACGACGCGGTGGTGTTCTACGACATGTGGGCGGTCGCCCCGGGCCCCGACGGCAAGTTCGCCCCGCCGCCGGCCGACTATGAGAAGGCCATCGAGGCGGCGCTGAACAGCGGCGTGGGCATGGTGCTCCTGAATCACGCGTTGGTGCAGTGGCCGGGTTGGCCGCTCTGGCGCGAAATCAGCGGCACGTCGTTCGCCCTGCGAGAGTCGACGATTAACGGCGTCACCGTCCCGGGGTCGGGGTATCGCGGCGGCGGTGGCGAACCGCACCGCAATGCGACGCATTTCCTCAACAACGTCGCCAAGGGCCACGCCGTGACCGAGGGTCTCGGCGACGGGTTCGAAGTGACCGACGAGATTTACATCAAGACGAAGGGCTTCGAATCGAACCCCGACATCGTGCCGCTGATGCGGACGAGCTACCCGATGGTCCAGGCCAACTTCAACCCGCCGCCGATGGCGCCGGCCGACGAGAAGGCGCGCTGGAAGCATGAGGACGGGAGCACGCTCTTCGTTTGGGCGAAGCGCACCCGGAACAGCCCGATCGTCGCGATGGATAGCGGCGACGGCCCAGCCGCCTATGAGAATCCGGCGTTCCGCCGCCTGCTCGCGAACGCGATCACGTGGGTCGCCTCGCCGGAGGCGAAGGCCTGGGCGAAGGCGCGCTAAGCAGGGACTGGTGTGTCCAACAACAACGAGGGCGGCCCACTTCGGGCCGCCCTCGTTGTCGTCAGCTACTGGTTGATCAACGCGGCCTTCACGCAGACGAGCCCGAACAGATAGAGCCCGTTGGGGTTCTTGTCTACGACGAGCCCGGAGGCGACGGCGCCCGCCGGGCAGAGTTGAGGCGTGACTGGCAACCCGCCACTGCCGCCAACCTGGCGGCCTTCTGAGGTCGTGCCGGCAGCCGAGCCGTTCTCCGTGAAAACCTGGCAGATCGGTTTGAGGGCGTCATAGAGGTCTCCGGAACGGCCGCCCCACCCGACGACAGCGGACCCGGGCTCGCAGCTGACGGCGACCGGCCGGTTGCCGCCGTTGAAGCTCTCGGGCGAGGTGTTGGTGGTCTGCTGGGGCGAGCCCGCCGTGGAGATGGCCAGGCGGTTGGGGCTGGGGACGGTGAGTGGCCTGCATTCGCCCTCAATGAACGAGACATACGGTGGGCTCGTGCCGACGCCAATCCGGAGGCCGGTGATGATGTGGAGCGCCGGACATTCAAGGCGCACCTCGCCCATGGTCGAGGCGTTGTAGGCGGCGCCGGGGAGCAGCTTGTTTGCGGATGGCGCAAGCAGCGGGGCTTGGACCGTCGGCCGCGCGGTGGTTGGAGGCGTGGTTGGCGGCGTCGTCGCCGGGGTTGTGGGCGGGGCGGTCGTGGTTGGCGGCGCCGTGGGGGTGGTCGCGGCCGCCGCCGTCGTCGCCACCGTGGCCGCAGCGGTCGTCGGGTTGGCGGCTGGGGTGGTCGCGATCGCGGTCGGTGTGAGGGGAGCGGCCTTTTCGTCGCCCCCGCCGAGCGCATCCTTCACGCTCGCGCAGACGCCGGTATCGCGCTGGCAGCTCCGGGCGACGCCGAAGAAGCCGCCGCCGAGCCCAGCGAGGACGAGCAGGGCGAGCATGGGGCGTTTCCACATCTCGAGCGGTGGGCGGTAGAGCACGGCGCCGTCGATCCGGACGGGGGCCTGGCGCCCGCCGCCGAGGCGCGCATTCACGTGGAAGGGCGAGCTGAGCTCCTTGCCGAAGAGCTTCTTGGACTTGCGCTTTGCTTTGAGGCGGACTTGGCGCGTTTCGCCGGGCGAGAGCGGCGGGATGGCCGGCAGTTCGAAATCGAGCGCCGCCTCGTCGTCCAGCGCTTCGACGGTGATCGGGGCGCTGGAGTTCCCGCGGTTGGCGAGCGTGATCGTGAAATCGCCACGGGACTTGAGCGGGTGCATCGATGCTTCGAAGGCCTCCGCGGCGGCGATCGCGAACTGGCCGATTGCCCGCACTTCGATCTGGTGCTGGCGGGATTGGACCACGACCGAAAGCTGGTGGCTGCCGGCCGTTGCGGCGGGGCCATCCGGAGGCCGGACGACGACGGTCACCTCTTCACGCGCCCCGGGGAGGAGCGAAAGCCGAGGCCGCGTGACCTGCACCCAATCCGGCGGCACGTCGACCACGCTGATGGTGATCTCGTCGACCACAGGCCCGCGGTTCTGGACGGCGACTGTGGCTGCGGAGGAGGCTCCTGGGCGAATCGGCTCCTGGGGCGAGGTGACGGAGACGCGGATGAACTGGCGGCTATCCTCTTGGACCGGCGGCGGGTTCGCGCTGGCGAAGCCCGAAGCCGCCGCCATCGGCGCTGCGGGCTGGGGGGGCGGCGGAGCCGGTACAGCTGCGATGGCGCGGAAGCTGCCTTCGCACTCGCCGAACACGAGCCTCGCCCCGGGCGGGACGGGCAGGCGCTGCCCAGCGCCGAGCGGCACGCCGTTCACCGATGTGCCAGTGGCCGACGAGAGGTCTTCGACCATCAACACGCCGCCGGCGACGGTCAAGCGTGCGTGGCGGCGGGCGATCGAGACGTGAGGGACGACGATCTGATTTCCGTCGGCACGGCCGACGATGGCCGAGTCGAAGTCGACCGCATGTTCGCGGACCTGGCCGTCGGGCGTGGCGATGCGCAGGACGCCGATGTTGGGCATGTGGTCGCCGACCCCCTTTCGACGGGCCAAGGATAGCAAGTCCGCGATCAGGCGTCGCGAAGAGCCCGCGGAGAGCCCAGTCGGCCGCGACATGGCTCACGGCCCGCTGGCTGCCGGTCTCGATCGCGCTGCCCATCTGCTCGCGGACGAAGGCGCCTCCCGTGCGCAGCGGCGAGGCTGTTACCCCCAGGCCCGGAGCGCGCGGAGTTGCGCGCTCTTCTTGCGCTGGTGGCCCGACATCCGGCGAAGAATGTCTGAGAGGACGGTGACCGCCTCGGGCACGTGTGATCCCTTGTTGAGCATGACGCACTCGGCGCGACTCGCGACAGCGGCGTCCGTGACTTCGGCCCGACTCGCGAGGCCGTCTTTCGAAAGCCCCTCAAGGACCTGGGTCGCCCAAATCACGGGCACGTGGGCCGATTCGCACAGCCACAGGACCTCTTCCTGCACCTCCACGAGGCGTTCGAAGCCAAGTTCCACGGCGAGGTCGCCACGTGCAATCATCACGCCGAACGGCCACCCGAGGCCGGCGGCGATGATGGCCGGCAACTCCCGGAATGCTTCGGGTGTCTCGATCTTGGCGATGATGCCGGGTGACCGCCGCGTGGGATGCGACTCGATCGTTCGTATGAGTGACGCGATATCCGCCGCGCGGCGGACGAAGCTTAGGCCCACCAGGTCTGCCGAGGCGATCGCGAAGTCGAGGTCTTGGAGGTCCTTGGGGCTGAGGGCTTCGACCGGTAGGTCCACGCCGGGGAGGTTGAGGCCTTGATCGGCTCGCAGTCGTTCGCCCTTGTCGCGGACGTGGACCACACGCGCGACGGCGGCACCCACGTCCAGGCGTTCGATTACGGTGTCGAGCCGGCCGTCATCGACCAGGAGGTGGTCGCCGGGCCGCAGCTGGGAGGCGAGGCCTGGTATTGTCGTCGAGAACTGGAAGGGCCACTCGCCCGTGCCCGGCCGAAGATCGCCCTCGATGACCGCGACCCTATCTCCCAGGTGGAGGCGAGCACGCGGCCCCGGAGTCAGCACTTCGCGGGTGCGGACCTTCGGTCCGCCGAGATCCACGAGAAGCTTCAGCGGCCGCCCGAGCAAGCCCTCTGCTGTCCGGACATGGTCCGCGAGGCGCCCCCAGTCGTCGGGACCATCATGTGCGCAGTTGACACGAAACACCGTGGCGCCGCGCTCGGCGAGGTCGCGGATGTTGGCGGCGTCGCTCGAACCGGAGTCGAGCGTAACCATGACCCGGACATCCGAGCCGTTGGAGGCGGGACCGAAGAGCCGATCCGAACGCTGCGCAAGCGTTTGGTCACCCACGGTGAAGCGGGCCCGACAGGGATAGGGCGGGATGGCGTCCCGCGAGCCCGGGCCCACGATGTTGGCCAGTGTCCGCGTGACGGCGTCGAGTGTGGGCACGACATGGCCTTCGAGTCGCCCGAGCGATGAAAGGCCGAGGGGTCGAAGGTCCGACTGGAGGTCGCGTAGGTCGCGACGACGCAACACTACGTAGTGGGCCATGTTTGCAAGACCTTCGGGAGCGTCGGGGCCGGGAGTCACGTCCCACGACTGCAGGAGGGCTTCGCCTTCGCGCATCACGTCTGCCCGAAGTTCGAGCAACGCTTGCAGGAGCGTCGTAGGGTCATGTGCGGCCACTTTGAAAGTCTACCGCCCGCCCTTTAACAACCGGCTGCGAGCGGCCCTCGGGTATCATCGTTGTTGGCGCAGCTTGGAGGACGACCGGTATGTATGAGATCACCCACCGCTTCATCGAAACCAATGGCATCAGGATGCACATCGCCGAGTGTGGCTCAGGCCCGCTCGTGGTGCTTTGCCACGGCTTCCCCGAGTCCTGGTTCTCGTGGCGCCACCAGCTCCCGGCGCTCGCCGCGGCGGGCTACCACGTTGTTGCGCCCGACCAGCGTGGCTACGGCGAAACCGACGCGCCCACGGCGATTGACCAGTATTCGCAGTTCCATCTCTCTGGCGACATCGTCGGGCTCATCCGCGCGCTTGGCGAGCAACAGGCGATCCTGGTAGGGCACGACTGGGGCTCCCCAGTGGTTTGGAACACGGCCTTGCTTCGCCCCGACCTCGTCCGCGGGGTTATGAGCCTGAGCGTGCCGTTCCAACCACGCGGCTCGGTGAAGCCGACGGACGGGATGCGCGCGATGGCCGGGGAGAACTTCTTCTACATCCTCTACTTTCAGGAGCCCGGCGTGGCCGAAGCTGAGCTCGAGGCCGATGTCCGGCACTCCTTGCGTTCGTTCTACTACAGCGCCTCGGGAGACCCGGCGCCGAGCACGGTCTTCCGGAGGATGCCGAAGACTGCGAAATTCCTTGAGGGCGTCACCGACCCCGGTTCGGAATGGGACACCTGGCTCTCGAAACCAGACCTCGATTACTTCGTCTCGGAATTCAGCCGGACTGGCTTCCGGGGCGGCCTCAACTGGTACCGAAACGTGGACCGGACGTGGGAGTACATGGCGGCGCTCCACGGGGCGAAGGTGACGGTGCCCGCGTTCTTCATGGCGGGGAGCCGCGACGGCGTGATCGCGATGAACCCGCAGGCAGTTTCCGACCTGAAGAAGAACGTGCCGAACCTGCGCGGTTCGATCATCCTTGACGGCGTGGGGCACTGGACACAGCAGGAACGGCCCGAAGAGGTGAACGCCGCGATCGTTGGGTTCATCAAGAGCTTGGATTTCGCGGAGCAGTAAGGCGAGTCAGCTGGTGGACGCGAAGAGGGGCCGCATCCTTGGATGCGGCCCCTCTTGTTACTCCTCGTCCTCGCCCCAGCGGGACCCGCCGCGGCGGCCGCCCCAATCGTCGTCGCCTGCGCGGTCGCGGCGTGGACCCGGCTCGCGACGTTCGCGCCGGCGGTCGCTGCCGCTGCCGCGGTCGGGAGTGAAGGGGGGCGGGCTGCCGAAGCCACCGCCACCGGGCGGGCCACCACCGAAGCCGCCGCCACCGCCACCGCCGCCAAATCCTCCCCCGCCGGGGCGCGGGCCGCCGCCGCCGAATCCACCACCACCACCGAATCCGCCGCCACCGCCAAACCCGCCACCGGGCCGGCCGCCGCCGAATCCACCACCACCACCGCCGCTAAAGCCGCCGCCGCCACTGAACCCGCCAGAGGGGCGGTCGCCACCCATGGGACGGCGGTCGCCGAAGCCACCGCTCGGCCCGCCCGGACCGGGTGGCCGGGGGCCGCTAAAGGAGCCCGGGGGCCTGGGGGCGCCGGGGGGACGGTCTTCCCGGGGCCGTGCTTCGTTCACGGTGAGGGCACGGCCATCGACCATCGCCCCGTTCAGCGCCTGGACGGCATTATCTGCATCGGCGTCCTCCATTTCGACGAAGCCGAAGCCACGGGAGCGATTCGTCTCCCGGTCCAAGACGACGCGTGCCGACACGACGTTGCCGTGCGGCTCGAAAGCCTGCCGCAATTGCTGGTCGCCCGTTTGCCACGACAGGTTTCCGACGTAGAGCCTCTTCATGTACCTCGCTGTGCCTTTCCAACACCCGGCAGCGCTCGCTGTCCGTTCGACCGCCATCTTAGGGGAAACCGGGCAACGAAATCATCTCTCGTCCCAAGTTCCGCGGCACGAATCGTGGGATGGCCCCGGATCGGCCTTCCTCCGAATCCGCCGTATCGCTCTTCTCCATAGCTCTTTGCGAAATCTTGCCCGGCTACCGGCCCGGACGTAGAGTTTGTGTCGCCAATCACAAAGGGCTTCGCGACGGCCAGACGCGCCATCGCGCCCCCGCGAGACCGGCAGTTGGAGCCGAGCGCATGAGTTTCTACGACTCCTGGTCCGCCGTCATGATGGCCGCGATCGCGGGGTTCGTCCTCGTGCTCACGGCGTTGATGGCGACGAAGCTCCTCGGGCCTTATGCGCGGGAACGCGCGAAGGGCCTCTCCTACGAATGCGGCATGCTGCCGATTGGCCGCAACTGGTCGCAGATCCACGTCCGCTACTACCTGATCGCGATCTTGTTTCTGATTTTCGACGTCGAGACGGTCTTCATCTTTCCGTGGGCGGTGACGTTCGTCGACCTTCCGAAGTTCATCTTCTACGAAATGCTGGTGTTCGTGGGCGTGCTCGCCCTCGGCCTCGCCTATGCCTGGCGCCGCGGCGTCTTGGAGTGGAAATGAGCGCCAAAGGCCCCGGTACCGGTTCCTATGTCCCGGATTTCGGCGCCGAGCTCCAGCGTTTGACGCCGGTGGAGCTGCCCCAGACGCGTGCTGCGTACAAGGTCGTGTTGCCCGGCGTCATTCAAACGGGCGCCGACGTGCTGCTGGCGGTTGGCCGCAAGTCGTCGCTTTGGCCGATGACCTTCGGCCTCGCGTGCTGCGCGATCGAGATGATTGGCACATTCATGGCCAACCACGACCTCGACCGTTTCGGGATCGTGCCGTGGCCGAGCCCCCGCCAAAGCGACGTGATGATCGTTTCTGGCACGGTCACGAAGAAGATGGCGCCGGCGATCAAGCTCCTCTACGAGCAGATGCCGAACCCGAAGTACGTGGTTTCAATGGGCGCCTGCGCGACGAACGGCGGCCCGTACACGGAATACGACCGAGTCCTCCAGGGCGTCGACAAGATCATCCCGGTTGATGTCTACGTGCCGGGCTGCCCGCCCCGGCCAGAAGCGCTGCTCGACGGCCTGCTGGCGCTGCAGCGAAAGATCATGGAAGACAAGAGGATGGTGGGATGAGCAAGGCTGCCGCCTTCCCCTATCCCGTCGGCTCACAGGCGCCGAACACGAAGCTCGGCGAAGCCCTCGCCTCGTTCGTGACCGGTCTGGGCGGGTCTACCGGTCAGAGCTTGACTGATGTGGACGTGACGGTCCCAGCCTCCAGGCTCCTCATCCTCGTCCAGACGTTGGTGGAACGCGCAGCGTTTTCGATGGATATGTTGCGGAATATCGCAGGGGTGGACCTGGGCGACGAGGGCCGGGCGCTGAAGTACCACTTCTATAGTTTCAGGCACGGCCACAGCCTTCAGGTGACCGTCCCGCTGCCAGCCCACGAGCACCCTCACGTGGAGGTGCCGTCGCTGGTGGCGCTTTTCCCTGCGGCGGACTGGCACGAGCGCGAGGCGGCCGAGATGTTCGGCATCGATTTCTTGGGCCACCCGAACTTGAAGAACCTGTTGCTCGAAGAAGACCTGCATATCCATCCGCTGCTCAAGGCCCACCCGTTGCAAGTCGTGGAGATCCTGCAAGGCATCGAAGACGGCCCCGCGGGGTTCAAGTTCTAATGTCGATTTGGCCAACAGAACGGACCCTGACCGCCGACGAGGCATCGTTCAATACCGTCGACATGACGATCAACATCGGGCCCCAGCACCCGGCGACGCACGGTGTCTTCCGCATGGTGCTGACCGTGGATGGCGAGGTCGTCGTCGATTGCGAGCCCTACATTGGCTATCTTCACCGCGGCCTCGAGAAGCTCACGGAGACGGCGGACTACCGCCAAGCGATGGGCTGGTGGGACCGCACGGACTATCTCGCGGGCATGTGCTGCGAATGGGCCTACTGCCTCGCGGTCGAAAAGCTCGCCGGAATTCAAGTCCCGGAGCGGGCGGACTACATCCGCGTGATCATGGCGGAGCTTTCGCGGATCAACTCACATTTCATGTTCCTCGGTGCGTTCGGCGCCGATGTGGGCTCGTTCGGCACCTCGTTCGTCTATGCGTGGCGCGAGCGCGAGCGGATCTATGACCTCTTTGAAGAGGTCGCGGGCGACCGCATGTTCCCGACCTACTTCAAGGTCGGCGGCGTGACGATGGACCTGCCGGAGAACTTCGAGGCTCGCTGCCGCTGGCTGCTCGATTCGATCCGCCAAGGGATCGAGGACCTTGACGGCCTGCTCACGGGGAACGAAATCTTCGTGGAGCGCTGCCGTAACTTGGCCCCAATGACGACCAAACGGGCCATCCAGCTCGGCATCACCGGGCCGATCCTCCGTTCGACTGGTCTCCCGTGGGACATCCGGCGTGCGGAACCGTATGGTATTTATCCGCGGCTTGACTTCGAGATCCCGACCGGTGTCCAGGGCGACATTTTCGACCGCTTCTTCGTCCGGCTGGCGGAGATGTACCAGTCGGTCCGGATCATCGAGCAATGCCTGAAGGACATGCCGAAGTCGGGGCTCGTCTGCGCGACGGACCTGCCGAAAACGCTGCGCATCGACAGCGGCGAATGCTACATCCGCACCGAAGGCACCAAGGGTGAGTACGGCGTGTACGCCATGGCGAAGGGCGGCAACAAACCCTACCGTATGAAGCTCCGCTCACCGAGCTTCTGTAACCTCTCTGCGTTGAGGGAGATGGTGGTCGGAAGCTATGTGGCCGACGCCATCATCATCCTCGGCTCGCTCGACATCGTCCTCGGCGAGGTGGACAAATGATCGAGTTCCCGCTCGGCGACGAGATCTTCGGGTTCTGGAACTGGGCTGATGGGGCCATCCGGATCGTGCTGGTCGTCCTCGTGATGACCGTGGTCGCGATGTACCTCATCTACGCCGAACGCAAGGTGGTGGCCCGCTTCCAGCAACGCCTCGGCCCGACGAAGACCGGCCCGGCTGGCCTGTTCCAGTCGTTCGCCGATGCGATAAAGCTGGTTTCGAAGGAGGACATCCGGCCGGCGAACGCCGACCGCTGGGTGTTCGAATTCGCACCCTACCTCACATTCATCCCGGTCTTCATGACGCTCTGCGTGCTTCCGTTCGCGAAAGACTGGGGCGTGCGCAACTTGCCGCTGGGCATGTTCTTCGTGTTCGCGGTGCTCGGCCTCAACATCGTCGGGGTGATGATGGCGGGGTTGGGGTCGGGCAATAAGTTCGCCCTGATCGGTGGCGTCCGGGCCGCCGCGCAGATGATCAGCTACGAGATCCCGCTCGTCTTGAGCCTGCTCTCGGTGGCGATGGTGGCCGGCACACTGGACCTGAACGAGTTCGCCATCAAGCAGGGCGACTACCCGTTCATCATCCTTCAGCCGCTCGCATTCCTGATTTTCTTCACGGCGATGCTTTCGGAGCTTCACCGGGCCCCGTTCGATATCCCGGTGGCCGAGTCGGAGATCGTCGGCGGCTACTTTGTCGAGTACTCCGGCATTCGGTGGTCGATGTTCATGCTCACTGAGTACGCCGCGATGTGGTCATTCACCGTCTTCGGGGCGATCGTCTTCCTCGGCGGATGGAACTTCCCGATGGGCGAAGATTGGGGTTGGGGCTGGCAGTTGGCGCTGACAGCGGCCAAGTCGGCGCTCTTCATCTTCGTCATCTTCTGGGTCCGCAGCACCGTGCCACGCCTGCGCATCGACCAGCTCATGAGCTTCTGTTGGAAGGTGTTGCTGCCGCTGAGCATCGTCCAGGTGTTGGCGAACGGCTTCATCTTGGTCTACGACGGCCCGTATTGGCTGTTGACGCTGACGAGTGGGATCGGCGCCGCGGCGCTGGTCGGCATCATCATTAACCGCGCGTTCCGCCGGAAGACGAGCAACGGGCTCGTTGGGGCGTATCGCACGGCGCAGGCGCCAGCCCGATGAAAGGCTTACTGAAGGGGCTCGGCGTCACGCTTTCGACTTTTTCGCGCAAACCGGTGACGGTGGAGTATCCGGACGAGCGGCGCACGTTGCCGCCACGGCAGCGGAGCTTCCCCGTGCTCCTCTGGGACTTCGACCACGAGGAGCCGGTCTGCACGGGCTGCAACGTCTGCATCCGCAATTGCCCGGTCGACTGCATGACCGCGACGATGCAGGACAACTCAAAGTACACGGATGGCACCAGCAATCGCCGCAAGATCGTCCAGAAGTTCTGGATCGACTACGCGCGGTGTATGCGGTGCAACATCTGTGTCGAGGTTTGTCCGTTCGAAGCGATCGTGATGGACAACAACTGGTCCGGTCACGAGCAGGCAGTGTACGACCGGCGCGACCTTCACAAGGACATCGATGACCTGCTCGCGCCGAGCAAGTCCGGTGCGCTGGAAGTGCCCTGGCGGCCGCAAGACAGCCTCGAGCAGCTCGAGCGCGCGGCGAAAGGCGAGGATCTCGCCGAGACGCCGTTCAAGGTCTCCCTGCCGGACGCACGCCAGGCCCGCGACCGCCGCGTCGCCGAGGGCCTGCCTGCCGCGATTCAAGAGCGCGAGCCGGAGAAGCCCAAGGTGGCCGCGGCCGCGAAGGCTGGCGCCGCCGCCGCTTCTGGCGCTGAGGCCGAAGTCCTTTCGGAGTCCAAGATCAAGGCGAGGCGCATGCGCGCGGAGCGGACGGCGAAGGAGCACCACGACCGTGGCGAGGCCGTCCCCGCCGAGGTGCTCGCCGACATCGAGAAGTACACGAACATGAAGCCGGGCGTGCCATATGTGCCGGGCGGTGGCGCTGCCGCCGCCACCAGTGGCGGCGGTACGGGCATCGTCCTCACGGGGACGAACCCGGATGGTTCGATGCGCTTCCCGCCGGGCGTTGGTGATGGGCCGAAGGGCGACGCAAACAGCCCCGAAAAGATGAAGGCCCGCCGCATGCGTGCGGAGCGCCAGTTCAAGGAGCTCACCGACAAGGGCGAGGCCATCCCTGACGAGATGGCGAAGACGCTCTACGACCTCGGTTCGGACCTGGCCCCTGGCGGGACCATTTGGGTCGCGCTCGCCGGTGCGGGTGGTGGGTCCGGGGCTGGCGCCGCGGGCGGCGAAGTGCTCACGGGCACCAACCCGGACGGCTCGATGCGCTTCCCGCCGGGTCTCGGCGATGGCCCGAAGGGCGACGCCAACAGCTACGAGAAAGTGCGCGCTCGGCGCATGCGTGCGGAGCGCCAGTTCAAGGAACTGACGGACAAGGGCGAGCCGATCCCGGAAGAGACGACGAAGCTCCTCTACGACCTTGGCTCGGACCTCGCGCCGGGCGGCACGATTTGGGCGAGCCTTGCGGGAGCCGGCGGCGCGACCAATGCGCGGGCCTCGGCCGCTGGCACGACGAGCTTTGTCGGCGCCGATGGCAAGTGGGCGCCGCCCGCTTCGATGGTCGGCGAGAAAGGGACCGCGACTTCGTTCGAGAAGCTGCGCGCGCGCCGGATGCGCGCGGAGCGCAGCGCCAGGGAGGCGCTTGAGGCCAGCCAATCCGTGCCCGACGACATCATGGCCACCCTCCGCGAGTTGGGCAGCCCAATGGCGCAGGGGGGATAGCGCATGGCAACCGAAGTCCTCTGGTGGATCTTCGCTTTCGCCATCGTGGCCACGGCGGCCGGCGTGGTGTTCTCGAAGTCGGTGATTCACTCCGCCATCGCGCTCATCCTGAGCCTTGCTGGCGTCGGTGCGATGTACGCGTTCCTCACGGTCGAGTTCCTCGCGCTGACGCAGTTCCTGATCTACGGCGGTGCGGTGACGGTGCTCATCCTGCTCGCGTTGATGCTCACGCGGGTCGGCGCGAGCGGCGTGCCAGACAAGGTGACGGGGCCACAGGCGCCGTTTGCGTTGCTGGTCGGCGGCGGCCTGCTGGCGGTGCTGATTGGCGTGGCCTATGGCACGAAGTGGCCGAACGACGTCGATGATGTGCCCGCCAACATCCCGATCGACCAGATTTCGAGGGTGCTGTTCGGCGAGTTTGGCGCACCGTTCGTGATCGCGTCGGTCGTGTTGCTGGTAGCACTCGTGGGGGCGATCATCCTCGCCCGGCAGGAGGAGGGAGAGTAGGAATGGTCCCACTCGAAAACTACCTGCTGCTCAGCGCCGTCGTCTTCAGTCTCGGCGTCTATGGCGTGCTTGCGCGCCGCAACGCGGTGCTCATCCTGATGAGCGTCGAACTCATGTTGAACGCCGTCAGCATCAACTTCGTCGCGTTTGCGGCGTACTTGGACCCCGGCCGAATCCTGGGGGCGATCTTCGCCGTGTTCATCATCACCGTCGCCGCGGCGGAAGTGGGCCTTGCGCTCGCCATCGTCATCCGGCTGTTCCGCAACCGTTCGACCGCGAATGTGGACGAGGCGGCAACCCTCAAATGGTAGGGGGCAGAGGCCAGCGATGATTACCGAAAACGCGTGGATCCTCGCCGCTATCCCGGCGGGCATGTTTCTGGTGCTCGCGCTGTTCGGGAAGTACCTACCACGTCAGGGCGATTATCTCGGCATCCTGGCCACCGGCACCTCATTCGTCCTGATGCTCGTGGTCGCCGTCAACTTTCTCTCCCACCGCGGGGGAGTCGGGGCGTGGACCAGCGAGATCCATTGGTCGACGATTGGCAATTTCGACCTCGACATGGGGATCTACGTCGACCCGATCACGATCACGATGTTCGGCGTCGTCCTCTCAGTCGCGCTGATGGTGAACATCTTCTCCATCGGCTACATGAAGGGTGAGCCGCGGTATTACTGGTTCTTTGCTGTCCTGCAGCTGTTCGCAGCCTCGATGCTCATGTTGGTGATGGCCGACAACCTACTCCTCGTCCTGATCGCGTGGGAGCTGGTCGGCGTCTGTTCGTTCTTACTTGTGGGCTTCTATTGGGAGAAGCGGAGCGCCGTCGAGGCAGCGAAGAAAGCGTTCATCACCACCAGAGTGGGCGATGTGGGCCTGTTTATTGGCGTCATCCTCCTCTGGCGGGCCACCGGGACGTTCAATATCCAGGAGATCATCCACGCGGCCGAAGAGGGCCACGTCGAGCGCATGACCCTGTTCGTGGCCATGGCCTTCCTCTTCCTCGGATGCATGGGAAAGAGCGCCCAGGTCCCATTCCACGTCTGGCTCCCGGACGCGATGGAGGGCCCCACGCCGGTTTCCGCGCTCATCCACGCCGCGACGATGGTCGTCGCCGGCGTCTATCTCACTTCGCGGATGCTTCCGGTGTTCGAAGCGACAGACGGGATGATGCTCGTCATCACCCTTGTCGGCCTGACAACGGCGCTGCTCACCGGGTTCATTGCGCTGGCGCAGACGGACATCAAGAAGGTGCTCGCTTACTCCACGGTGGGCCAGCTTGGCTTCATGTTTGTTGCGCTTGGCTCCGGACACGTGACCGCGGCGATGTTCCACCTGATGACGCACGCCTTCTTCAAGGCGCTCCTCTTCCTCGGTTCTGGCTCGGTCATCCACGCGACGCACCACAACCAGGAGATGGACAAGCTCGGCGGGCTTTGGCGAAAGATGCCGATTACGGGGACGACGTTCTTCATCGGCTCGCTCGCGCTGGCTGGTGTCTTCCCCCTCGCTGGCTTCTGGAGCAAGGACGAGATCCTCCACGCGACGGAGGACTGGGAGGGAGGCTGGGTCCTCATTCTCCTGGGCTTTGCCGCAGTGCTGACGGCCTTCTATAGCACACGCCTGTTCATCCGCACGTTCATGGGCAAGCCGAACGACCACCACGTCTACGAACACACGCGCGAGTCCAACCTCCTGATGACGGGGCCACTCATTTTCTTGGGGATTCTGGCCGCCATCTCCGGTTTGGTGGTCTTCCACGAGGTGGGCAAGGCGATTGGGTTCCCGGGCGGTTTCCCCGAGTTCGTCTTCGACCATCACGGCCCTCACAAGTTCCACATCGATTGGGGCCTCGCGGGCGCATCGATCGCCATCTCTACGGTCGGGATTTTCAGCGCTGCCTGGATGTATTGGGGCGGCTCGGTCCGCAGGTCGACACAGCTGGCGGAGCAGTTCCCCGGCCTCTACGACATGATCAAGAACAAATTCTATTTCGATGAGATGTACCAGTACGGCATCGATAGAGTCGTGCTTGGGTTCAGCTTCGTCGTTTCATGGTTCGATCGTTACGTGGTCAATGACACCGGTGTCGATGGGTCGGCGCAGCTGACTGGCTTCACTGGCTCGGTCTTGAAGTACATCCAAACCGGACGCGTGCCCAACTACGCGATGGCAATCGCCATCGGCGTGGTCGGGCTCGCTGTCGCCGGGCTAGCGGTGAGGGGCTAACTGATGGACTACGACGAGGCGCAGGGGTACGTCGTCCTCTCGACGCTCGCTATGCCCATCCTGGCGGCGATTCTCATCCTGTTCATCCCGGGCAGCATGAAGATGCTGATCCGTTACGTCTCGCTCCTTTTCGCGACGATGATGCTGGGCCTTTCGGTCTACATCTTTGTCGCCTATCAGGTGAACCCAGAGCACACCGGCGATATCCAGATGGTGCTTCGCTGGGCGTGGATCGAGAACGTTGCGTTCCTGGGCGAGAACGGCATCTCGCTTCACCTCGGCGTGGACGGCATTTCGGCGTTGATGGTTCTCCTCAACGGTATCGTCGCCTTCGCCGGCACGCTGGCGAGCTGGAAGCTGGACTTCCGGCCCAAGGATTTCTTTATCTTGTTCTGGGTGTTGGTCGCCGGCGTCTACGGGACCTTCTTCTCGCTGGACCTCTTCTTCTGGTTCTTCTTCTACGAGCTCGCGGTCGTGCCGCTGTACCTGCTCATCGGCATCTGGGGCTCCACGCGCAAGGAATATGGCGCGATGAAGCTGACCTTGATGCTGGTTGGTGGTTCGGTCCTCATCTGGATCGGCATCTTCGCCGTCTTCCACGAGGCATCTTCGAACGGCATCACGACTTTCGACCTCCCCACCCTTTGGCAGGCCGGCCGAGATGGGACGCTCGACCCGACGTTCCAGAAGATCTACTTCCCGTTCTTTGTCATCGGCTGTGGCGTCTTGGCCGCGCTTTGGCCCTTCCATACATGGTCTCCCGACGGTCACATGTCGGCGCCGACAGCCGTCTCGATGGTCCACGCCGGCGTCCTGATGAAGCTCGGCGCATTCGGCATCATTCGGCTTGGGATTCAGCTCCTTCCTGAAGGCGCCGAGTTCTGGATGCCCGTCTTGATGGTTTTGGGCCTGATTGGCGCGCTTTACGGCGCTACGGCGGCCCTCACGCAGCGCGACTTCAAGCTGATCTCCGGCTACAGCTCGGTCAGCCACATGGGCTACGTGATCATGGGTCTGGCGACGATGACGTCGGTCGGCGTGACCGGCGCCGTCCTTCAGATGTTCAGCCACGGTGTTATGACGGCTCTCGTCTTCCTCATGATTGGCGCGCTCTACGACCAGGCTCACACGCGTGACCTCAAGGACTTTGGCGGTATCGCGAAGGTCATGCCCTGGTGGGTGGTGTTCTATACGATTGCGGGCCTCGCGAACGTGGGCTTGCCAGGGCTTTCGGGCTTCACGGCGGAGTTCCACATCTTTGTGGGCACGTTCGAGCGCTATCCCTACTTCGGCGGGCTGGCGATCTTCGCGGCAGCGCTGGCGGCGGCCTACATGCTCCGCATGTTCAGCGTCGTGTTTTTCGGACCGCTCAACCCGCAATGGAGAGGCCTCAGAGACTTACGTCCGCTGGAAATGATGGCCGGAACCACGTTGATCATCGCCATCGTCGTGATGGGCGTGTGGTGGGAGCCGTTCACGGACCGGGTCGGCGCGAGCGTGACGCTGTTGCCGGGGATGGTGAGCTAACGTGGAACTGGAACGCGACTACACCATCTTTATCCCGGAGTTCGTGGCCGCTGGTTTCGCGGTTTTGATCGTCGCGATTGAGCTCATCTGGCCAAAGGCGTCGAAGACGGGCCTCGCCTATCTGACGGCGCTCGGCGCGGTCGCGTGGGCTGTTGCGACAGCGTTCTACCTGGACAAGGATCCAGTCCTCTTTCAGAACGTGATCCAATCGGACGAATTCACCCACTACTTCCGATTCCTCGCAGCGGGCTGCATCGGTGTCACCGCGCTTCTCTCCGCGACTTACCTGAAGGATAAGGCAGCGACGCACTCTGAGTACTATGGGCTCATGCTCCTTGCTGGCGCTGGCGCAGTCTACATGGCAGCGGCTCGAGAACTGATCACTGCGTACATTGCCCTCGAACTCCTGTCATTCTGCCTCTACGTCCTGGTCGGCTATCTCAAGCGCGACCCGAAGAGCAACGAGGCGAGCCTCAAGTACATCCTCCTTGGCGCTTTCTCGAGCGCAATGATGCTTTACGGGATCTCGCTGATCTATGGCGTGACGCAGTCCACGAACTATGACGACATTGCGGAGGCGCTCGGTTCCCGCACGAGTGGGACGGATCCGGCAGTGGTGGTTGGCTTCATGATGATCATCGCAGGGGTCGGCTTCAAGGTCGCGGCGGTCCCCTTCCACATGTGGTCGCCCGATGCCTATGAGGGCGCACCGTTGCCGATTACAGCCTTGCTTTCGACGCTTTCGAAGGCCGCTGGCTTTGCGCTGATCTTGCGGCTGTTCACCGCCGCCATCCACGTCGATGCGGCCGAGTGGCGCTGGGCGATCACGGCGCTCGCGGCCATTACGATGGTCGCCGGCAACCTGTTGGCCATTCAGCAGACCAACTTGCGCCGGCTGGTGGCGTATAGCTCGATCGGCCAAGTCGGTTACATGCTCGTCGTGATCGCCGCGATCGGGTATGGCGATGCGGAGGTGGGCCGCGACGCTTCGACTGCGCTCTTGCTGCACATCACTGGTTACGTCATTTCGACGCTCGCCTTATTCACGGCGCTCACCGCGTACTACAACCGGACCGGTGACGACCGCATCGAAGGGCTGCGGGGGCTCGCGGAGACGCAGCCATTCCTCGCGCTTGTGATCACGGCGTCGCTCTTTTCGTTCGCCGGGTTGCCGTTTTTCGCGGGTTTCGCGACGAAGCTGTTCATGTTCCAGGCGTCTACGACTGGCAGCCTGATGTGGGTCGTCGGCCTGGCGGTGGCGAACAGTTTCGTGAGTCTGTACTACTACCTCATGGTCATGCGACAGATGTACATGTTCGACCCGCCCGAGGGCGCGAAGCGGTTCAAGGTCGAGCCGGTACTGGCCGTGACGGCGTTCGTGCTCGTCGCCGGTGTGGTCGCGATCGGCGTCTATCCTGGCCCGTGGTTCGAGGCCATGGAAGAAGCTACGCGGCCACTGTTTGCGGCCGCTCCCTAGCGACCGGATCCGGTTGCGAGACGCGGCGGCTGTCGCCATGATCAGCGCGGTGAGCTTGCTTTTCAAATCAAACAGCAGTTTTGGGCGGCGATTCGAGCAAGCGAGGTGGACCGCACGTACCGGGTGTGGCGTTTTGCACGGGTCCGCGCGGGAGTGGTGTACCGGACGGCGGCCGGCCCGTTGCTCGTCGAGTCGGTGCGAGCCTGTGAGCCCGGCGAGCTGACCGAGGGCCTCGCGAAGGCGGCCGGGTTCGCCAGCGTGACGGACCTGCTCGACGCGATCGGCGTGATCGAAGCAGGACAGACGCTCTTCGAGGTCGTTTTTCGCCCGGCCCCCGCGCTACCAAAGCCGAGTCTTGGTGTTGGAGAGACGCTCGCGGCACTCGCGCGGCTCGATGCGCGTTCGGCTCACGGGCCGTGGACAGCGGCCGCGCTGTCGGCGATCCGAGCAGCGCCCGGCCGTCGGGCCGCCGACCTGAGCGCCGAGTTGGGCCGCGAGCGCCTCGCGTTCAAGGCGGACGTCCGCAAGCTCAAGGGGCTCGGGCTGACCGAGAGTCTCGAGGTCGGCTACCGACTCACAGCGAGGGGTGAGGCCGTCGCGATCGCCTTCGTCGACGGTGGTCGTTAGCGTCCGGGCCGCGGCGCACCGCGTTTTCGTAGGCTTCTCGCCAACGTGGGGCGACCGCGGCCGGCCGGAAGTCCGCGGCGCGCCTGAGCCCGGCCTCGCGCAACGTCTGGGCCAGCGCTGGGTCGCTGATCACGCGCAGGAGTGCGTCTGCGAAGGGCCGGGGATCCACCCCGGGCCGGGCGCAGCCTGGGACGACGAGCCCCGCGTTCCCGACCACTTCGGGGAGGGCGCCACCGTCGGTGGTGACGACGGGCGTGCCGACGCTCATCGCCTCAATCACCGGGATGCCGAATCCTTCGTGCATGCTCGGTTGGGCGAGGACGTCGCAGGCGGCGAGCGCGGCGGCTTTCACCTGTTCATCGACGACCCCGAGTTCGACGACGGGGACGCCGAGGCTCGCCGCGCGGGCCAGCTGCGACGGCTGGAGGCTCTCACCCAGGCGCACGAGTGTGGTCCCCCGGAGGACGCCGAGGCCGAGGGCTTCGATCAGGAGGTCGAGGTGCTTGCGGTAGCCGTTCCTACCGAGTGCGATGACTCGCGGTCCGGCCGGCAGCTGGGTTCCTCGGCGTGCGAGGAATGCTTCGGGGTCGGCGGGAGGGGTGACGGCTCTGTCGACGATGTTGGGTACTACGACCGTCCGGGGCGCAACGCCGGGATATCTGGCGACGAGTTCGTCGCGCGCATCCGTGGACACGCAGGCGACACGCGTCGCGCGGTTCGACATCGTTTTGACCTGCTGGCGGAAGCGAATCCGGTAACGATAGCGAAAGTAGGGCGCGCGAGACCGGGCGTGCCAGAAATCGCCGGGTTGTGGGAACGCCACGGCCTCGATGGTTAGGGGCGTCAGATCATGGTGCGTGACAACGGATGGCAGTCGGCTGGCGACGGCGGTCATTGCGAAGGGGGGTCCGACTGCGTGGACGACGTCGGCCCACTCAAGCAGCGCCGCCGGGATCGTGGTTGGTATCCCATCGCGAAAGAACGATGCGACGCCGGGCGGGAACCGGAGGCGCAGAGGCGCGTACACGGCCTCGAACTCTCCGGACTCCTTGGCAGCCGAGACGACGCTCTCGCCGGTCCGCCGGAACGACTCCCACCGAGCGTCGCCGTCCCCGCCAATCACGAGGACGTGCAGCCGTCTCATTGCGGACCGAACCGTGCGCGGCGGGCGGCAACGGCGCGTTCGTAGGCGTCGGCGAGCAGCGGTCCGACGGCGGCCGGCCGGAAGCGTTCGGCGCGCGCAAGACCGCGTTCTCGCAGGTTCCCCCGGAGCGCGCTGTCTCGCAGGAGAAGGGCGACCGAGGCGGCGAAGGCCGCGAGCCGGCCAGGAGCTGGTGCGGCAGTCGCGGTCCCGGAGACGACCAGGCCGGCATCGCCGGCGACCTCGGGAAGGGCGCCCCCGTCGCTGGAGACGACTGGTGTCCCGGCGGCGAACGCCTCGATCACCGGGATGCCGAACCCTTCCCAAAGGCTGGGCTGGATGAGGACATCGCAGGCGCAGTAGACGCGAGCCAAGGACTCGTCGTCGAGGCTGCCGAGATGGACGATTGCTCCGCCGAGCGTTCGGGCCAAGGCCGCCTGCTCCGGCCGTAGTGCCCGGCCGACCCGGACGAGCGTCGCGCGGCGAAGCTCTGGCAGCGCCATCGCGCGGAGGGCGAGCGGGATGTTCTTGTAGTCGTTGCTCGTGCCTACCATCAGGACCTTGGGGCCGTCCGGAAGGTGGATGCCGCGCTGCTGGAGCCACGCCTCCGCGTCTGAGTAGGGCTGGATGTGGGCGCCAACCACGTTCGGGACGACGCTGACGCGGCCGCGGGCCGCGGGATAGCGCTGGCAGAGCTCGTCCGCCATCGTCTGCGAGACGGCGATGATGTGGTCGGCCGCAAGCAGGTTGGCGATCGCCCGCCCGGCCCGCCCACGGTCGAGCCACTTGGCAAGTTGGCCAACCTCGCGCCAGCGGGCGTTCGTCAGTGGGCTCGGGAGCCGTTGTGGCAGCTGGACGACGCGCAGGAGGTCGTGGTGGGTGGCGACGGACGGCGCATCGAAGCGCGCGGCATGATGCGCGACGCCCGCCATGGCAAAGTGGACGACGTCTGGCGCGCCGTTTCCAGGCGTCCAGGTCGCGTCGCGCCGCCAGGGACGCCGGGCAAATCGTCCCGCTGGCAAGAGCGGCGCGGGGAGGCGGGTCGCCACAAACCGCCCGGAAGCCTCGCCCGCTTGGGCGACGTTGAAGGCGTACCGGTTCGAAGAGTGGTAGGCATAAAGCCCAGACGGTTCGACCAAGGTGACGCGCATCGGTCTAGGCTACAGGCTCCGGTCCGCAGAGTCAGAGGGCCACTTGGATACGCGCGTGTGGGCTGTTTGGATGCATGCGTACGGCTTCGGGGTCGAACGTCCTTTACGCGCATGGTAGGTTACACCGATGGTAAGCCACGCCCCGGGCTTCATCCGCGCGGTGCTCACGTTCGCGCTTGCAGCGTTGTTGCTTGCCCGCGTCGGCGCTGTTCTGGTGAGTGATTGGATTCGGGTGCGGCGCTCCTAGTCCATCCAGGTTTCGGTGATTGGGCCTCGCGGCAGATCTTCGCCAGCGTTGACCATGTGGTGTGCGAGCGGACTCAGGCGTTCGAACATGATGCGCTCGACCTCGTCCGGGATCCCTTGTTCCTGCACGGCGGCCCGCATGTGTTTGAGCCAAAGGCCCGCGTGGAGCGGCTCGATGATGAAGGGGAAGTGGCGTCGTCGAAGTCGCGGATGGCCGTACCGCTCGGAGTAGGCAGCGGGCCCGCCGAGCCATTGGCCGAGAAAGAGCTTCAGCTTTTCCTTCCCGGGTTCGAGGTCGTCAGGATACACCGGCCGGATGGCCGTGTCGGCCTCAATCCGCCGGTAGAATTCCTCCACGAGCGCCGAAACGCCCGCGTTTCCGCCGATGACGACAAACGGTGACTCCATTACCACCGAGGGTGCGCCACCCGGATCCGACGCGCAACGGCCGACCGGCCGCCATCTTCCCGTTCGAGTCACATCGCAATGGGATCCTTTAGGATTAGGCGAACAACCGAACGAGGGCTCCCCATGTCAGCACGGCCGCGCCGCATGTCCTTTGGTATCTTCATTGCTCCTTGGCATCGGGTGGGCGAGAACCCGACGCTTTGCATGAAGCGCGACCTCGAGCTGATCGTCGAGGCCGACCGCCTGGGCTACGACGAAGCCTGGGTGGGCGAGCATCACAGCTTTGCCCGGGAACTCATCGCCGACCCCTGCCTGGTCATCGCGGCGGCGGCGCAAGTGACCCGCCGGATCAAGATCGGCACGGGCGTGCTCAGCCTTCCGTATCACCACCCGCTGATGGTCGCCGACCGGATGCTCCAACTCGACCATATGACCGAAGGCCGGGCGATCCTCGGGGTGGGGCCGGGTGCGCTCACCTCGGACGCGTACATGATGGGCATCCAGCCCGAGGATCAGCGCCGGAAGATGGCCGAGTCGCTCGACGCCATCATGAAGTTGCTGGAAGCTGAAGCGCCGGTCTCGATGGAGACCGATTGGTTCACGCTGCGCGAGGCGCGCCTCCAGATGGCGAGCTTGAGCGACCCGCACCTGCCCGTCTACGCCGCAGCCACGTTCACCCCCACCGGGCCAATTGCGGCAGGCAAGCATGGCATTGGGCTCCTCTCGGTTGCTGGCGCGAACAACGCTGCGTTCGAGCGGACCTGGGGGTGGGTCGAAGAGGCGGCGGCCGAGCATGGGAAGAAGGTGAGCCGCCAGGACTGGCGCGTCGTCCAGCAGATGCATCTGGCGGACTCCAAGCGCGAGGCGTTGGACGACCTGCGCGAGACGTACCTGAAGCGCGCCTATTGGGGCGACCGGAGCGACCCGGAAGCGCCGACTCAGAACCTCTTCGCCCAGCCGGCCCGCAGCATTGAAGAGGCGGTTGAAAACGGTGGCATCATCGCCGGCACGCCCGACGACGCGGTCGCCGCCATCGAGCGGCTGCAAGAGCGCAGCGGCGGGATCGGCGGCGTGCTTTTCTTCAACCATGAATGGGCGGGCACGCAGAAGACGATCCACAGCTACGAGCTCTTCCAGCGCTACGTCGCGCCCCGCTTCCAGGGCCAAATGGCGCCGATTATCGAGAACCGCGACTGGATCGAGGGCAAGATGAACGACGTCTTCGGCGGCGTTGGCAAAGCCTACGTGCGTGCCTTCAAGGACCTCGGCAAGGACGTCCCGCCGGAGCTTACGGCCGGTCTCGAGGCGCAGAGGAAGGCGCGCGAGGCCGCGGCCGCGGCAACGGCGAGCGGACAGGTGTAGGCTGGCAGGATGGTGCTGACGACCCAACGCAAGGTCACAGAGGCGGAGTATCTGGCGCTGCCCGAGACGAAGCCTTATCTGGAGTTCGTTTTCGGCGAGGTGCGGCAGAAGGCAATGCCGAATACCGACCACGTGGAGATCGTCGACGCCGTCGCCGCAATGGCACGGGCCTACCGCCAGGCGCAGCGAGGCTCGCATGCTGGGCCGGAGCCGCGCGTACGGTTCGAGACCGAGCGGGGCCGCGAGTATCGCTTGCCCGACTATGCGTACTGGGCGCCGGGAAGGCCCTTCCTCGACGCCGGCGAGATGATGCCGCCCACGCTCGCCGTCGAGGTCCGCTCGCCGGACGAGACGATGACTGCCCAACGGGAGAAGTGCCGCTACTACCGGCGATACGGCGTTGCCGTGTGCTGGCTGTTCGACCCTGCCTCGCGCACGGTTGAAGTCTTCGAGGAAGGACGCGACGGCGACCCGG
>JBJXFX010000152.1:0-12169 GCA_046152925.1 Dehalococcoidia bacterium
AGGACACGGTAGCGGCTTTCGAAGGGGAAGCGGGCGACGGTATCGATGATCCCGCGGACTTGGCAAATGCGGATGTCGCGGGAGAGCGGGTGCTTGTCGTGGGAGCTTTCGTTGGCGCGCGGCCGGCAGAGGGCGTCGCCAGGGCTGACCGTGATGAAGTCCGGGTGGGTCCCCTCGGCGATCAGACGGCAGCTCCGGCAGGTCTCGCAGGGCCAGGCGCCCTCCGTGGGGCCGAGGTCGAAGCCCAAGCCGCCTTGCGGGGCGCCTGGTGCGCGTTCGCAATTGAGCAGCTGGGCGAGGTGTTGGGCGAGGGCGCGACGGCCCGTCCCCTCTGGTCCCGCGAGCAGGATCGCGTGGGGCGGGTCGCCGGCTTCGGCGAGGCTGCGGAGTTCGCGCACGATTGCCTCGTGGCCAATGAGGTCCATCGCTCCAGGTTACACCCGCGCGGAGGCGTGCTCCGGGCGTTCGCGCTGGACCTGGCTGGCGATTTCCCGGATGACTTCGGCTGCCTCGGCGACGTTGCCCTCGATCCCGGCGTGGATCCCGTCGCCGGAGCGTGGCGGGGCCGTCCCCGCGCGCCAGCGGGGCTCGTCATAGCCGACGAAGGTCACGTGATGGCGGGCACACAGGGCCGCGAGCTGGCCGGTGACGTCTTTCCGGCGCAGCTCCATCCGGTCGATCGCGGACTTGCTGTAGTCGCCGATCCGGGCGCGTCCGTCCGGGCCGCGCAGCTGCACCATGACACCCTCGTGCCGGACGACTTCGCTGAGCGTGGCCGTGACGCAGGCGACGACCTGTTCGGCGCTAAACGGCGTCGCCCCGCCGATGGTGCGCTGGGCGACGCGCCTGCCGAAGCGGAAGGCAGCGTTGTGGGCGATCCAGGGGACCTCCGTGGCGCGCTTCCCGGCATCGCCAACGGCCTGGCCGGGCCGTCCGAACCGGCGCTGGAGCTTGAGCGGCACGGATTCGTACATAAACCAGTAGCCGACGACGCCCATGCGGACGAAATCGGGCTGAAAATCTGTCATCCAGCCGCGGACAAGCTCTGGGAGCCGTGCCGTCGGCCAAATCGGCTTGGTGAGCACTTCGACGGGCTCGCCCAGCTCGCGGGAGAGGCCTTCCCGGATCAGGTGCTCAAGCGAGTATTCGGGAGGGACGCGGCCGGGCGCGTCCTGGCTCGATCCGAGCCGGAGGAGCTTCACTTGGAGGTCTCGCCCCGCACGCGGCGGATCTCAGCGGCCAGTTCGGCGATGTTGCGCGCGGCTTCGACGAGGTTGCCCTCGACGTCGTAGTGGAGGGCGTCCTTCCCGCGCGGGGGGACCGTCCCGAGTTCGTACATCGGGACTTCGTGCGGGATGAAGGTGACCCGGTGCTGGGCGCAGACCTCGGCCATCCGGCGGGTGACGTACTGCCGGCGGGCCTCCATGCGAGCGATTCCCTGTTTGCTGTAGTCGCCGTGGCGGGAGCGGCCGCCGGGGCCGTTGACGTAAAGGATCGTCCCTTCGTGCCGGACGACCTCTTTGATGCAGGCTTGGAGCGTGTTCACGACTTCGTCGGGCGTGAAGTTCGTCTCGCCGCCGATGAGCCGGGTGGCGATCCTCCGCCCGAGCCGGAACCCGGGGTTGAAGGCGAGCCACGGGACATCGCTCGCGTTGTGGCCAGCGTCGCCGATCTTCTTGCCCACGCGGCCGAAGCGACGCCGCAGCTTGATCGGCACAGACTCATACATGAACCAGTACCCAACAGTGCGCATCGCGACCATATCCGGCTCGTACTCGTCCATCCAGCGGCGGACCATCTCGGGCATGCGAGCGTTGGGCCAAGCGGGCTTGGTGATGACCTCGATCGGTTCGCCCAGCTCGCGAGAGAGGCCCTCCTGGATCAGGTTGTTGAGCGAGAACTGGCCGGGGACTCGGCCGGGAGCATCCTGGCTGCTGCCGAGGCGGAGGAGCTTCATGGCGGTGGATCTTCGCGCACCGCGGCCAGCTGTTCAAATGTGTACCCACCTGTGCGGAAACCGGCGAACCTCACTCGGCCGCGAGCGCGGCGAGGACGACGTCCCGTGCGATCGGCCCCGCCTCGATCGAGCCGGATTGGCCTTCATCGAGGACGACCGCAGCGAGGGCGCGCGGCGTTGCTGCCGGGGAAAGCGCGACGAAGAGGACGTGCTGCTGCTGTCCGATGTCTTCGGCCGTGCCGGACTTGCCGGCGAAGTCGGTGTAGCCGAGGTCGGCGAAGGCGGCGCGCGCGGTGCCCGCCGTCGTCGTGACCAACCGGAGGCCGAGGCGGAGGTGTGCCTGTTGCTCGGCCGTCAGAGGGATCGCCCCACGTGAGGCGGCGATTTCGCCCTTGAGGGTAACGAGTGTCCGGAGTTCGTTCGCCAAGAAGGCGCTGTACGCGTTCGCCAGCTGGACTGGCGTGATCAGCAAGGCGCCCTGGCCGATGGCCAGGTTGACATCGTCCCCGGGGTACCAGATCTCCTTATGGCGCTGCTCCTTCCAAGCGGCGTCGGGCACGAGCCCGTCTTCTTCGGCGAGGGCCGAAATGCCGGTCGGAGCGCCGAAGCCGAAGAGGCGCGCGGTCTTGGAAAGCGCATTCTCCGTTGTGTTGTAGAGCTGGAGGCCGATTTCGTAGAAGACTGGGTTGCAGGAGCGCATGAGCCCCTCGGCGATTGTGAGCGCGCCCTGGGTGCCTTCCCAGTTGCGGCGTGGCGGGTCGACGCCGTCCCAGAGCGCACCGCACCAGAACTCGTCCGAGGGCTTGAATCCGCCATAGAGGAACCCGGCGGCGGCGGTGAACAGCTTGAAGGTCGACCCCGCGGAGTAGAGGCCGTGGGTTGCGCGGTTGGTCAGCGGCCCGCCGGTCGCCGATGTAATCACGGCGAGCTTCTCGGCGTCGTTGCGTTCGAACGCGTCCGGCTCGAACGACGGTGAGGAGTTCAGCGCGAGGAGGGCGTTCGTCCGAGGGTCGAGGACGACGATCGCTCCGGCCCTCCCTGCGAGGCGTTCGTGCGACTTCCGGAGGACGGCAGCGTCGAGGGTCGTCGTTACAGGCGCGCCGGGGATGAACTCGCGTTGCTTGAGGGTGCGGACGGTGGTGATCCCGTCGGGTTCGACCAACCGGAGCTCGTAGCCGACTTGGCCGCCGAGCTGGGGGTTCATCGCCGCCTCGATGCCGGTGGCCCCGGCGCGGTCGCCAGCCCGCAGGCCTTCGCCCGGCCGCTTGCGTAGCTCCTCGGCCGTGAGCTCGCGGGTATAGCCGACGACGTGTGCGGCGGCGGCGCCCAGAGGGTGAACGCGCTGGCTTTCGAAGTAGACAATCACGCCCGGGAACTGGCCGGGGAGGGCCGAAGCGGCTTGGGCTTTTGCCTCGGGGATGGGTCCGACGGGGACGCGCTGGGTCGCACCCGCCGGGCTTGCGAACGCGGCGTCGACTTCCGCGGCCGTGAAGCCGAATGCTACGAGCGCGGCGGAGAGCGCGGCCCGGTCGTTGATCACGGCACGGTTGAGGCCGAGCATCCGGACGTCGCGCGTGACGGCGAGCTCCAGGCCGTCGCGGTCGAGGATCGCGGCCCGGCTGGGGCGCTGGATCGCGCTCCGGAAGAAGCGGCCACCGTTCATCTCGGGATGGATCGCGGTACGGTCCCAGACGATGCCCCAGCGCGCGTTGGTTTGGGCCAGGTTCAGGCGGATGGTGTATTCAAACTGCCCGAAATAGGCTGTCGAGAGGCGGACCGCGACCGTTGCGGCGGTGCCCGAGACGCTTTGGACCGAGGCGCTCAGCCCGGAGAGCGTCCACTCCGTTGCGAACGTCTCGTAGTCGGATGCGAAGGAGCGGTATGGCGCGGTGGATTGGGCGTCGCCGGTGAGGAGTAAGAACATGCCAGGCAAGTCCTCGCCGGACCAGGCCTTGGCAAATCGCTCGGCCACTGCGCGGGCGGATTCGAGGTCCACGCTGGCGGTCGGCGAGGGGTTCGAGGCGGAGACGCGCGGGCCGTCGTCCGCCGTGAGCAGGCGGCCCACAGCTACGACCAGGCCGGCCAGCAGCCCGAACGCAATAGCAGCAGCAAAGACCCGGGACATCGCCACGCGATGGCACCCGTTTCTCCCGCCCTGGGCCATTGTAGCGCTCCTGCTGGTGTGTTTTGCGGCCCTTTTCGGAGCCTGTACTGGGGAGACCAAAGCGCCCGGTCCGGCGGTCGAACGCGCCGAGCGCACCGGCGAGCCGCGAGCGATGCGGCTGGGGCTCGCGGCGCTGCCGGCCGAGCGCACCCAACCCTCCTACTTGGCTGCGTTCGCGACCGCTGCGCAATACGGCGAGGTCGTCGTCGTCCAACGGGCGCCACCCTGGGCGGACTTCCTGCCGGGGGCGGAGGTTTCCGAGGCGACGAAGGCGACAACCGAGCTCGAGCGCGCCCTCTTGAAGCAGTACGCGCCGCTATCGCTGTTCTTCGCCATCGACCCGACGGACCCGGCGGTCAGCCGGACGCGGATCGCCGAGCCGCCTCCTGGGGTCGATGCGTTCGCGGGCTTCCGGGACCCAGCACTGCGCGCAGCCTTTGTACGCTACGCGACCTACGTCGCGAAGGCGTATGAGCCGGAGTATCTCGCGCTCGGCGTCGAGGTGAACATGCTCTACGAGCGCGACCGGACCCAGTTCGAGGCGTTCGTCAGCCTTTACACCGAGGCGTACGGCGTGGTGAAGGCGGCCAGCCCCAAGACGAAGGTCTTCCCGACGTTCCAGCTCGACGACCTGGAAGGAAAGCTCGGTGACCCCCACCCGCCGCACTGGGAGGTCCTCGGCTTCTTCGATGGCCAGATGGACGCGCTCGCGGTGACGACGTACCCGTACCTCGCGGGGCTGCGCTCCGCGACGGAGCTCCGGCCAGGGTTTTGGCAGGAGCTGAAGGCGCAGTTCCCGGGCGAGGTGTTGATCGCGGGGACGGCCGCCTCGAGCTCGCCCGTTGAGGGCGAATCGAGCGCAGGGAACGAAGACGAGCAGGACACCTACCTCGCCCGCGCGTTGGAGGAGGCCGAACGGCAGGGCTTTTCGCTGTTTGTCTGGTCGACGCCGTTCGACCCGGTGTATGCGCGCAGCGGCTCGCTCGTCCCGTTCCGCGACGCGGGGCTGCGGCGCTCGGATGGCTCGAACAAACTCGCCTGGACGACCTGGGAGGCGTGGGCGTTGCGGCCAGTCCGGGAGTAAGGCCGTGGCCGTCAGTCGCCGATCGTCGCCGTGTCCTCGCTGCGCCAGAGGTACCAACAGGCGACGCTGGCGTGCGGCCGCCACGGCTCGCCGATCGCGAGGACTTCGGCTGGTTTTGGCAGCGCAGCCACGCCGTACTGCCGCAGGATCGCCCGGTTGATGCCCACGTCGTTGACGGGGAGGACGTCGGCGCGGCGCAGGTGGAAGAGCAAGAACATCTCGGCGGTCCACCGGCCGATGCCGCGGACTTGGGTCAGCCGCGCGATGACCTCCTCGTCGGGCAACGCGTGGAGGGCGCGGGCGTCGAGTGCGCCGCTGACGAAGTGCTCCGCGAGGCTTCGCACCGAAGCCGCCTTTTGCCGCGAGAGCCCGGCGGCGCGCAGCGATTCCTCGGGCAGGGCGAGGACTTGGGCCGGGGAGGGAAATTCGCCCGGCGCCCACTCTGGGCTGGTGCGGTTTCGGACGGCGACGGGGTCGCCTCCGAGCGCGATGGCGACAAACCGGCTGAAGATCGTGCCGGCCGCCTTGCCGCTGAGCTGTTGGAAGACGATCGAGCGCGAAAGGGCGTGAAATGGGTCTTGGGTAGTGTCGTCGCGAAGCTCGAAGGGCCCGACGCGGTCGATAACCTGCGCCATCACGGGGTCGGCAGCGCGCAGGTGGGCGAGCGCGGCGGTGGGGTCGATGAGTCCCAGCATCGCGGGCTACGTCCTCACCGCACCGGGCGTGAGGACGGCGAACCGCCAGCCGGTGAGCACCCAGGGCTCGAGCACCGCGACGAGGTCGTCGACCCAGGCGTGGGCTTCGTGGGGGACGCGGCCGACGGTGCCAGGGGCGACGACGGTGGCGTGACCGCGGACTTCCTGGCCCCAGCGCCACCAACGCACCTCGCGCTGCTTGGCCAGATTCTTCACCCACTGGGCCTGTCCGCCGCGGATGGTGGAGACGAGCACGACATCGCCGATGGCGAAGCCGAGGAGTGTCACCGGCCGCGGCTGGCCTGTCCGCCGGCCGACCGTTTCGACGACCACGAATCCGGGCCCCATCGGGCCAGGCGAGAAGAGTCCGGCACGGACGAGGGGGGCAACGAACGTGTCGAGCGCCGTGTACAGGGCAACCTCGGGGTTCACGGGGATGGTTGTTGCGGTCATTAGAGCATCGGGTTGTCGGCTTCGAGCCCGAAGTGGACGCGGCCGTAGGTGATGATGTTGCGGTCGGAGATCATCGCATGCTGGGTCGCGGTGTGGACATCGCGAAAACAGCGTTGGAGCTGGTTCGATTCAAAGACCGACGTCCCGCCACCGGTGTTGTAGGCGAGGTCGACGGCGCGCGTCGCCTCCATCGCGGCGTGGGCGCAGGCGAGGCGGATGCGCGCGCGCTGGGCTGTTGGCACGCGCGCGCCATCCCAGACCATCTGCCAGGCGACGCCGACTTCTTGCCTGAGGAAGGCCCGGGCCGCGCTGAGCCGTGCTTCCGCTTCGCCGACGGCGAGTTGCGCCGGGATGTGCTCGGCGAGTGGACGGGCAGCGTTGGCGGGCCGCTTGCTGGCGAGGGCCGTGATTTCCTCGATGGCGCGGCGCGCAATCCCCAGTGTGACTGAGGCGACGCCGATCGCGAGGAAGTTGAAGTTCGGGAAGCGGCCAAGCGGGGTATCGACGCGGCTGTGGACCTTGCCGACGAAGATTTCGCGGCCGGCGGGGACAAAGGCGCGCTCGACGGTGTAGTCGCCCGAGCCCGTGCCCTTGAGCCCGACGGCGTGCCAGTTATCGAGCAGGGTGACATCGCTGGCGGGGTAGAACATCAGGCGCATCTCGCCCGTGTCCGTCATCGCCCCGCCGTTGATCCAGGCGCAATGGTGGGTGCCGCTGCCCCACATCCAGCGACCGGTCACTTCCCAGCCGCCGTCGATAGTCGTCGCTTTGGCGGTGGGTGCGAAGGCGCCGCCGAAGGCGAGCGCCGGGTCGCTGAAAATCTGCTCCGCCCACTGCGGGTCGAGGTAGACGGAGAGGGTCGAGGTTGTGGTCGAGATGCCGGCGCACCAGCCAGCGGCGCCATCGGCGGCGGCGAGCTCTTCGAGGACATCGACGACCGTGAGGGGGTCGACTTCGGGGCCGCTGTAGCAGCGCGGGACCGCCATCCGGAAGGCGCCGGATTCGCGCAGGGCCGCGACGACGGGGTCCGGGAGCCGGCGGAGGGCCTCGCCCGCATCCGCCTGCGCGCGGATCAGCGGGGCCAGGTCGCGTGCGGCCGCCAGGATTGGATGGACATCCGTCATGCCGTCAGGATAGCGGCTGTGCCAGGGATGCGCGTGGCGTTAGGCGGCCGCCGCGGGCTCGGGGTGGGGGACGCCGGTGCCGGCGCGGTTCGCGGGCCGGTTCTTGGGGACGAACGTGTGGCCGGCCATGCAATAGATGGTGCCGGGCTCATCGAGCGGGTCGCGGGAGACGAACAGGTGGCTTTGGCAGCGGGGGCAGCGTTTCTTGGCGATGAGTGCGTTGAGCATGGCGTTTGGGGATCCTCTCCGTGATGGAGACGACTTTAGGCGAGGGTGGCGCCGGCTCCCTCCGCCAGCGGGTCGGGGCAATACTCGGACTTTGGGATGAAGTGAGGATTTGGCCGGGCGGCCAAAAGGCGTATGCTGACGGCCATTACGCCAGAAAGGAGCGCTGAGCATGCCACGAGTCAGCGAAGTTGGCGGCGCGAAGGGGTTCGGCGGTGTCTATCTGCACCGGCCGGACATGTTCAAAGCCTTCATGTTCAACTACGGGATCATCTGGTCACACAGCCTGCTCGACCCCGTGCTCAAGGACCTCGTCCGCCTCAAGTCTTCCAACCTCAACGGTTGCCGCTACTGAGTGCCTGCTCGCTCTGCTGCGGCGCAGCAGAATGGGATGGACGAGGAGATGATCCTCAAGATGCTCGACCACCGGAACTCGGACCTTCCCGAGCGCACGAAGGTCGCGCTGGACCTCGCGGAGGACTTCGTCCTCCACCACGCCGATAACGTCGACGATGCGATGTTTGAGCGGCTCCGCGAGCACTTCGACGAAGACCAAATTGTCGAGCTCGTGGTCGCGATCGGCACCTGGGATTCGGTCCACAAGTTCAACAAGGTGTTCGACGTCGACCCGCCGGTTTCGGAGGGCACGTTCACCGTCGGCCTGCCGGATGTCCCGGCCGGGATGCACCAGCACCTCCAGGCGTTCATGGGCCAGCCCAAGTAGCTTCGCCCAACCGGAACGGCACACTCCCGTTAGACGGGGCGGCGCAAGCCGCCCCGTCTTCGTCTGTCCGGAGACTCTTCTTTCCTCGTTCCTCTTTCCTCCGCGTAAGCCATACTCCGTCGCACTCACCCCGCGGAGCCGCCGACATGGACCAACAGCTCGCCGCCCAAATCGCCGCCCAAGAACGCGCCTTCGCCGTCATCATTGCCGAGCCCGCGAGCGTAACGTTCAGGCGCGATGAGTTCGCTGGCGTGCCCGTGGAGTGGACCGAGGCCGAAGGCGGGGCGGCCGACCCGTCGCTGGTCGTCATGTATCTCCATGGCGGCGGCTATTCGAGCGGCTGCGCGAAGTGGGCCCGTCGCGCGACGGCGCGGCTCGCGATCGGCCTCGGCTGCCGCGTGGTCGCACCCGACTATCGCCTTGCGCCGCGCTTTCCGTTTCCCGCGGCCCACGAGGACGTCCTCGCGATCTACAGGCACCTGATTGGGCCGGGTGGCGTCGCACCGGGCAGGGTAGCCGTCGCCGGGGATTCGGCGGGCGGCGCGCTGACGGTCTCGCTGATGGCTGACTGCCGCGACCGCGGCATCCCGATGCCCGCCTGCGGGATCGCGAACTCGCTCTGGGCGGACATCGCCCTGAACACGCCCTCGCTCGATGACCCGGTGCGCAACGGCTTCGACATCCGTCGCGAATTGGTCGAATACCTCTCGCGGACGCTGCTCTCGACGGGCGGCGTCGACCCGTACGACCCACGCCATTCGCCGGTCTATCGCGACCTGCGGGGGCTGCCGCCGTTGCTGATTCAGGCTGCCGGGCGCGACGTGTGCCACGACGACAGCGTCCGGCTCGCCGCGAACGCGCGCGCTGCGGGGAGTCGCGGTCACGATCACCGAGTACGTGGACGTCGAGCACATCTGGATCCTGAACGGGCCCGTGCGCATCCGGTATGGCGCGCGGTACCCCGAAGACGGCCTGCGGTTCGTCGCCGAAAGCGAAGAGCCGGAAGCAGCGGCCACGGCGGTCGCCGAGATGTGCGCCTTCATCCAGAAACACGTCCGATAGGCGGACTCGAAACTCGGAACTCGGCGCTCGGTACTACGTTAGTGACTGACGAAACTGCCCTCGGCCGTCTCGAGGTGTTGGATGTCGTTCAGACGGTGAAGGGCGCGGATGCCATCGCCGGCGGCGACGATGTGGACCGAGGTATGGGCCGGGCGGAAGAACATGTCATACGGCGAGCCGATGATGTGGGCGACGTAGGCGTTGATGATCCCGCCGTGGCAGGCAATGACGACGCGCTTGCCTTGGTTCGTGGCGATGATCCCCTCGACCGCGTTCACGGCGCGGCGGCGGAAGTCAAGGCTCGACTCCGAGAGGGGATACACGTCCCAGCGGCGTTCGCGGAGCATTCGTTCGCGCATGCCAAGGAGGAGCGGCTCGCCGAAGACTTCGACGGCCGACTTCTCCGGCGGGACGTCGCGAAAAATCTCGACCTCGCGGAGCTCGTGCATGATCACTGGCTCGAGGCGATGGTGACGCGCGACCTGCTTGCCGGTGTCGAGCGCGCGCTGCAGCGGGCTCGCGTAGACGGCGTCGATCTTGGCGGTGGAGTAGCGCATGCCGACGAGTTCGGCCTGGCGGCGACCGCGCGCTGAGAGCGGCGGGTCAATCGTGACGCCGACGGGGATGCGGCCCGAGGTGGGAAGCTCTTGTTCGCCATGGCGGATGAGGTGGACTTCGGTGGCGTCGGCCGCGTCGGTGAGGAACGCTTTGTCGAACGCGCCACGGAAGGGTTTCGGGGCTGGCTGGGCTTCTTCGGGCATGATGAGCCTCGCGTGAACGGTTGGTGCCCGGACTATCCCAGATGGCGGCGGGAGCGGCGAATCCGCGCCGGTGCTTCAGGGCCTGGGCGTCCCTACGAGGCCAGCGAGGTGGGCGGTATCCCCGAAGCTGACCGCCTCAATGTCCCAGCCGTCCAGGCGGAACTCGCTGATCGACCCCATGTCCGGGATTGGCCCACTGCGCTCCCCAGAACCACGAAGCAGGGCGAGTGCCGTGGGGCGGTATCCCACAACTGCGACTGTCTTGCCCGGATGGGCCGCTGCAAGGCCCGCGACGCCGCGGATGAGGCGCCGGTCGTGGATGCGAAACGGTTCGACCATCGAGAGCGGGCCAAGGCCGAACGCGACGCGATAACTCAACCAGCGGAGGGCATTGTCGAGCCGCTCGGACCGGGTCAGGCTCTGACGATACCGCTGGTGTCCGAGGTTCGGGATCACCACCGGTTCGCGGGAGATTGCGCGGCCTATGACCTCGGCCGTCGCGCGCGCCCGGACGGACGGCGCTGTGTAGAGCGCGGCGACCGGTCGGCGCGCGAGGCGGCAGGCAACGGCGTGCGCTTGCGCCTCGCCGAGGTCCGTGAGAGGGCTGTCTTCGTCCCGGCCGGGGCGGCGTGGGATGTCTTCGCCGTGCCGGATCACGAGCACGGAGGTGGGACATGGAGGAGGCGCGTCCATGGGTCCGCTCGGAAAAACTGGTCTCGGCGCGCCACTATAGCGCCTTTACCTCGCGGCCGCGCGTAGACTCGCGGCAACGAGCGACCGAGGTGGACGATGGCAGCTCCCCACGTATCCGTGATGATCCGCGGCTGGGACGTCCGCGCGAATACCACCGGGGCCCAAGTGATCGCGTCGGCCAAGCTTGCCGAAGAGGTGGGCCTCGACGGCGTCCTCACGGGCGACCATGTCACCTTCTGCGGCTTCGGCTTTGACGGCTTGCAAACACTGACGGCCGTTGCGGCGGCGACCGACCGGGTCACCCTGAAGACGGGCGTTTACTTGTTGCCGCTTCGGCATCCCGTGCCGGTCGCGCTGCAGGTGGCGGCGCTGGACCAGTTGAGCTTCGGGCGTTTCGTCTTCGGCGTTGGGATTGGCGGCGAAGACCCGCACGAGTTCACGAGTTGTGGCGTCGACCCCCGCTTCCGCGGGGCTCGCTGCAACGAGGCGCTCCAAATCGTCCGTCGGTTGTGGACCGAGGACAACGTGACCTTTCAAGGGAGGCACTTCGACCTCCACGACGTGACGCTCTACCCGAAGCCACTCGGCCACGTGCCGATCTACATCGGCGGGCGCAGCGATGCGGCCCTGCGCCGGGCGGGGCGCTATGGAGACGGGTATACGGGCATCTGGCAGTCGTTGGACCGCTTCTGCCAGCTGCAGGAGGTGATCGCGGAGGCGGCGGTGGCCGCGGGGCGGGACCCGGCGGCTATTGAGCTCGGGATGCAGTTCTGGATGGCGGTCGACGAGGACCGAAGCCGGGCCCACAAGCTCGTGAGCCGCGGCATGGAGAGCACCTACCGGCTGCCGTTCGACCGTTTCGAGCGGTACACACCGTTCGGGAGCGCGGAGGAGGTAGCCGCGTTCATCGCACCGTATGTCGAGGCGGGGGCGAAGCACGTGAACCTCTTGCCGGTGCAAGGGAGCCCGGAGGCGAACGTGGAGGCGGCGGCGCGGGTGAGGGAGGCGCTGGAGGCGAGTGTCGGCGTGTCGGAGTAACGGGGTGTCGCAGTAACGGAGGTGGCGGGTTTCGTTCAGGATCAGCGAGAATGGCCCTATGACGAGCCGTGCCGCGCTTCACGAATTGGTCGATCGACTTCCGGATGGCAAGCTCGACCAGGTTTTCCAACTCCTTGAACCCGAGGTTGAATGGGAGGACGAGGAGTTATCGCCCAGCGAACTCCAAGC
>JBJXFX010000056.1:0-54155 GCA_046152925.1 Dehalococcoidia bacterium
AGCGCCTCCGTCGTCAGCAGACCGAGCTGCGTGCCCTGGAGGACGCCATCGCGGTCGACGAAGAACGTCGCCGGCAACCCGCCGCCGACGCGATAGTGGTCGGCGACGTCGCCCTCGCTGTCGAGCACGGCCGGGTAGGTCGCCTTGAACGTGTCGAGAATGCTGACGGCCCGCTGACGGCTCTCCAGGTAGTTCACCCCGAGCACGACGAGGTCGCCCTTGAGTTGCTGGCTGGCGGCTTCGAAGTCCGGGATCTCTTCCTTGCAGGGGCCGCACCAACTCGCATACCAGTTCACGATCACGACCTTGCCCCGGTAGTCCGAAAGCTTGCGCACGGCGCTGCCATCGCGAGCATCGACCAGAGCGAAATCCGGGGCCAGCTCGCCCACCTTCGGGCGCTGCGGCACGAGCGGGCCGAGCTTGACACCCGCCAGGGCGGTCGTCGCGGCCTCGGGCGTCCGAAACGTCCGGACAAAGAGCGATTGGGAGGCGATCCGCCAGCCCGAATCCTTCCGCAGGTAGATCGTCTCCTCGATCGGCCGCGAAAGGTCGGACCCCGCGGCCCGATACTCACCCGTCACGGCGACGCTCGCCCAACCCGCCTGCTCGCTGATCAACCGCACCTGAAGGCCGATAAACGTCACGTTCGTCCCCTCCGGGGGGGCGAACGGCGTGTTAGGAAAGGCCACCGAGGCGCGCGAGAAGTCCTCTTGCACTTCCGGGACGAGCAACGCGCGGAGCGCTTGCACGTCGGCCGAAGCCGCGGCGGCATAGAGGGCGTTCACCGTGGCCTCTGGCGACGCCCCGGTCCCGGCATCTTCGTCGCCACCCGTCAGCAGAAAAAAGGCGACGACGGCCGCGGCGGCCACGATCGCACCGGCCAAGACGGCGTACTCCAACGGCCGCCGTCGCGCGGTTGCTTGTCCCTCAGCCACGCTGGCCTCCCGGTACCGCCTGTGGACTCGTCCGAATGGTACCGCCACGCCCGTTCATGGGCCGTTAATATCAAAGACGCAACTATGAGCGAGATGGCAACAACCACCGCCAACGCATCGACCGTGCTCGTCGTCGAAGACGAAGAGAACCTCCTGTTCACGCTCGCCCACAACCTCAAGCGCGAAGGCTTCACGGTCGTCACCGCTTCGCGGGGCGACGATGCCCTCCGCCTTGCGCGCGAACGCCACCCCGACCTCATCCTCCTCGACCTCATGCTTCCCGGCGTCGATGGCATGCAGGTCTGCCGCTCGCTCCGCCGCGACACCCAGGTACCGATCATCATGCTCACGGCGCTAGGCGGCGAGAGCGACCGCGTCGCCGGCCTCGACATCGGCGCCGACGACTACCTGACCAAGCCATTCGGAATGCGGGAGCTCATGGCCCGCGTCCGGGCGCTGCTCCGGCGGGCCACTCCCAAGGTGGCAACGGCCGATGGTCCCTCCGTCCTCGTCACGGGCGACCTCCAGCTCGACCTCGAACGGCGCGAAGTCCGCCGCGGCGGCGCAGTGGTCAAACTCAAGCCGAAAGAGTTCGACCTCCTCGTCTTCTTCGCGGAGCGCCCAGGTCGCGTATTCTCTCGCGAACAGATCCTCAACGAAGTCTGGGGATACGACTTCTACGGGGGCCCACGGACGGTGGATGTCCATGTGCGGTGGCTTCGTCAGAAGATCGAGCTCGACCCGGCGGCACCCGTCCGCCTCAAGACCGTGCGCGGGAGCGGCTACCTCTTCGAAGGCTAGCCCCAAGTGACCGGGAACTTGGCAGTGCGGGCGGCGCTCGCGGCCGTCGTGGGTACGCTTGTCGGGCTCCTTTCCGAACGCCTCTTTGGTACGGGCGGCAGCGCGGCGTTGCTAGGAGCGTGCATCGGCACCGTCGCCGGCGGCGTGACCGCCTACTTGGTGATGCGGTCCACGCATCGGGCGATCGAGACGCTTGGCGACGCCGCCGGTCGCCTCTCGGAGGGCGAGTTCGAAGAACGCGTGCCCGTCCACAGTGGCCCAGCCGCCGGCCTCTCCTCACAGTTCAACGTTATGGCGAGCAGGCTCGAGGGCGCCTTCCATGCCGTGGCCCAGGAGCACGCCCGCCTCGAGGCGGTCTTCGACGCCTCCACCGACGCGATGGTCGCCCTCGACGCCGATTCCGCGGTCCGCTTCATGAACCGGGCCGCCGCTTCGCTCTTCGAGGCCAGCTCCAGCCGCGCCCTCGGCCGCCCATTCATCGAAATCGTCCGGGACTACGAGCTCGACGGCCTCGTCCGCCGGGCGGGGGAGGCCGGCCGCGGGGCACAGGCCGCGCTGGTCACCTTTGGCCAAACCCGCGTGCCGCTTCGTGCCGTCGCCCTGCCGATCAACGAAGGCGGCGACTGGTCCGTCCTCCTCATGCTCACCGACCTCACGGAGTTCAACCGCGTCGACCAGATGCGCCGCGACTTCGTCAGCAACGTCTCGCACGAACTGCGGACGCCGCTGGCAGCGATCAGCGCGATGGTCGAAACGGTCGAATCGGGCGCCGTCGACCCGGGCGAGGAAACGGAAGAGTTCATGCGCCGGATCCGCCAACAGATCGGCCGGCTCACGCTCATGGTGAACGAATTGCTCGACCTCTCCCGGATCGAGTCCGGGGCCGTCAACCTCCGTCCGGAGGCGGTGGACCTCAACATGGTGCTCCAGGAGGCGGCGAGCGTGCTCGCGCCCCGAGCCGAGTCGACCAACGTCACCCTGAGCGTGCCCGACGGGCCTGGGCCGGTCGTCGAAGCCGACCCCGCGTCACTCGTCCGGGTCGCGACGAACCTGCTCGACAACGCGATTAAGTACAGCCCCGCCGGCGGCGCCGTCATCGTTGAGACGTCCGAGCACGGCGGCCTCGGCTCCTTCACCGTGCGCGACAGCGGCCCTGGGATCGCCGAACAAGACCTCCCGCGTGTCTTCGAGCGGTTCTACAAGGGCGACCCGTCACGGACGGGGGCTGGCATCGGCCTCGGGCTTGCCATCGTCAAGCACATCGTCCGCAACCATGGCGGCACGGTGACGGTCGCGAGCAAGCCCGGCGAGGGCGCGGCCTTCACCGTGCAACTGCCAAAGCGCTTCGTCGCCGCGCGCCCAGCGATACGTCGCTGACCCGCGCCGGCCTATGCGTCGAACCCGTTCCGCAAGGCCGCATCCGCGAAGAACGCCGCGCTCCGCTTCGGGGTCCGGCGCAACGTGTCGAAATCCGTCCAGACGAGGCCGAAGCGCTTCGTGAAGCCGAAGGCCCATTCCCAGTTGTCCATGAGGGACCAGTGGTAGTAAGCCCGGACGTCGCAGCCGTCCGTGATCGCGCCGTGCAGCCCCTTTAAGAAGCCGCGCAGCAGTTCCACCCGGAGCTCGTCGTCGATCGCACCGTCAGGGCCAGGGCCAGTCGCTTCGCCGACGCCGTTCTCGGTGATATAGATGGGGCGGCGGCCGTACTCCACAGTCACCCAGCGGACGAAGTCGCCCAGCGCGTGCGGCGACGCCTCGTAGCCCATGTCCAACAACGGTAAGGTCGACGGCGCGCGCCGGAAACCCTGTCCGCCGCCCGAAAGGTCGGCGGCGACGAGCTGCCGCGAGTAGAGGTTCACGCCGAGGAAGTCCGTCTGCGCCGCGATCACGTCGAGGTCGCCTGGCTCGACCGGGAGGGCGCCGCCGCGGTCGCTGAAGTAGCGGAGGACAGCCTCCGGGTAGCCCTTGCCAAAGACCGGCCCGTGGAACAGCCGGCTATCGAAGTCCCGCGCCCGTTCGACCGCGGCCGCCGTCTCTGGCGAGGCATCGGCGGGCTCATAGCTCGAGTTTGCGTTCGTGATCCCGATTTCGCCCTGAATCCCGGACTCGCGGAACGCCTGGACGGCTCGCCCGTGGGCGAGCAGCGCGTGGTGGATCACCCGGCCCGTGATCGGGATGCTGCGGATGCCCGGCGCCATCCAGCCGAAGCGGTGGCCGAAGTAGACGAACACGTACGGCTCGTTCAGCGTGATCCAACGCGAGACGCGGTCACCGAAGCGGGCGAAACAGACCTTCGCGTATTCGGTGAACCAGTCGACGATCTCGCGATTCGCCCAGCCGCCGAGGTCCTGGAGCGCCTGAGGCAGGTCCCAGTGGTAGAGGGTGATCGCAGGCTGGATGTTGTGTTTGAGTAGTTCGTCGATCAGCTCGTCGTAGAAGCGCAGCCCGTCCTCGTTCACCGCCCCCGTGCCAAACGGCATGATCCGCGACCACGCGATCGAAAACCGGTAGGCCTGGACGCCGAGGCTCGCCATCAGCGCCACGTCCTCGCGGACACGGTGGTAGTGGTCGCAGGTAACGTCCGGGGTGGTGCCGTCGAGGATTTTGCCGGGTTGCCGCGCGAAGGTGTCCCAGACGGTCCAGCCACGGTTGCCCTCCCCAGCGGCGCCCTCGATTTGGATGGCCGCGGAGGCGACGCCCCATTGAAACCCCTGGGGAAAGGCGCGGAACCGTGCGGGCTCCTGGGGGCCATAGTGGTTCGCGAGGGCTTCGAGGATCGGGTGAGACACGGCGCGCTCCGGGCGTGGGGTGCGCGCGATTGTACGGTTACTCGGGGTAGGCGGCCTGGAAGTGGTCCCACGCCATCCGCACGAGCGCCTGCGCGAGCGGCACGTCGTCCTTCCAGCGCCGCGTGTCCATCGCCAAGAACGTGAAGGCGTAGGCATACTCCTTGCCGCCGCGTTCGAAGCGGACGATCCCGGCGTCGTTGTCGGCCCAGCCGTCCTCCCAGAGCCAGCCGTTCTTGTGGCTGACCAGCCCGCCGGGCGTCGTCCCGAGGATGTACTGGAGGGCCGGTTCCACCTGCGTCATCGCGTCGAGCAGGATCGTGCGGTACGGCTCGGCGAGGACTTCGCCGAGGTAGATGCGCGAAAGGCCACGGTTCACTGAGTCGGCGGTCGTCCAATTGTTCGGGTCCCAGCCGAGCGTTTCGGCGGGGTATCCCGGCGGGTGGTCGACGACGGTCTTGGTCATACCCATCGCCACCATCAGGGACTGGACCTTGCGCAGGCCGGCGTAGAGGTTGCCGCCGCCCGTTTTGATGTAGAGCTGCCGCGCCGTCCAGGAGTTGCTGCTCCAGAGCGTCTGGGCGATTAAGTCGTCGACACTCCCGAGCGAGTACTCCGCGTTTTCGACATCGAGCAGGGCTGAGAGCAGGACGAAGATGTTGAGCACGCAGCCGGAGAGCTGGGGCCGGTCGCCGTTCACGCTCACGCTCTCGCCGGTCTGGAGGTCGGTGACCGCGACGGCGTAGTAGCCCTCGACATCGAATGCGGCGATTTCCGCGGCCATCGCCTCACGTAGCGGCGCGAGGTGTGGTGCGCCGACTTCGAGCTTCGGCCCAGGGGCCGAAGCGCTCGCGCCAAAGGCGATGCCGGGCACAACGACGGGCTTCGGCTTGGGCGCCGGTGGCGGTGTGGGCGTCGGACGGGGCGTCCGCGGGGGCAAAGGCGGCGCTCCCGCGCCGCCAGCAGCCGAGGCTCGCTCGGAGGCGAGCCCATCGAACAGCCCACCGGCCCCGAGGAGGCCGGCGGCCAGCGCGAGGGCGACGGCCATCCCGGCAATCAGCGCGCGCGGCTTGGAAGAATGCATCACATCAGGATGATCGGCCGGCAGGGCCGCTCGGCATAGACTGCCCTGTCGGCTGGGGACACGACGAGCGCGAGTCAGGCGGGAGCGACCGCCCTCGGCGTGCCCTTCACCGCCCCGCCAATAAGGAGACTGAAGCCCACGACGACCATCCAAATCACCAGGACGAAGAGGGTGCCCACAAACGCGAGCCACCACCAGCCATCGGTGTCGAAGACGTAGTGCCCGAAGAACGCGACCACCATGCAGGCCGCGCTGGCGGCCGGGAAGGCCATGGTCCAGCGGGAGGCGAGCCCCGCCCGGTAGGTCGCGATCGCAATCGCCCAGGTGGCCGGCACGAGCGCCGCGAACGCCGCTCGCATGCAGGCGTCGAGCGCGAGCGCCAGCAAGCGCATGTCCGCGACCGTCTCGGGGCCTGTCTCGCCCGCCCGGAAGTCGACGGCCTCGGACGCGATGATCGCGTAGAGGCCTGCGCCGAGGAGGACGAACGCGCCGGCCACGCCGAGGCAGACGGTCCCGATTGCTGTGAGGACCCGCTGCTTGGGACCGAGAAGCGCGGCGAAAAAGGCCGCGCCAGCCAGGGTCGCGATGCCGGCGAGGGTGAAAAAGAGCGTGTTCAAGCCGAGCTGTGTCGAACCCCGCGAACCCAGCGTCGCGAAGGAGTCCGGCCAGCCATCTCGAGAGGTGTCGTACCCCTGAATCGATGTGCCGACCAGGACCGCGACCGCAAGGGCCAGCAACAGGACGCCGACCGAACGGGGCAAGGAAATCCGCATGTCCAAGGTTGGGCCTCCATATCCGGAACGCCAGACCAGGTCGGCGGGCATCCCGCGGACCATCCGGCCAAGCATGTTGAGGTTGAGGACGAGTGGGAGGAGTCCCGCTGCCGAAGCCTCGGAGGCCTCTTCCCAAAGGTCCGATTCGATCTGTTGCAGCCGCCGTTCCCGCATCAGGTGCGGCATCCCGAGGGTGTAAAGACGCGACCACTGGCGGACTGCCGTGATCGCGAGAGAGTCATGCCGTGGGTAGGTCGTGGTCATTGCGGCGCCCACCCCGGCCGCAGGCTGTGTTGCGGGCTTTCAGGACTCTCAGCGGCCCGCGCGGCCTGGGCCGCCGTTTCGCCCTGGGCCGTGAGCTGGTAGAGCCGCCGCCGGGGCCGCGATGCCGCGGCCGCGGCGTCGGCGTCTTCAAGGCGGCTCGCGAGCATCCCGAACTCTTCCAGGCGGTCGAGTGCGCGATAGAGCGTCCCGTGGCCAACGAGACGCTTGGCTTCGGCAGCATCGGCAACATCACGGGCGATGGCGTACCCGTGAAACTCCGGCTGCCCCGACTCCATGAACGCCAGTGCAGCCATCAGCAGCTGGCGTTCAAACGGGACGAGGGTGTTGGCTTTGCGTCGCATGCCCAAAGAATACGCAGATAGGGCTACATGTCAATACTCAGCTATCTGCTCATTCCACGCGCGCGGCGTTTCGTATGATACCGGCGGCCAGCAGGCCGAGGGTGGCAGCGGATGGGTTCCTTGCAAGCACTCGCCCCGTACTACGACATCAGGCTTCACGTTGGGGCTGCGGGATCACCCAGAGCGGTGAGCGACGCCGTCCGCGACATCCTCTTCGCCGCCAACACGGAACGGCAATTGCTGGGGCGCGAATCCGTCTCGGGCGTCACCGTGGCGTCGTGTGGAGGAGGTTCGCCCCCGCGGACCGCGCTTGACCTCGAGGCCGCCGGCCACGCGATCGTGCTTCGGGGCCAGCCGCTCCCGCTCCCGCCGCTCCCAGACCCCGAGCCCGTCGAGCTTGCGCCCGGCGACGCCCCGTTCTACATGGTGCACGTCTTGCGGTTTTCGGAAGGGGGGCGGGCCGCGATGGCCGGCTACGGAGCCTCGGCCGGACTCGAAGGCGTGAAGCTCGGCGTGCGGCCCATCGCCTACTTCACCGTGGAGAGGTCCTGGCCCGAGTCCGCCGGCGCCTGGGACGAGGTCCGCCTCAACCGCTTCCCGAGCCACGCTGTCTTCGAACAGCTCCGCGCCAACCCGGTCCACCAGTCGGGCCAGACCGATCGGCAATCCGCCCTGGCGGACTCCTACTCGCTCATGCTGAGGCCGAGCTTGGACCGACTTACCGAACTCCGAAGCCACTGATGACCGTCGGCGGGGAGCGGATCGAAGCAACCAACGGCAGGCCCGTGCGAACGGCCACGCGCCTGCTGTCGGCCAGCGCCTGCGTCGCGCTCGTCGCCGTGCCGGTGGCGTTCGCGCCCTGGCTCTACGACGACTTCACGCTCGTAAAACAATCGCTGCTCCTCGTTGCCGGCGCGTTGTTGCTCACCGCGCTCGCCTTGCGCGGCCGTCTCCCACCGCTGAGCCGACTCGAAGGGGGGCTGCTCGCCGTCTGGGCCCTTGGACTCTTCCTCAGCACCGTCGCAGCGCTGGACTGGCGCGGCAGCTTGCTCGGGCTCTACCAATACCGTCAGGGCGCCCTCACGCAGGTCGTCTTTGTCTTGCTGTTCTTGGCGGCGCGGGCGCTGGCCCAAGAAGGCGCTCATCGCGCCCCGCTGCGCGCCGGAATGGCTGGCCTCGCGGGCGCGGCAACCTACGCCGGACTCCAAGCGTTCGACGCGGACCCGTTCGGGTGGTGGCTGGACACCGGTGACCGGGCAATCGGCACCATCGGCAACGCCAACGAGCTCGCGGCCTACGGGGTGATCGGCCTCGCGCTGGCGTCCGTCTGGGCGGGCCGCGGGTCCGCTTTCGCCGCCGCATTCGTCGCCGCGGCGGGCGTCTTCCTGGTGACGAACGCCGCCAGCCGGGCCGGAACGCTGGCCCTCGGGATTGCGTTCGTTGCGTTGGTGGCGCTCACGCTCTGGCAGCGAACCGGCCCGCGCCAGGCCGCAACGATGCTCGCACCCTGGGCCGCTGGGCTCGCCCTTGGGTTCGGCCTCAGCCTCCTTTCGGGCGGCGTGGGGCGATCGGAGGCGCGCGTCGACGGGGGAGGGACGCCGAGCGACCAAGCGGCCTCTGCCACGCGCATCGCCTACTGGGAGGGCGCCGTCCACAGCATCGCCGCTTCGCCTTTCTTGGGCGCGGGCGCCGATGGCCTCGCCCTCGCGTTTCCGCGGCACCGCCCCGGCGACTTGGGCGGCGGCTTCCGAAGCGACGACCTCATCGTGAAGAGCGCGCACAGTTGGCCGCTGGACCTCGCGGCGAACTTCGGCATCCCGGCCGCCGTCTCGGTCCTCGGGTTCGTCGGGGTGGTGCTCGCCCGCGGCTTGGACGCAGCGCGTCGCGGCGCAGCGCCCGAGATCGTCCCCGTCGTAGCGGCCTGCGTTGGCTATCTCGCTCTGACCTGCCTAGACCCGATCTCGCTCGCGCCGCACGCGCTCTTCTGGTTCGTCCTAGGCACGCTCCCGGCGACGGCCACAACGGTGGCGCTGCGTTGGCGGCCCCGTTGGGCGATTGCCGTGGCTGCGCCCGTCGCGGCAGCAGCGTGCGTCCTCGCCGTCGGCCTTCCGGTCGCCGATTCCTTCGCCGACGATGGCTGGGACCAATACGCCGCCGGCGACTTCGCAGCGGCGGGCCGCGCCTATGACCGGGCCTGGCGTCTGATGCCATTCGAGCCCGACTACCAGCGCCGCGCCGGGCTCGCCTGGCTCGCCGACGGGGCGGTCAGCGGCTCACGGGACTCGCTCCTGCGTGCCGAGGAAGGCTTCACCAGCCTCGAGGACCACTTTGAGCCGACCACTGGAAGCAGCTTCGCGCTGGCGACAACCTTGATCGGCCGCGGCGCGCCTGCCAGCGAAATCGACGCCGCCGTGGCCCGCGGCGAGCGGCTTGACCCGAAAAGCGAGGCCGTCGCCGCCTACGCCGAAGCGTTGCGCGCGGGAGGTGTGCTTCGCTACTCGGAGATCGACCGTTGGGTCTTCGTCGAGCCCCGATGAGTCAGGAAAGGCGGCTGCGCCAATACCCGGGCCGCCGGCTCGCATGCGCAAAGGCAACGATCTCGACCGAGCTGCCGAGGTCGCGGTAGACGATGGAGTACGATGTCCGCGCTAGCGTGAACTGCCGGAAGCCTCCCGGGAGTGGGCGACCCAACTCCGGGTACGCCTCAATGCGCTCCAGGCCAGCGTCGATGGCACGGATGAGCGCCAGCGCCTCTGCAACCGGCCCCGCCTGGAGGCGCTCGATGAGCGCATCGAACTCTGCCCGCGCCGTCGGGCTAAGCCGGGCGAACGGCATTCAGGCGTGCGAGGGCCGCGTCCCGCACTTCCTCCCACGGCACCGTCGGCGCCCCAGCATCAAGCTCCGCGACGCGACGCTTGATCTCTTCGGCCCAGGCCTCGTCGTAGCCCGGCTCTTTCGGACCCCATTCGGGCACGCTCTCCAAGAGTTCGTGCGCAATCATCCAGCGCTCGTCCTCAGGAAGGGCGAGGGCCTGCTCCAAAACCCCGGCAGCGTCCATGCAATACCTCTCCATGAGTCTACCCGAGCGGGAAGCGAAGAGGTCAGACCACCTCTGCCGGGATAACACCCTGCTCGCCAGCCTTGCGGAGCGCCTCCAAGATGCGCTCCGCAAGCAAGCGTGCCGCCGGGGCGGGGAGCTCCACCGCCACGCGGGCCGCCGTCCCCATCGATTCGTTCACGAAGTCGAGCGTGAGGGCGTGCTCCTCGGGGTAGTGGAATGGGTGGTCATAGGCTACGTAGGCCTTGTCGATTGGGAACCAGCCGTCCTTGGCCTTGGCGCTGCCCACAAGGGCCACCTTCTCCGCGATCATCGTGCACATCGGTCAGCTCCGCAGGTTCTTGTTGAGGAAGGCGATGACCTTCGCCCAGCCGTCGACGGCCTGCTGGGCGCGATAGGCCTGCGGGACGTGGTGGTAGAAGAAGCCGTGCCCCGCGCCGTCATAGCGGTGGAATTCGTACAGCTTCCCGTGCTTCTTCAGTTCAGCCTCGTGCTGGTCGACTTCCGGCGGAGTCGGGAATTGGTCGTCATTGCCGAAGAGGCCGAGCAGCGGGCAGTTGAGCGTGGCGGTGTAGTCAATCGGCGCCACCGGCTGCTTCGCCGTGAGGTGTTCCTGCGCCGTCACGACGCGCCCGCCCCAGAGGTCCACGGCGGCGTTGATTTCCGGGATTCGCCCGGCGCAGAGCACCGTATGGCGCCCACCAGAGCACGTCCCGACGCAACCGACCTTGCCGTTGACGTTCGGGAGGGACTTCAAGTAACGGACGGCGCCCGCGACATCGCCGACGACCTGGTCGTCGCTGACGCCGCCCTCGGCGCGCACACGCGCGCCGACGTCTTCGGGCGTGCCGCTCGCCTCACGGTGGTAGAGGTTCGGGGCAAGGGTCGCGAAACCGTGGTACGCGAGCTTGCGGGCCGCCTCCTTGCTCCATTCGTCCCAGCCCGGGAGGTGGTGGATCCAGATCATGCCGGGGTGCGGGCCTGGGCCGGTGGGCCGGGCGAAGTAGGCGAGGATCGTGTCGCCGTTGTGGCCGACGACGGGGACGGTCTCCGCGATCATGCCTTCGTAGTCGTGCGTGCCTGCCATAGCGAGAAGCCTCCAGGTGCGATTGTGCGGCGGAGGTTACCACGGCGGGCGGCGCGCACGGATCCCCGCCGTTCGTAACCTTCCCGCAGCACTCTGCCGCAAACGAAGCGCTAGGTTTGTGCGCGATGCGGGCCCTGCTTCTTGTCGTCGCACTTGCCTGTTGCTTCGCTGCCTGTGGAGGAGATGACCCGCGGCCTCAGCCAGCTTCACCCTCCGAAGCCAACTCGGAGACTTCCACTGCGTCGCAATCGCCCTCCGCCGCGGCCACCACCTCTGCACAAGCGGCAGGCTGGCCGAACTGGACCAAGACCGACTTCAACCGCAAGACTATCGACCTCAAGGAGGTTTTCGCCGATTGCAGCGGCCGCGATTGCATCCCGGCGCTGGACGCCGAGGGCGCCTACGAAGTGCTCTCGCCGGTTGCAGGGAGCGCAAGGTTCGTTCCCGCCCGTGAACCCAGCTACCCCGGCAACTACCCGGTCGCCGTCCCGACGCTCGATGGCGAGACGCGCGGTTATCCCCTGCACATCCTCACCTGGCACGAGATCGTCAACGACAAGTTCGGCGACCGGCTGGTCGCGATGACGTTCTGCCCGCTCTGCAACACCGTGATAGCGTTCGACCGGCGCGTTGACGGCCGCCACTTGGACTTCGGCGTCTCCGGGAACCTCCGGAACTCGGACCTCATTATGTACGACCGCCAGACCTGGTCGTGGTGGCAACAAGCGACCGGCGAGGGGATCGTCGGCACCTATGCGGGGACCAAGCTGAACGCCCTTCCCGCGAACGTCGTCTCGATGGCGGACTTCGTCGCGGCCTTCCCGGAGGCCAGAGTCCTCAGCGAAAACACCTCCCTGCCGCGCGACTACGGGCTGAACCCCTATCCCGGCTATGACACGAGGGGTTCGCGGCCCTTCCTCTTCGAAGGCGCCGTCGACGCACGGATGGACGCGATGGAGCGTGTCCTCGGCGTCCGCGCGGAGGGCGACGCCCTCGCCATCCCGTTCGCGCGCCTCTCCGAGGTGCGCGCGGCCACCATCACCTTCGACGGGAAGCGGCTGGCCGCATTCTGGTCGCCTGGGACGGCTTCCGCGCTCGGCCGGGAGTCGATCGCTCGCGCCGCAGACGTCGGGGCGGCAGTGATCTACGAGTCCGCCGCGCGCGGGCGCAGCCTCACCTTTGGCGCAGCTGGCGATGGCCGCTTCCGCGACCAGGAGACCGCCTCGACGTGGGACATCCATGGCCGCGCGCTCGATGGCCCACTCGCGGGGGCGCAACTCCCTTCCGCCCAGGCGGACACGATCTTCTGGTTCGCCTGGGCGGCCTTCTTTCCGAAGACGGCGATCTGGTCGCCGTAGGGGCACGCAAGGTCGGAGCCGGCCCGGAGAGTCCCTTGTTGGTCTTTCGCGGCTTAGGCCAGCCTCCCGCGGTATCGCAGCGAGCGCGGCTGCCACGCGGTTGGCTGGCTCATGAGCCTCGCGAGGTCTTCCAAGGCAGCCTCGGGTTCGACCCGCTCCCCGGGGGTCGAAGTAAACGGCTCGGTCGTGAAGAACGGCTGCGTGAGGAACGCCTCGACGGCCTCCCAGCCCGCAGCGCGGCTGGCGACGAGCCCCCGAGCTTCGGCCACTGGCGCGGGTTCGATCGCGGCGCCACGCGACGACGGGACATCCAGGGCGGGAAAGTTCGACCGTGACGCGACTTCCCGGCTGAATCGGACGACCGAAGTAAACGGCGCGCCGTCGGAGTAGGCGGGTGCGTCCACGGGCGTCACGACCACGACGGTGAGGCCGAGCCGCGCAGCTGCGATGTACGACGCTTCGGTATCGGCAAGGAAGCCATCTTCTTCGAACAGCACGACGAGTCCGGGTTGGCCATCGGCGCTCACCGCTTCCTGCAGCGCCGCCGCGAGCCCTTCTCGCCGCAGCTCGCCATCCAGCGAGCGCGCGACGATGTTGAGCGTGACGGAGGAGGCGAGGCCAGACTCCGCCAGGAAGTGCGCGAGGTCGCCGCGATCCAGCGGGGCCGGGTCGAAACCGGTCCACACGACGGGCAGGCCCATAGCGCGCACGAACCTATAACTGATTTCGCCGAGCAACACTGCGACGCCCACGCCGCTCACGAACGCGACCCGCGTCAGCCCGCCCCGAGCGATGGGGCTGAAGAGGTCGATGCCCTTAATCCCGGTCACAACCATGCGAGGCGCAGTGCCGGCGAGCCCGGCCGGGGTGGCGAGCACGTCCGCCAGCCGCGCGTGGGCATTGGCAGCCGCCCAGTCAGCGGGTGTCCGGCCGGCATCGTCCGGCCGGGTCGTTGCGCCCGCCTCCAGAAGGATCTCGACGACCGCCGCATCGCCCCGCATCGCCGCGACGTGCAGCGGCGTCGCGCCGCGAAATGCCCCAACGCTCGGGTCCGCGCCATGGGCCAGGAGCTCACGCACATGCTCGACCCGGCCATGGACCACGGCGGTCCAGAGCGGCGGCTCGCCGGCCGCGCAACCGCACGCCGCGTTCACGTCGGCGCCCGCCGCGATAAGTGACCGGACCATGGCGATTTCGTCGCGCTCGATCGCTCGGATGAGCGGCGTCCCTCCCTGGGCGAAACCGAGGCGGCGGGCGGCCGCAGTTTCCGGCCCCCAATCCTCCTCGGCGTTGGCGAGCAGTGGATGTGCGGTCAATAGGGCGCGGACCTGGGCCTGATCCCCTGCTCGGAGAGCTTCGAAGAGTGCCGTCGTCGTGGGGGTTGAACCGCTGGCCTGCTGGTGGGTGGAATCGGACATCGTGAGACTCCTTCGCAGATGAGCACGGGCACGGCGAAGCCGCGCCTTGATCGTCGACAGCGGGACTCCGAGGAAGGCGGCTGTTTCCACCTGCTGGGCGCCCGCGAGGTACGTGAGCGCGACCGCCAGCCGCTCGGCCGGCGGGAGCGCGCCGAGGGCGCGGTCGAGCTCGCCAGGCTCGACGTCCAGTCCCGCGGTCCGGTCGTCGGGCTGCAAGAGGTCGATGGGAAACGTGCGCCGGGCGCGCCGCTGGCGATCGGCGTGTTTCCGCGCTATCCGGCGCAGCCAAACAGGGAAGGCGCCGGCTGCCCGAAGGTCGCCGAGATGAAGGTAGGCGTCGATGAAGGTGTCCTGCACCAGGTCGTCAGCATCCACACTCCAACGGGCGGCCACCGACCGCACCGAAGGTGTGAACAGCTCGACGAGCGAGGCAAACGCCGCGGCGTCTCCGCATGTTGCTCGGGCCACCAGGCCGTCGGTTTCGTGTCCCATCACGTTGAAGACCCAGCGCCAACCCTGAGGATACCGGCGATCCCTACTTCTGGACGCTGTAGAGCGCCTCCCGCAGGTCAAGCGCCAGGTTCGTCCCGTCGAGCCGGAGATGACGCGCGTTGAAGCCGTCGGCTTGCACCGACATCGCCAAGTCGTGGGCGCGGACGTCGGCAGGAAGGGCAAATCCTGCGAGCCCATCGGCGCCGGTGGTCGCGCGTACGACCACGCCGTCCTTCTTGTCGGTGATCAACAACCTGGCGCCGGGCAACGGCGGGCGCGATCCACGGGCATCAACATCGTTCTCGCTCACCCAGACGCGGCCGCTGCGGCCATCGTGGGCAACCTCGACTTCGACCCGGAGGTCCAGCAAGTAGACGAGCGGCTCGACCGTGACGGCGGCCATGCCGTGGCGCTCGGGGATGCGGGCCGCGTTCGCCCCCAACGCGGTGTCTTGACAGGCCATCCCGTGGTCCGTCGTCACGATGAAGAGCGTCTTCTCGGAGAGCCCCTGTTCGTCGAGCAGGCGGAGGATGTGGCCGATCCGCCGGTCCGTCTCGTCGAGCGCTTCGCGGGCGGCCTCGTGGTGTGGGCCGTAGTCGTGGGCGGCGGCGTCGGGCTGGCTGAATTCGTGAAAGACGAATTTCGGCGGGCAATGCGCCTCATCCATGAACAGCAGGCGTGCCTGCGCGAGGCCTCGGTTGTCGATCTCACCCATCATCTTGTGGCCGAACTCTTCGAGCTCTTCCTTCCAGCGCGGGTTAATCTCGTGGGCGGTCTCGGCCGTGAGCGCCTTCAGCCGATCCTTTTCGCCGATCACCCGGTTCTCAAGGGTCGCGTGGTCGGCCCCACGGGTGCAGGGCTCGATGATGGACGCCGTGAGGGCGCCGCCGAAGACGCCATCCCATCGCCCGTACACTCGATGAAAGGCCTCGAACAGCGTCTCGACCCCTTCGTCCAGGCACTTTGCGGTGTCGAACTGGGCGCCCTGCGGCGAGATCGTCTCGCGGCGGTCGCGGAGGTAGTAGCTCGGGTTCACGATCCCGTGGTGGCCCGACCAACACCCCGTGCCGATGGCGTTATGGCTCGGCCAGGTGATGCTCGGGAAGTTCGTGATACTCCCGTGTTGCAGCATGGCGCCACCCGTCACCAAGCGCCGAAGGTTCGGGATCGAATGGGACTCCGACTCAAGGCGGTGCAGGAGCTGCGTGTGCGACTGCCCGTCGAGGAGAAAGAGATAGACCCTCTCGGGCGCCGTGCCCGAATCATCGACCACGTCCATCAGGACGTGGCCATCCTGCCGCTTGAAGTAGACGCCCGGCTCGAGACCCTGCTCGGTGCAGCTGCGGCCCGTGAGGTCACGGCCGTCGATGAACGGGAAGCCCATCAGAAACGCGATCGTCGGGGCGATGTCGATCTGCCGGGCCGGCGCATCGACCATCGCGCCGCGCTTCACCCCCGGCCCGCAGAAGATCAGCGGCGAACGGGACTGGACCACGTCGAGGTTGCCGTGTTGCCCTGGTTGGAGCGCGAAAGCGTAGGCCTCGGAGTTCACGGCCAAGTCCGGCGCGTTCGGATGGTCGAAGAGCTGTGAGAGCCGCTCGTAGGCGTACGGATACGTGATCCGCTCGTGTGGGATGAAGGCGCGGAGCGGGTCGGGCCCATCGATCGCGGCGCCGAGTTCCGCTTCGTAGGTCGAAAGGGCGCGGTAGTCCTGGGCCGCCAGCGGGTTCTGGCCGATGACCTCGACGACCTGGTAGTCGTAGCCGCCCTCCTCGGCGAACGTCCGGATCCAGCGCACCATCCCCCGGCGCGCCCACGCCTCGTAGCTCGATGTCCCGTCGCGCTCACCGCGGCAGGTGGCGACGAAGTCCGTCCACGCCTCGCCTTCTGGCGAGGTGAGGCACTCGAAGATGGCCTTGTTGCCCGACTCGTGTTGCTCGGAATCGAGGCCCTGGCCCGCGAGGCGTTCCGGGCCGACGTTCGCTGCTGTCATCGCGTCCCCTCCGCCATGATTGCTACACCGTCCAGCCGGTGAACTCGTCCTCCGGATAGACTTCCATCGCGCCGAGAAACTTCGCCGTCGCGAAATAGAATGCGACGAGGATCGTTATCCCAACGATCGCGGCCGAATCGAAGTGCTTCGCGAGCTCATCGAACACCGCCTTTCCGGGATGATCGCTGACAGCGAGGGCGTCGGCGTAGGCGAACAGCGCTTTCTCGCTCGCGGTGAAGCTGCCCTTCTCACGCCAGTTCTGAAGCGCGTTCATCTCGGCGTCGGTGACGCCGGCGGCGCGCCCGATGCGGACGTGCTGATGCCATTCGTAGGCGCTGTCTTGAAGGAATGCGCAGCGGAGGATGACCAATTCGCGCGTCCGGACGTCGAGCCCGCAATGCGCCCAGAGCGGGTTCGAAAGGCGCAAATAACCCCGAAACACCTCTGGGTTGTTCGCCATCGCGAGGAAGATGTTGGCGGGCCCGGAGCCATCGCCAGCCGTGCGGTCGACGGCGATGCGGTCCCAGACGTACTTGAGGTTTTCGGGAAAGGTGTCGCGAGTCGCGGGTGGGAGTCGCACAGTTCGCTCCTGCGGGTCAGAATCCGTGGCCGCAGTCTAAAACGAAGCGGCGAACGGGACAGCGAAAGAGGCGCGAGATGGACCGAATGACCGTCGACGGCCTGGAGATGGCCTACCGCGTGGCCGGCGACCCCAGCGGCCCGCCGATCACCTTGATCCACGGCTACACGGGAAACACCCGGAACTACGCGCTCCAGATCAAACCACTGACGGAGGCCGGCTGGCGGACGCTCACCGCCGACAACCCAGGCCACGGTTCGAGCGCCGGCGAACCACGGCGGCCGTACAATCACGAGGATGGCCGCCGACACGCCGCGCGTCACCCATCTGTTCACGTCGCCAGCGGCTGGCGAGCGGATGTGGTCGCACGCCTCGGTGCAGGTGGTTAGCGGCCTTGGCATCCTCGGCGACCGCTATGCGACGCGCACCGGCCACTGGAGCGCTGTCGAGTGGAAGGACCAGCAGCTCACGATCATCGCTGGCGAGTTGCTCGATGAGCTCGGAATCGCGCCGCCGGACCTCCGCCGCAACATCGTGACCCGCGGCATCGACCTCCACGACCTCATCGGCCTGGAGTTCCAGATTGGCAGCGCCATCTTGCGTGGCAAGCGGATTTGCGCGCCCTGCGGCTACATCCAGCGGCTGAACCAGCGGCCAGGGCTGTTCAAGGCGCTCGACGGCCGCGGCGGCATCCGCGTCCGTGTCGTCAGCAACGGGACGATCGCCGTTGGCGATGAAGTCCGCATCCTCGGCGTCGGCGACCCCATCGAGCCGGACGACCCCTCCGAGCTCTGGACAGCTGGCACCCGTGTGGTTGCCCAGGGTGGGGCCTCCGCGTAAGATAATTTGGTTGTCGCCGCGCGGCCCCGTGGTGTAGCGGCCTAACATGTCACCCTGTCAAGGTGAAGATCGTCGGTTCGAATCCGATCGGGGTCGCCACGTTTCACTCCCAGCGCCGGCCAGAGTCCTGCTCGTTTCGGGATCCGCCGGCCGCGTCGAGAGCCCGCATTCTGGCCCACAACCGCCACTTTTTCGCTCCCCGCGTGTACCGCGAGTTGACATTCGGCCTAGACAGCGCCACGAGCGCGCGGCTATGGTGAAGTGCGCGCCATTCCCTCGGCGGGGACGCAGCCTGGTGGGGGACCCGTCATGCAGTTCCGACGACATGACCGCGACAGCCGGCCGCCCGCGCCGGACGAATCGATTGGGGACGAAATGAGCTACGAAACCAACTACGACGAAGCCTCGCGCCCGGCGGTCGGGGTCGAACCCGCCGCCATGTCCTTTCCTGTCGGCCAGAGCGTGATCGATGCCAACTCAACCTTCGACGGCCGCTATGAGGCGGCTCAAGACCTCGTGATCTTCGGGTCGCTGAGCGGCGAAGTCATCTGCCGCGGCCTCTTCCGCGTCGAACAAAATGCTTCCGCCAAAGCCAAGATCGAGACGCGCGATGCGCACATCCGCGGCGTTCTCGAAGGCGACATCGTCTGCAGTGGCCGCCTGGTGGTCGCCTCCACCGCTTCCATCTCTGGGACGGTGAAGACGGCGGCGTTGGTCGTCGAAGAGGGCGCCCAAATCAAAGGCACAATTGAAACCACGACTGTCAGCTCCGCCGCCCCCGCGGCCGTGGCCGACACTGGTGCGCGGAGCACGAAGCCAGCAAGCTCGCGCCGCGAAGCGGCTGAGACCGCCACCGGCGAGACGGCGGCGACGCCATCGTGGCGCCGGTCGCGCGAGGTGCCATCCTTCGCGATCGTCTCGTCCGACGACCGGTCGGCCCTCGACCGGAACTAACGCACCAATCACGAGCCTGTAAACAAAAGGGGGGACCGATCTGCGACCGGACCCCCCTTTCTTGTGTTCTGTGACAGCAGCAGCGGTTAGGTGGCCTGGAAGTAGACGACGTCGTCGACGACCCAGGTGCTCACGCTCTTGCCGCCGCGCTTACCAGCGCGGCTGACGCGCAATGCGACGCCGCGGGCCGATTCACCCTTACCAGGCACCAACTTGCCGACCTTGCCAGTGCCAACGCTTTCGACGTACTTCTCGTACTCGCGCATGCGCGCGGCCAACCGGCCCGTCTGCCGCGTCGGGCGCGGGGCCTCTGCCTCTTTCAGGACGCTGAATTCTGCCATGTCCTTCACCTGCTGTTCGTGTGTTCGCTGCATCCCCGACGGGGCGTCCGAGCCATGCACCGTTCCCCGATGTTAGCACGCACATCGTGATCCCAACAGGCGCCGCTTATCGACGGTCTTGCAGGCTTACGATGCTCGAACGGACGGAGTCGAGAAAGGCGTGCAGTTGTCCATCTAACCGTCGCAGGACTTCCAACGCGTACTGATCGGCATCGTCGAGCTCCTTGGCAGCGGCCTCGGCCGCCTCGCTCAGGTGCGCGGCAGCGGTCGCATCAGCCTCCGCGACTGTCAGCCGAGAACGTGACTCCGCTTCCATCAGCATCGCTTGGCTGCGTTCGTGGGCCTCACGCATCAGCGACGTTTCATCGATCCGGCGGAGGCGTTCGTCTTCGGCACGCTGGACCGTTGCGCGAGCATGGTCGTCTGCCTCGTCGAGGATTTCATCGCGCGTCCGTAAGACTTCCGACGCTTCACGAAGGTCAGCCGGAAGCGCCAACCGCATCTGATCGATGAGGTCCAAGATCCGCTTCCGGTCGATGACCAAGTTCCCGCCCACAGGGAGGCGGCGAGCTTGGATCACCAGCTCTTCAAGCTGGTCGATGAGATCGATGATCTCCACGGTCTCTCCAGGGTGGGCGCTCGCTAGAGAGGCTGGCCGAGCTTTTCCCGTATTGCCGTCCGGACATGGGCAGGGACCATATCCACCACGTCGTATCCAAGCCGGGATACCTCACGGACCCGGCTACCGCTGATGTACAAATGCTCCTGGCTGGTCATGAGATAGACCGACTCGATCGCCGGCGCCATCTTGTGATTCATGAGCGCCATGTCGAACTCCACCTGAAAGTCGCTCATCGCCCGGATCCCACGGACCACGGCGACCGCTCCCCGTTCCTTCGCGAAGTCGACGGTCATGCCATCGAATCCCTGCACTTCGACGCATGGCAGATCGCGGACCGCCTCTCGAAACAGGGCAATCCGTTCGTCCCAAGAGAACATCGTCCCTTTGTCGCGACCTCTCACAACCGCGATGATCACGCGGTCGAACAGGCGGTGCATGCGATGCACAAGGTCGAGGTGGCCGTTCGTGACCGGATCGAATCCGCCGGGATAGACGCCGACCCGCATCAGTCCTCCTCGCCGGTGTACAGGGCAATTGCCGTATCCCCATAGACCCGGCGATCCGTGAGGTGGAGCCCCCGCGGATGTTCCGGCGGATTGTACCGGCTCGCATGCTCAAAGACGACCATGCCGCCTCCCGCTAGCAAGCGCGCCACCTCCGCGATCCCGGTCGTTGCCTCGTCCAAGTTGTAGGGCGGGTCCATCAGGATGAGGTCGTAGGGCCCTTCGAGCGAAGCCAACGCGGCCGGCATCCGGCCGCGGAGTACACGCGCCCGCGACTCCAAGCCGGCGCGGTTCAAGGTCTGCGCGATCGCTTGGCAGCAAGCCGCCTCGCCCTCGACGAAGGTCGCCGAGGCCGCGCCGCGGCTCAAGGACTCGATCCCCAGCGCCCCGGTCCCCGCGAAGAGGTCCAAAACGCGTGCCTCGGGGACGCGCTCGGCGATGATGTTGAAAATCGCCTCCCGCACGAGGCCGGAGGTCGGCCGCAGCCGCACACCGCGGGGCTCGACGATTGGAAGGCCCCGGGCGGACCCGCCTGAAATGCGTAAGCGTGAGGCCATGGGCGCTTAGTTCCTCGGCGTCGCGCTTGGCGCGACGGTCGGTGTCGGCCTTGCGGCCTGTTGCACGGTGACGGGGATCGTGTTCTCAAAGGCGGCGATCCCGTCGCTGATGGTCAGTTTGATGGTGTACGTGCCGGATTCGGCGGGCGTCGCCCACTTGAGCTCGCCTTTCTGGCCTCCGTCGCCCGTCCCTTTGCTCACGGTCCACTCCGGGACCAGTTCGGCCGGGTTTGGTTGCAGCAACACCGGCTGGCCGGTCGAAATGAACGGGATCAATGCCGGCCAGATGTTGCCGATTTCCGGCGTGCTGCTCGCGTCCTCAATCGCGACGCCGCCGAGCTTGTGGTTGACGATGAACTGGAGCTTGAACCCGATGCTGAAGAAGTTCTCGATCCAGACCGTCCGCGGGACATTCTGTTCGTAGGTGAAGGCGACGGATGCCGTCGATGCCTGCCAGCCGATGCCGCTTCGGCCGTCGGCCTGGTTGATGTTTGGCGCAATCACCACGATCGACGAATTAGTCGCCACGCGGCCATCGGCGCCGGTGCGCAGTTGAAGTGTGCCCGCAATCGTCATCGCATCGAGCAGGGACATCGTGCGGATCCCGTCGACCGACTTCTCCGTCGCGTACGGTGTGACCGTGTAGACCAACTTCGCGGGTTCCACCAACATCTTCAGGTGGGTCAGGATCTCGGGGAGGTCGCGGCGCAGCGTGCTTTGGTCACGGTAGGGCCAAATCTGCAGGATGTCCGCCGCCTGCCCGATCGTCTTCCAGTCGTACGACCCTTCGTCGATCCGGTCGCCGGCCTTTTGTGGCGCCGGCAAGGTCACACTCAACCGCTTTCCGGATGCCTGGAGTGACTGACCAAGCTCGAGGATGAACAGCGCGAACGGCGTCCGCAGGTTCGCATTCAGGTCGAAGTAGGAGATGTCGATCCCCGGCAGCTGACGCTCATTGACGAGCGCGGTGATCGCCCGGACATGATTCGTCCGCGCCTGTGTGTTTGTCATCAGGCTATCGACAATCGGGATCAGGCCCTTGTCGGCGCCGTCCACGTAGACCGTCGGGAAGTGTTGCACCTCGGGCCCAGCGCCGATCAGCTTCGGGTCCGTGATCGTCCCTTCGAGGCGGCCATCGGAGCCGGGACGAAAATCGCGCGTGTGCAGGACGGTGAGGTTGGCGGCGGCGCTCGGGTGCAGCGCCTGGTTGTGTTTCACATAGCCGACAACGTGGCCCGCCCCGCTCAGCCGCCGCAAAACCGCAATCCGGTCGGGGAGCTCCGGCAGGGTGGCCGCGACCGTGTTCCCCTGCGCGTCGAGGATCGCCGGGGCCACGGGCTCCCAGGCCCCCGTTTGTTCGATGTAGCGGTAGAAGGAGAGATTACGGCCGTCATCGGTCGCCGCCGAGAGGGGCAAAAAGACCTGGACGTCGTTGCCATCCGGGAGCTTTGCGCCGGACTTCAGCTTGTAGACGCTCGTAACGCGTTCGTAGCCTTCAGGGATGGCGGCATCGCCACTGGACGCGCAGTACAGCTTCGTACACGAAGCGCCCGTGCATTGGCGGAATACGAAGTAGCCGAGGACGACCACCACCGCGGCGATCAGCCCCGCAAGGATGACCAGCCGAGCGGGGCTCGCCATCGTGCCGCCCGGCCCGGCGAACCCCAGGCCCGTTGGCCCGCCCCCGCGTCGACTCATGCTTTCACTCCGAACGCCTGCGGGGTTGGGCCCAAAGCCCGCACCTCGTCACGACTGACGTTTCCCGAGACGGACTTCGAGTTCGATTATCCGGCCGGCTCGATTGAGGACAACCTTAACCGTATCGCCCGGTGCGTGTAGGAGCAGCCCGTTCAACAGCGGATGTTCGCGGTCCACGGGCGCATCGCCCACCTTCTGGACGACGTCGCCAGCCTGGAGCCCGGCCGTCGCGCCTGGGCCGTTGGGCTCAACGGACGTGATCAGCGCCCCGGCCTCCACCGCCAGCCGACCAGGACGGGCCAACACCTCGGGCGTGAGGTCCACGTGGTCCGCCCCGAGCGACGGGCGCCCGATCGGCCCAGCCGCCTCGATAATCGCGCGCGCAACGTTCATCACCGCGTTGGAAGGGATCGCGAAGCCGATCCCTTCAACAGGCGTCCGGCTCGTCGTGAGCCGAAGGACGAGCGTCGGCATCCCGACGAATTCGCCGCGGACGTTGAAGATTCCGCCACCGCTGTTGCCGTTGTTCAACGCCGCGTCCGTCTGGATGAAGTCGTCGTGGCGCACCCCGTCGAGCGTGCGCGTCCGGCGCAACCCCGAGACGACGCCAACGGTGACGGAGCCTTCGAATTCCGAGAGCGGGTTGCCAATCGCCACCAGCGGCTCGCCGAGTTTGAGCTTGGAGGAATCGCCGACGGGCGCAACGCTCGTCGCCGTAGGCCCGATTTGGAGGACCGCGATATCACTGAACGGCGCGTCGTGGCCGATCAGGATAGCCGGGCGCTCGCTCCCGTCGGCGAGAAAGACCTTGAGCGTCTCGGTGCCTACGACGACGTGCGCGTTGGTCACGACGTGGCCCGCCCTATCGATAATGACGCCGCTGCCGACGTCTCGCTCGGTGCCGCCATTCACGCGGCGCGTGCTCTCGATCCGGACGACGGAGTCGCGCCGGACGAGCGCCACGTCGGTGATCGCGCTGGTCTGTTCCACAGTGAGCTTGTCCCCAGCCGCGGTGGCCACCGGCGCCGTGTCGCCCTCAGCGTCACTGGCCAGCATCGCGACCAGGCCGCCGGCGAGCCCCCCGGCCACGGCCGCCACCCCCGCAACGAGCACAAGCGCCCGCCACCCGAACCCCGGCGGGCGCGGCGTCGCGGCCGGCCCGAGCGGCGTTGCTGACGGGGCGCCAGCTTGGTCAGGCGGGCTCCAGCCTGGGCTCCAGGCGAGCTGGTCCGTCGCTTTTGGTTCGCGGGGTGTCATCGGCTCCGGGTCCATGTAGCAAGGCTAGCAAATTGCCGCGGATCGGGCCGCGTCGATATACTGAACCCTAACCCGAGCGGATCTGGCTCCGGGCGTCCTGTCCTGTCGACCGAGGATTGAGGTTCGTATGCCCGACAAGGCGGTTCCACTGACGCGCGACGGCAAGGCGCGCCTCGAAGACGATCTCGAAGGCCTGCGCAAGCAGCGCCGCGAAATCGCCGAGCGCATCCACTATGCTCAAGAGCAGGGCACGAGCCAGAACGATGCCGAATACGACGATGCCAAGCTGGAACAGGGCATGGTCGAAGGCCGCATCCTCGAGCTCGAAGACATCCTCCGCCGCTCGACCTTGATCGACGAAAACCTCGCCCATCGGTCCGGCCGCGTCGTGCTCGGCAGCGAAGTTGAAGTCGAGCAAGATGGCAAACACCGCACCTACCAGATCGTCGGCGCCCCCGAAGCAGACCCAACGCGCGGCAAGATTTCGAACGAATCGCCGGTCGGCGCCGCCCTCTTGGGCCGCCTCGTCGGCGACATCGTGGATATCAACGTCCCGCGTGGCGTCATGAAGCTCAAGGTCCTCAAGATCGATTAGTCTCGACGCGGGTGCCAGGGCGGCGCCTGCCGCCCCCAAAGGAGCACCCCCACCCATGGACGAACTCGTCGCACAGCGCATCGCCAAGGCCGAAGCCCTCCGCGCCGTCGGCGTCGACCCGTACCCCCCGCGCGTGGCCCGGACGCACACCGCCGAGGCCATCAACCAGCTCGTCGCGTCTTGGCCCAGCGACAAGACGGAAGACCCGGAGACGGTCGCCGACGTGGTCGGCCGCGTCGTCGCCAAGCGCGACATGGGCAAGGCAACCTTCATCGACCTGCGGGACGGCACGGGGCGCGTCCAGACGCTCCTCCGGCAGAACGCCCTCGCCGACTACGACTCGCTCCGGCTGATCGACCTCGGTGACTTCATCGGCGTCCACGGATCGCCCATCCGGACGCGGACCGGGCAGCCGACCGTCGCAGCGACGGGCTGGACGATGCTCACGAAAGCCCTCCATGCCCCGCCCGAGAAGTACCACGGCCTCGCCGACGCTGAGTTGCGCCAACGCCGCCGCTACCTGGACCTGATGGCCAACGAAGAAACCCGTCGCGTCTTCACGATCCGCTCCAAGGTGGTCTCGGCCATCCGCCGCTACCTGGATGACCGCGACTTCCTCGAAGTGGAGACCGCTGTCCTTCAGGAGGCTGCCGGGGGCGCCGCAGCGCGGCCGTTCACCACCCACTTCAACGCGTTGGACGAGGATCGCTTCCTCCGGATCAGCCTCGAACTCCACCTCAAGCGGCTCGTCGTCGGCGGGTTCGACAAGGTCTACGAAATGGGACGGATCTTCCGCAACGAGGGGATGAGCGCCAAGCACAACCCCGAGTTCACGATGATCGAAATCTATGAGGCCTACGCCGACTATCACGACGTCGCCAACATGGTGGAAGAGATGCTCAGCACCGTCGCGGAACGCGTCTTGGAGACGACCACGCTGCACTTCCGGGACCACGAGATCAGCCTCGCCCGGCCCTGGCGCCGGATCACCTACCACGACGCCCTTCGTGAATACGGCGACCTCGACCTCGACACCTTCGGCGACACCGAGACGCTGCGCGCCGAGCTCCGCCGCCGCAGGGTCGATGCCCCGGCCACGGCCGGGTATGGCAAGCTCGTCGACGAAGCCATGTCGCTTTATGTAGAGCCACACCTCATCCAGCCCACCTTCCTGATGGACTACCCCATCGAGATCTCGCCACTCGCGAAGCGCAAGCCCGGCCACCCGCGGCTCGTCGAGCGTTGGGAAGTGTTCATGGGCGGGTTCGAGTTCGGGAACGCCTACACCGAGCTCAACGACCCCGTCGACCAGCGCCAGCGCTTCGAAGAGCAGCTCCGGCTCAAGGCGGCGGGCGACGACGATGTCGAATTGATGGACGAGGACTTCCTTTTCGCCTTGGAGCACGGCATGCCGCCCACGGGCGGCTTCGGCATGGGCATCGACCGCCTCGTCATGTTCCTCACGAACCAGCCGACGATCAGGGAGGTCATCCTCTTCCCGCAGCACAAGACCGTGAAAGAATGAGCGCTCCCCTGGAGCGCCACTTCACGGCGACGGCCTACATCGTCGCGGACGGGAAAACGCTGCTCATCTGGCACCGGAAAATCGGGATGTGGCTCCCCGCGGGCGGCCATTGCGAGCCGAACGAGGATCCAGTGCAAGCAGCGCTACGCGAAGGCGAAGAAGAGAGCGGCCTTCGGCTGGAACTCGTCCCTTCGGCGCCGGTCCCGTCTTTCCCCGGCCCACATCCAGCGGTCCTGCCGGCGCCCGCCGTCATCCTCGTCGAAGACATCCACGCCACCGGCCAGCCGTTCCATCAGCACATCGACCACGTCTACTTCACCAACGTCATAGGAGAGATCCACCTGCAACATGCGATGCCGGGCGGCGAACCCTTCCACTGGATCTCGGCGAGCGACCTCGCCGCTCCGTTCTCCCTCCCCGCGCCCGATGGTACCCTCGTGCCCGTCGCCGAGGACGTACGGCTCCTCGGCCTTCAGGCGATCGCGACCGTAGAGGAGAAGCGTCATGCTCAGCGTCCAATTCATCCGTGAACACACTGAACGGGTGACGGGCGACCTCTCGCGCCGCCATACGACCGCCCCCATCGCCCGGATCATCGAGCTCGACGACCGCCGCAAGGCCCTTTTGCAGGAGGTCGAAACCCTCCGCGCCCGCCGCAACGCCGTCTCGAAGGAGATCGGCGCCGCCGGCAAAGACGCCGCGATGCGACAAGCCAAAATCGACGAGATGCGCGGCGTCGGCGACCAGATCGACGTGCTCGACCGCGACCTCAAAGCCGTCCAATCAGAACTCGACGAGAAGCTTCTCGAGGTCCCGAACATCGTCGACCCAGCGTGCCGGACGGCGAAAACGAAGACGGCAACGTCGTCGTCGAGACCGTTGGCGACTTGCCGGCCTTCAGCTTCACCCCGAAGCCTCACTGGGAGCTGGGCGACGCCCTCGGCGTGCTGGACTTCGATCGCGGCGTGAAGATGTCTGGGAGCCGCTTCTTCGTCGCCCGCGCCGGGATCGCGCGGCTCCATCGGGCGTTGGTGCAGTTCTTCCTCAACGAAGACAGCAAGGCCGGCTTCCAGGAGCACTACCTGCCCTACATGCTGAGCGAAGCTTCGCTCTACGCTTCCGGCCAGCTCCCGAAGTTTCGCGACAACCTCTACCGCGACCACGAAGAGGACTACTACTTCATCCCGACCGCCGAAGTTGCCTTTGTAAACCTCTACCGGGACGAAATCCTCCCGCCGTCGGCGCTCCCGATGCGGTTCGTCGCGCATACACCGTGCTTCCGTCGCGAGAAGATGAGCGCTGGCCGCGATGTCCGCGGGATCAAGCGCCTCCACCAGTTCGAGAAGGTCGAGATGTTCGTCTACTGCACGCCAGACGAGAGCGAGCGCGAACTCCAGCGGCTCGTCGTCCAGGCGCGGACGCTGATTGAAATGCTCGGGCTCACCTATCGCGTGCTCGCGCTCTGCAGCGGCGACCTCGGCTTCAACAGCGCCAAGACCTACGACCTCGAGGTCTGGTCCCCAGGCACGAACGAGTGGCTGGAAGTGAGCTCCGGTTCGAACTGCCTGGACTTTCAGGCGCGCCGCGCGAACATCCGCTACCGGCCGTCCGCTGATGCATCGCCGCGCTACCCGCACCTGCTCAACATGTCCGGGCTCGCGCTGCCGCGCATGGTCGTGGCCGTGATGGAGAACTACCAGCGCGAGGACGGCACCATTGCCGTCCCCGAGGTGCTTCGGCCCTACATGGGCACCGATGTCATCGGGCCCGCCTGAGCGGCTATCATCGCCGGGTGGACGTTGCCATGGTGGAAGTCGAACTGACGGGCGTTGATGACGAAGCGGTCGCGAGGCGCGGATTCCTCGCACCCGGACTCGTCGGGCGAGCGACCGTGGACCTTCTCGTCGCCCCACAGTCGCTCTTCTGTGGACCAAATAGACGTTCTCATGAAGGATGAAGTGCGAGTCTCAATCATAGCCATGGATGACCTTACGAATAATTGTACTGGCTTCGTACACCAACGAGGATATGTTCACACGAGAATCATTGATCATGGCACCAATTCTAAGGCGTTAGGTCATAACTTGTTCATATTGTGGAACAATCGCGACGTTTACGGGACAGTCTCCCACGAATATGTGCACACACTTCAGGCGAATGAGGCGCTTGGTGAGTTACTGCGCTTCGGTTCCATCTGGTTCAAAGAGGGCTCCGCGGAGGCGTTGTCTCGAATCTGGTTGGATTGGCCCCCACAGTTCGATGAGCAGGACACCCCGCTTGTGGAACTAGAACTCGACTTGCCGGTGTCGAGCAAAACGGTGGTCGGAGACCAGACTGTGGCCGGGCTCATGTTGCTGTGGAACATCCGCGAAGTGCTCGGCCACGCAATTTTTGGGAAGATATTGCAGGGGCTCTATCAGCGCCGCGACTTCGTTTCTGGCTCCGAGTGCGCCGCGGTCTTTAAGCGATCGGCTAGATCCAGGGCCGGCCAAATCGAGGAGATCTTCCGGCGCCGCATCGCGGGCTATGTTGCCGGCTCGCTTTAGTCATGGAGCACGGGGCTCGGCGAACGGCCAGCCCGTCGGTCGGACCCGCGCGCACCTGAGAGCAGCAGCTCCAAGTGACCTGGCTTCCTTGGCCAGACCGAGGACGACGGCAACGGCCTCATCTACCTCAACGCGCGCTACTACCACGCGAAAACGATGCGCTTCATCAGCCCCGACCCGATCGTCGGGAGCCACGGGCCGCAATCGCTGAACCGCTACTCGTACGCGCTCAACAGCCCGCTCGCGGGGCAGGACTGGCGACCCCTCGCCAGCCTCCATCATGCCCTCAACCCCGACGCCAACCCGCCCTTCGCGATCCGTCCGCTCCGCCCTACGCTCCTGACACGCCCCTCCGCGGCCCCACCCCCCGCCCATGCCCCACCCCCGGCGACCACGATCTCGCGCTTGGGTATGTCGCCCTCGCCGCCATCCGGAACAAGGACCGGGTGGGCCTCCTCCTCTTTGTCGCTCCGGACAACGGTCCCCGCGACCAACACACTAGACGCGCACAGATCCGGGAGAGGATGATACCCCAATGCGCCTGCTGGTCCTCCGTTTCGCGCTGGCCGGGCCTTAGTCGCCAGTCCACCGTCCGGCGCTGAACCGGGTGGCTTGACCGTCGGCGGGTCGGTAACCAGGAACCGACGAGTTTCTATGTTTGCTTAGTTGCGGAGGGTCAACTTCCCGACACTGAGGGCCCTGTGATCGCCACGTTTTCACCAGGCCAGACGTCAACTTCGACTGCTTCAAGGGCACCGACAGGCGGGAGACCGGTTATTCCTTGCCCGCCCAGGTCAAGATGCGCTGATCGCTAGGTCACCTTCATGCGTGACGAATAGTCCCACGACGATACTCTGAGCGAACCAATGCGAATGGCGACCTCATCCGAAACACGCGACCGAAGCCAAGCCCCCAGCCCTGCGTCTCCCGTCGTCAGATAGCGGCCGATGAGGCGATCAAGCAAATTCGCCGCGCCCCCTGCATCGAGCGACGCGACACCCCTCCCGCGCACGCCCCGGTACGGCGGGGCGTCGCCGGCGATCTCGAAGGCACAACGGGGCTCCTTTCGCAGGCGCGCCGCAACGACCGAGTCCTTTTGGGTGCAGCACCACAACGCCGAGTCGTCGAAGAGAAACCACAGTGACTGCACCAGCGGCCAATCTGATCCCTGCGTCGCGAGCCGCATCGGAATAACAGACGAACGAAGGAACCCCTCAATGTCGGGGATGCCCCAAGTTCCGGATCGGATCTCGATGGCGACTGACTCCACGCCCCCATCGTAGCGGAGTTGCGCTGCTTGAGGCGCCGACGAGCCGTTCGGCCTGTACCAGCTGCCTGACACTCCAGGAGCCGAGGAACTTCCGACGCCGCAGGGCTTAAGCGGCCACGGGCAGTCCAGTGCCCAAGATCGCGGAAAATTATCCGCCGTGGTTTCCGTGGGCGAGAGTCTCGGGGGCGCAACCGTATGGTCAGCGGGCCAGCGACGCATTGCGAAAGGCTCGGGGCATTGAGGTGGCGGCCGGCGGGAGTATTGCCTCAGATCCATCCCGTAGGAGACCATGCCTGGGACTGACGACCGAGGGCGGTGGCAGGGGGGGACCCTTTGACATATTCACTGATGATCGATGCCCACGGACCGTTGGCCCGGAGGCTAGCCATCAGCCCGGTGAAGCCGAAGTTGATGCGCTGAGTGAACACCATGCCAGCGGGGATGTTGAGTTTCCGGTTGACCCGGCCGACCTCTCCGGATAGCTGAAGGTTTTGTTTGACCATTTGAGCGGCAAGATCGGGAGTGAAAGTCACGCCGTCACCCACGATAAAGCTGTAGTAGAGCCGCATGTGGTCCCAAAGTTCTTGCGTCGAAATATCCGAATCAGGCGGCAGGTAGCCGATATCTTCCATCGCCTTTCGCCAAACATCCAGGTCGCCATCAACAACACCAGCAATCATCTCATTCAAGTGACGCCGCCGACTGGAAGAGAATTCGGCCACGCAGCCGAAGTCGACGAAGGCAACGCTTCCATCGTCGGCGATCAAGTAGTTCCCAGCGTGAGGGTCTGCCTGGAAGATGCCGTGCCGGTGCATCATCCCGAACGTAAACCGGAAAATAATCTCAGCAATCCGATTTCTCTCATCTGCAGGCATCATCTTTGCGTAGCCAAACGAGTGCCAAGGGACGTATTCTTGAATCAGCAACCGGGACGTGCTGAATTCAGGAAACACCTTCGGTACCCTAATAAACGGATGCCCATCCAGCAGTCCGCCGATCCGTTCTTGGTTCCTCAGTTCGGCGGTGTAATCGAGTTCTGCTCCTATCCCCGCCGTCAGGTCGGCGATAACCGGCCCAGCATCGAGGCCCTTCGATACCATTCCAAATAGCGAAACTATCGCACCCATATTCTTAAGATCGGCCGACACGGCCTGTTGCACCCCGGGGTACTGCACCTTCACGGCCACCCGCTCCCCGGAGCGTAGTCGCGCACGGTGAACCTGCCCGATGGAAGCGGCGGCAAACGCAGTCCATTCGAATTCAGAGAAGACGCTCTCAGGTTCGCGCCCCAACTCCGCCACAACAGTTGCGCGTGTAAGTTCAGGAGCCATCGGCGGCGCTTGAGACTGGAGCTTTGCCAGTTGGTCAGCCACGGCGTCTGGCACGGTCCCGCTCATCAGCGAAACAACCTGGCCAAGCTTCATCGCCACGCCCTTCATGTTCCCCATGGTCTGAGCCACATCCTCGGCCGTGCGAAGGGCAGCGCGCTCCTGTCGCGCCGCTCGCCCGGGGCCGACGGACGCGACAGCCGCCCGGGCAAGACCCTTGCCAGCCAGCGCACCCAGGCTGGCGGCCCGCCGGGCTCGTGAGCCTTTAACTCCGCCCGTGCCAAACGTCGCGCTCGTCATTGTCTTACTCCACTCATCAGGTATGCAGAGGCCATTCCGGGCGTCCAAATGCAGCAGCGTCGCCACCGCCCGAACACGACGTCAATCTGCCACCAGAACCGGAACGCCGAGCCGTTGGAGCTTTTCGATGGTCATGCCCCGGATTCGCTCGCCGATGCTCGGCTGACGTGTCTCTGCAGGTAGCACGAGAAGGGCACCGTTGAATCTCTTGAGCGCGGCTCGAAGGCCGTCGCCTCCGGCTGCGGTCGGAAACCAACCGCCCGCCCTGACGCCGAGGAAGGAGGCTGCATCAATGGCGCTGGCTGTCGCGCCTCGTCCTTCGCGGCGGGCGAGGCGGGCGCCGAACAGCTCGTCCTTGCGCGGCCGCAGGTCGTCGTCGCCCCTCAGGTCGCCATAGGGACTGGAAAACAGACCTTCTCCGCTTCGTTCAACCAGTACCAGCGAGCGGCCTTCCGCTTTCGCGACGGCGATGGCGAGATGCAGAGCGGCGTCAGAGTCGCCGCGGCCAACGGGTACGACGACTGCCCCTTCGGCGGCCCCGGTCGCGGGGGGCGCCAATGCGGCGACAGCCGCGATGACCGACTCCGCCATCGGATCGACGTGGTCGAGCCTACTTACAGGCTCGTCTGATAGGGCCGCGACGGGCGCCGCCTCCGTTGGCGCGCCGAGCGCTTTAGACTCTTCCCGGCGCGCCCGGTACCCTTCCAACTCCCTCTCCCCAAGACCCGAAACGCTGGTGAGCGCGCGGATCAGCTCCCCAACGACATCGGGGTCTTCTGAGATGAAGCCGACAAAGAGCTTCCCCTCCGCCGCCGCACCCCCGACGCCGAAAGTTCCCGGGTCCCCAAGCTCCCAGCTGACGAAGGCAATGGGCAAAGGTGCATCAGAGACGAGGAACCATTGGTTCTCGAGGCGGCGCGTATGAGGCCTGAGTTGCCGGTAGTCAACTCCCGGGATATCGACTACAGGACGGCCGGTCCCGTAGACAGTCACGTGAGTGTTGGCCGCTACCAGTTGCCGATACCGGGCCGCTTCCACGTCAAACTTCTTGGAGGTCTGGAAGCCGGAAAGAAGGTTCCCGGTCTTAGCGTTCGCCTCGACTCGCCTGGTGACGCGCAGCATCTCGCGGGGGTCATGCACGAACGCCGTGGCTTCCGGGAAGCGCCCCAGCCGTTCCGCCAGCCGACGGCCAATCTCGTAGATGCCCTCTTCTCCTGCACCTGCCGGGTAGGTCCAATCCATCGTCTCCCCCTCTTGATAGCGCTCGTATATGAATCGTGGGCCACAGGCCGGCGGCCCGCCCACATGTAACAAACAGTGGACAAATCTTCGCGTTTTTCCATCGTACTGTCCAATGTTCGTCCGAGATTCAACAGGCATCATCAAGTCAATCTCTCGATGGCCGTTTGCGATTCGCCTGGATGTGCCGACGATCTCGGCTTCTCGGCCAGGCAGGGTCGGCGGGAGGAACTGCGGCCCACTCTTGTTTGGCCGGGGAAGGTGCAGCCCGGTGCGCATCCGAGTGCAAATCCAACCTCCGCGGCGTCGTCCCCGCCCCATGCCCCACCCCCGGCGACCACGATCTCGCGCTTGGGTTTATCGCTCCGGTCACACCCCCTGCGGCCAAAACACTAGACGCGCACAGATCCGGGAGAGGATGATGAACCAATGCGCCTGCTGGACCGGTTCTTCGGCAAGACCGACAAGAATGTCGAGCGTAACGGCGTCCCCGCCAAGGCAACGATCGTCAGCGTCAAAGAGGGTCCTCCAATCGTGAACGGTCGGCCCACGTTCACGATCGATCTGGAGGTCCACCTCCCGGAGGGGCCCGCTCGTGCAGAAGCCCGGCAGCGCGTCAGCAGCATCCTCCTCGGCCGGCTGCTCCCTGGTTCCGCTGTCCCCGTCCGCCTGGACCCGAAGGACCGCACGCACGCGGTCTTGGATCAGCATGCGATGCTCGGCCAGGCGGACAACCCGAAGTAGGTTCGCCGGCGTCTCGTCAGCGGCGTCTATACAGCCCGTATCGTCTCGTTTCGCCTCACTGCCGGCTGACCAGGGCTCCGCCAAGGCTTCGCCCCGCCTCGAACGTGACCCCCGGGCGCCAGTCCGCCCTTCGCGATCCCCTCGCTCCGCCATACGCTCCCGACATGCCCGCCGCTCGCCATCGATCGCCGCGCCCCACAGCCCCCGTCGATGAGCCACATGAGCCTTGGCTCATGAAAACGAGATCAATGAGCCAACCACGTGCCTTGGCTCATCAAGCCTCGTCCCCACCGATGTCCCGCCACGAGCCGGACAAGGCAAGCCTCATGCAAACCGTACCCCGACCGCCAGGGAGGGTCCTCCTTCCCACCAGCGACATCCCGCCGCCACATCGTCTCAGGACGCTCCCCCTCGCCGGCGAAGTCGGGAGACGGAGGATGCTCCGCTTGGGGCGAGGGCCGCCCCGCCGCCGCGAAGCCAACCCCAGCCCCGAACCCGGCAAGGCTCTCGCCCGGCCCCACCGTACCCCGACCGCCAGGGAGGGTCCTCGTTCCCGCCAACGACATCCCACCACACCGTCTCAGGACGCTCCCCCTCGCCGCCAAGTCGGGAGACGAAGGATGCTCCGCTTGGGGTGAGGGCCGGGCCCCGCCGCTCTGCTACCATCACCCGCTGGACGGCCAGCACAGACCCGCGGAGGCGACAACCATGGTGAACTTCGGTCTCAGCTTCTTCCCGACCCACCTCAGCATCAGCCCGGTCAAGGTCGCGGTCGAGGCGGAGCGGCTTGGCTTCGAGTCCCTCTGGATCCCCGAACACTCGCACATCCCCGTCGATACCGCGTTCCCGCTCGCCGACGAGGTCCCCATGATGTACCGGAGCATGTTCGACCCCTTCGTCTCGCTTGCGGCGGCCGCCTCGGTCACCACCCGCCTCAAGCTCGCCACCGGCATCTGCCTGGTCACTCAGCGCGACCCGTTCAACTGCGCGAAAGAGGTCGCGACCCTCGACCAGCTCTCTGGCGGGCGCGTGATTTTCGGGATCGGCGCGGGCTGGAACGAACCGGAAATGCGCAACCACGGGACCGACCCAGCCTCGCGCTTCCGCCTGATGCGCGAGCGCGTCGAGGCGATGAAAGCGCTCTGGACGCAGGATGTGGCCGAATACCACGGTCGCCTGGTGGACTTCGGGCCGACCTGGCAGTGGCCCAAGCCGGTCCAGCGGCCGCATCCCCCGATCATCCTCGGCGGGGCGGGCGCAAACGTCCTCCAACGGGTCGCAGCCTACGGCGATGGCTGGCTGCCCGCGGTCACGCCCGTCTGGAACGAATCGCTGCGCGGCCGGATGACGGCGCTCGACGACCTAGAAGCTCAGGTCCTCGAAGTGCAGGACCTGGCCGCCCGCGCCGGCCGCCCGCGCGTTTCGGTCACGGTGCCACTCCTCGCGCTCGAACGGTTCGGCCCCGAGCGCTTGGCCGAATTGGGCGCCGACCGGGTGAACCTCGGCCTCGGCTCGGTCCCGGAGGGCGAGGCGCTCGAACAGCTCGCGACGCTCGGGGAAGTCGTCGCCAAATGGAACACGGCGAGCTAGCGCCGGTCCGACGCGGCCGGCTTGCGGCGTCTCACCTCCACGGGCCGCCAGGCCAGCGCTGAGTTTTCGAGTGACGGCCTGCGTGGTCTACTACCCATCGACCCGCGACCGAAGGGAGATCACGCAACGATGACTCAACCTCCGCCTGGCGTCCCACCCTCATCCCAAATCGACCAGCGTGTCGCCGAGCTCGGCGATTGGCGGGGCGAGACGCTCGCCAGGATGCGCGCCCTCATCCACGAGGCCGACCCGGAGGTCCTCGAGGAGTGGAAGTGGGCCAAGGCGACCAGCCCCGGGACACCCGTCTGGTCGCACGGCGGGATCATCTGCACCGGCGAGGCCTACAAGGCGGTCGTCAAGCTCACCTTCGCAAAAGGGGCAGCGTTGCCCGACCCTGCGAAGCTCTTCAACTCGTGCCTCGAGGGCAACGTGCGCCGCGCGATCGACATCCGCGAAGGCGAGGCCATCGACGCGGACGCGTTCAGGGAGCTCATCCGCGCCGCCGTCGCGCTGAACCTCGTCGTTGCCAAGCCCACGAAACGAGCGGCAACCGTGGCGGCTGAGCCAGCGCCAGCGAAGGCGCCCGTGCTGCTCTCCGGCGGCAACCCGCGGATCCCCAAAGGTGACGGCGACACCCCGGTGGAGGCGTACCTCGCGGCGATGCCCGATTGGCGCCAGGGCATCGGCCGCCGTCTCGACGCACTGATCGTGGCCACCGTACCGGGTGTCCAGAAGGCCGTGCGCTGGAATTCACCCTTCTATGGGGTGGAAGGCCTGGGCTGGTTCGTCTCGTTCCACACCTTCGCCAAGTACGTGAAGGTGGCCCTCTTCCGCGGCGTCGACCTCGTCCCGCCCCCGCCCGGCGGCAAGAGCAAGGACGGCAGCCGTTGGGTCGATATCCACGAGGACGACTTTGACGAGGCGAAGTTGGCGTCGTGGATCCGCCAAGCGGCGGCGCTTCCCGGCTGGGACGGCAAGTAGCCTTAGCGCCGCCGCGCCAGGCGCCAGCCGGACACCGTACCCCCGGCAGCTATCGCCACAAGGGCCAGAAGCCACGACCACGTCTGGGATACGCCCCCCGGACCGGGCCCGCCCCCTGATCCGGTCGCGGGCGGGCCCGGGGTTGGACGCGGCGCCGGGGTTGGGGTCACGGGCGCGCCATCAACGACGTTGATCGTCCCGACGTGGCCCTGGTCCCGGTGGAGGATGCAGTAGTAGGCGTAGCTGCCTGGCTTGGCGAACCGGATGCTGAAGTCCAGGCCGGACTCGCGATCGATGCCGAGCGGCCCGCTATTCCAGAAGCCCTCGCCTCGGTACGCGTCCGCTGGGCGGGAGACAGCGTCGACCAGGGGGTTTCCGGGCAGCGGCACACCCGTCGGAAAGGGGCCGAAGGTCACGGTGTGGGGCGTCTTCGCCATCGTGTGCCACGCGACGGTGTCGCCGGTGGCAATCGTCAGGGTTGGCGGGAAGAACTGTTGGACATCACCGTACCGGGTCTCCCGCGCAATCCGGACGAGATGCGAAGTCGTGCCGTCGGCGAGTGGCGTCTTCTCGACCGGCTGGGCCCGGGCCGATGCCGCGATCGCCTCCAGCTCGCCGAGCGCGGCATCGTACTCTGCCTTCGCCCGTGCGTCGGCGGCCGGCTGGGTATCTACTCCAGCCGCCCCAGGAGCGACCACGCGCACCACGCCGCGGTGGTCCGGATGGATGAAGCAAAAGTAGGGGTAGGCGCCGACTTTCGGGAAGCTTACGGTGTACCGCTTGCCGGGGCCAAAGGTGACATCCGACGAGACGAACGCGCTGCCGTCGTAAGTCGTGGGCGATGGAGTGGAGGTGATGGGAAAGCGGTCGGGTGTACCAAACGAGACCGTGTGCGGCTCGAACCAGGTGAACTCCCAGGTGAGGGAGGCGCCGGCTTCGACGGTCACGGTTTCAGGGAGGAAGGCGTTCACGGCGAAGCCGCCCTGACCGGCGCCGGCGCGAAGCGTGAGGTGAGTCACCGCGCGGGCCGGCTCGTGGAACCCTACCACTCCACCAAGGGTGATGAGCGCGGCGAGAGCGAGGAGTGAAGTTCGCATCGGTCCACTGTACGGGCAGCGGGGCGGCGCGCCTTCGGGCGGTCGACCCCCGATGGCCGGGCCAATGGGACACGGGAACCCGCTTTCGGGCCCAATAGGGCCGAATCACCGCCCCCGGAAGGCGGCGAGCGCGCGGCGCCGCGCCTCTGCGAGGTCCACCATCGGGGAAGGCCGCGGCCCGGCGCCAAGCCACAGCCGGCGGTAGGCCCCGTCGGGGTCGAAGCGCTGGGCCTGGCGCTCGGGACTGAACAGGCGGAAGTACGGGGCCGCGTCGACGCCAGTCGACGCGCACCACTGCCAGTTCAAAGCGTTACTCGCGACGTCGCCATCGAGTAGCTGGCGCATGAACCAGGCGTGCCCCTTCCGCCAGTCGATCAACAGCTGCTTGGAGAGGAAGCTGGCAGCCACCATCCGGGCGCGATTCGGCATAAAGCCGCTCGCCACAAGTTCCTTCATGCCCGCATCGACCAGATCGAAGCCGGTCTCGCCTGCGCACCAGCGGTTGAAGTCTTCTGGGGAGGAGCGCCAAGGGAGATCCGCTCGGCTGGGGACGAGCGCTCTCTCCGCCAGTTCTGGGAAGTGCCACGCGGTGTAGTGCGCGTATTCCCGCCAGGCGAGCTCGGCGGCGAACTTCGTGCCGGCGCCACACGCCGCGAGCACGTCCCTCGGAGAGAGCAGGCCGAACTTCAGGTCCTGACTAATCCGGGCTGTCCCTTCCCGGTCCAGGCGGTCGCGATCCTCCGCGTACGACGCCACGTTCCAGCGCACGAAGGCCGCCAGCCGGACACGTGCTGCCCATTCGCCAGGGGCGAGGCCGACCCCTTCAGCCGGGCCGGGGCGACTCGTTGGCTCTGCCGCGCCGGCAGGCGGCGCAACTGGCGAACGCATCGGGACCTCTTGCAGCCGCCGCAAAAAGCTCGCGAACGTCCGGCAGGGGCCGCCTTTGGCCGCGAGGAGCCTGGCGGGCGTGTGGAGGAGCAGCCCGTCGTGGGCGACCAGCTGGCACCCGCGGCGGTCCAAAGCGGCAGCAACGGCTGCGTCCCGTTGACGGGCGAAAGCCGTGACATCCCACGAGACGTGGACGCTGGCCGCCTGCTGGGCGGCGGCGAATCGGGGGACTTCCTCCTCGGGCCGGCCTTCGACCACGGAGAGCCGGACGCCGCACGCAGCCAGCGTCCGCCCAAGCACCTCCAGCGACGCTTCGAGAAAGCGGTTTCGCCGTTCAGAAGCCCACCTCCCACTCCGCAGGCGCGAGTCTAGGACGAACAGCGCCTGACGGCCTCCGGCGGCGAGGGACGCCGCCAACGCCGGGTTGTCGTGGATCCGCAAGTCGCGCCGGAACCAGACGACGGCGGTCAGGACGGCCGCCGGCTGCCGCTGCCCACGACGGCCTCGAGCCATTCGGCTCTTCGTGCGATTGCGCGAGGCATCGCTCGGAAAATCCGGTTGTGAGCCGGTACGAGCGAATACCAATAGAGGAGTCCGAACAGCCCAGCCGGGTGAAAGCGTGCGGTTGTTACCAGCCGGGAGCCTTCACCATCGGGGAGCACCTCCAGCTCAAGGATTGCGCTCCCCGGGAGCCGCATCTCCGCCCGGAGCGTCAACCGGCAGCCTGGCTCGAGGGCCACCACCCGCCAAAAGTCCACCGCGTCGCCGACCCGCAATTGGGCCGGATGGCGTCGGCCGCGACGCATCCCAACGCCGCCAACCGCACGATCCAGGAGGCCCCGAAGTTGCCAAAGCCGATTCGCATAGAAGTAGCCCGTCTCGCCGCCGATACTCGATGCAGCTGCCCAGAGCGCCTCCGGCGGCGCGGCGCACGCCGTTTCGGTCCGCTCACCTTTGGCGTAGTACGAGACTTCGGCGTTGTACCCGCGGAATGCCAGTGCGCCTTCAGTCCATCGTGCTGGCACTTGCTGGCGGCGCTCGGCGTCGAGCGCACTGCGCACCGCATGGGTGTAGTCCGACAGCGGGATCGGAAGGAGCGCGCGAATCGGCGCGTCATCGGCGAGCAGATCGTGACGCAAACCATCGATCAGGGGCCGAGCGATGCTGGCGGGGACGCTCGTCACCAGGTCCAGCCAATAGGACGAGAGCCGCGGAGTCAGCACGGGGAGCGGGAGGACAACGCGGCGCTTGCCGGCCACGCGGCCGAACTGCCGCAGCATGTCTGCATAGGACAGGACCTCGGGACCGCCAACATCGAACGTCCGCCCGCCGCTCTCTGGCAGACCGGCAAGGCCAACCAGGTAACTAAGCAGGTCGTCGAGCGCGATCGGCTGCGTCCGTGACCTCACCCAGCGCGGGGCGGTCATGACAGGAAGGTGATTCACGAGGTCGCGGATGACCTCGAACGCGGCCGAACCGGCGCCTACGACGATCCCGGCGCGGACTTCGGTAACCGGGACAGGGCCCGCCCGCAGTGCATCGCCCGTTTCCTTGCGCGAGGCGAGATGCAACGAACTCTCACCCGGTGGCTGGAGCCCTCCGAGATAGATGATCCGGCTAACGCCGGCCCGCCTCGCGGCGCCGGCAAAGTTCGCGGCCGCTTCGTTATCGCGTGCAGCGAACCCCGCCCCAGAGCCCATTGAGTGGATGAGGTAGAACGCGATTTCGACCCCTGTGAGAGCGGCATCGAGTGAGGCGGGGTCGAGAGCGTCAGCCTGGACCGTCTCGACGTCACCCCATCCGCGGCCCTCGAGGACCTCCGGGTGGCGGGCGCCAGCCCGCACACGGAAACCTGCCTGCTGGAGGCGAGGGACGAGGTTACTGCCGATGTAACCGCTGGCCCCGGCAACGAGCACGAGGGGGCCAGCTTGCGTCATGGTGGCAGTCGCATTCGTCGGCATGGCCCTCTATTGTGCCCTACTTCGCCGCGCCAGGGCAGCCGGACGCACGCACGCGACGTGGACGCTCAGGAACGGCCCGAACGGCCCCCGCTGTCGTCGTCCTCTCCGTCATCGTCGTCGTTGTCCGAGCCGCTGCCACTATTGTCGTCGTCATCGTCGGCCGGCCCGGAACCGCTTCCACTGTTGTCGCCGTCATCGTCGGTGTCCGAGCCGCTGCCGCTGTTGTCGTCGCCATCATCGTCGTCCGACTCGCCGGAGCCGCTCCCCGAGTTGCTCCCGCTTCGGTCGTTTTCATCATCGCCGTTGCGCCCGCTCCCCGAGTTGCTCCCACTGCGGTCGTCGGCGCCAGGAGAGTCGCCGGAGCCGCTGCCCGAGTTGCTCCCGCTTCGGTCGCCCTTATCGTCGCCGTCGGGAGATGCGCCGGCGGTTGGCGAGGCTGTCGCGCTGGGCGGCCGCGTGGGCGTGCGGCTCGGCGACGCCGTGGCCGTGACCGTAGCCGACGGCGAACCATCGTCATCGTCGTCGTCGTCACGATCGTCGCCATCGCGGCCGCTGTTCGCCGAGCCAGGGCCACTGTTCGACGTCCGCGGCGCCGTCGGCGTCGACGTAGCCGAACCAGTGGCAGAGGCGGAGCTCGTCGCGGATGGCGACAGCGGCGTCCGCGTGCGGCCGTCGCTGTCGTCGGGCGCATCCTGCGTCGGTGAGGCGCTGGCGCTCGGTGAGCCATCATCCCTGCCGCCCCCGCCCCCGCCGCGCCCGCCGCGGTCGTCGGGCGAAGCCGAGGGTGAACTCGCACTCGGGCTGCCGTCACCTTGCGGCGCGTTGCTTGAGTCGTCGCCGACAGGGCCGTCGACGGGCGAGCCGCCGCCGGTGACCACCCCGCCGATCGAGCTGATGACCCCGGCCACGGCTTCGCCCGGGGCCTGGAGGACCGCGTTGCCTGTGACGGCGCCGACCGCGGAGACAAGCGCGAGGGGCGCGGCGACCGCCGCGCCAACCGTCGCGAAGCGCTTCAGGCCGGGAGAAGCGGCCTGCGCCCTGGTCGCGCCGCTGAGGGCGGCCAGCATTCGCCCGCGAGCCCGCGCCATCGCGTCCCCCGCGGGCAGCGCGCCCTTGAGCGGCTCCAAGCGAGCAGCCAGCGCCCATTCGAGCTGCGGTTCCGGCTGCGGGTCAACCATCCAGAAGAAGCGGACCATCAGATGCCCCTCCCCTCATCACCCAACACAGTGCGGAGCCGGGCTATCGCCCGGTGTTGCAACGCCTTGACCGCGGTGACGCTCCGCCCCGTGCGGGCGGCGACCTCCTCCAAGGCGAACCCTTCGACAAACCGGAGGTGCACGACCTCTCGTTGGTCGGCTGTGAGCCGTCCGAGGGCGTCGACCGCGATCGTCAGGCCCGCCTCGGGGCCGGCGGCGGTGGGTTCAACCTCCGAGCCGCGCTCGCGCTGCTGTTTGCGGAACCAATCAGCGGCCCGGTTGCGCGCGATGGTCATCAACCACGCCCCGATCGGCCTGCCGCGTTCTCGATACCGGTCGATCCCAGCGATCGCCTCGACGAAGACCTGCGAGGCGACATCCTCGGCCACGGCCCCGTTTCGCGTCCGGGCTAAGACACTGCGATAGACCAGCGGATACTCACGCTCGAACACGGCGCTCCATGCGTCTGCATCGCGCGCCTTGAGCCGGTCGACTTCGCTCACCGGCGTCCGGGCGAGAGGGGCTGCGAGGGATTCCACCAATGCCAAGCTTGCCTCCCGAGCACACCTTCTGGCCAGATAGCGCGGGATCAATGGGAAAGGATACGGGCGAGCCGGAAATTCCCCCGGTTCGCCCCAAGAGGAGGCTGGTCGTGCACGTTGGGACGGTCAAGGAACGAAAGGACGGCGAACGCCGGGTCGGCCTCACGCCTGAGAGTGTCTCGGCGCTCGCCGCCGCTGGGCACGCAGTGACTGTCGAGGCTGGCTGTGGCCTCGGCTCGGGTTGGGACGACGACGCCTATCGCACGGCCGGCGCGGCGGTCGTCGCGGAAGCGGGCGGGGTCTGGGAAGCGGCGGGGCTCGTGGTCAAGGTGAAGGAGCCGCTGCCGAGCGAGTACGGCTTCCTCCATCGAGGGTGCGCGCTCTTCACCTTCCTGCATCTGGCCGCCGACCGCGCCCTCACGGAGCGGCTGCTGGAAGCAGGCGCGACGTCGCTGGCCTACGAGCTCGTGCGCCGTCCCGACGGCTCGCGTCCACTCCTCGCGCCGATGTCTCAAGTAGCGGGGAGGATGGCCGCAGAGATCGGCGCCCAGCTCCTGAAGCAGCCAGGCCCAGGGCGCGGCAAGCTCCTCGGCGGGGTCGCCGGTGTGCCTCCAGGGCGCGCGGTGGTCGTCGGTTCGGGTGTCGTCGGGACAGCGGCGGCACGCGTGCTCATGGGCCTCGATGCGCGAGTGACCGTGCTCTCCCGCGACCTGGCCAGGCTCGCCGCGCTCCAGGAATACTTTGGCGGGCGGCTCGCGACGCGGGTTGCCTCAGCGGGGGCGCTGGCCGAAGAAGCAGCCGGCGCGGACCTCGTGGTGCTCGGGTTGCTCGTCGCTGGCGCGCCCGCGCCGAAGGTGCTGACGCGCTCCATGGTGCGCTCGATGGGCCCCGGCGCGGTGGTCGTCGACGTGTCGATCGACCAAGGCGGCGCCGCCGAGACCAGTCGGCCCACCAGCCACAGCCAGCCGACCTATCTCGAAGAGGGCGTGATCCACTACTGCGTCCCGAACATGCCCGGCGCCGTGCCACAGACGAGCACGCGGGCGCTGACCAGCGCAACGCTGCCCTACGTCCTCGCGTTGGCGGATGCCGGCGTCGAAGACGCGCTCCGGGCGGACACGGGCTTTGCAGAGGCGCTCAGCACCTACGGAGGAGGATTGGTGCGCGGGCCGGTTGCCGCGACATTCGGCCTCGCAGCGGCGGGGAATCCCTTCGTGGCTTGAGCCCAGTCGGGCGGGGCACATGAGGGACCGTGCGTTATGTCGCGCGTCCAGGCGGGCGGCGTCCACCACGAGTCCCCTTTGGGAGTGCTCGTTCGCCGTCGAATACGGAAGTAGCGCAGCACGACTGCGCGCCGCCGGGAGTGGGACGATGGCCTTTGAGCTTTTCTTCGGGACGCTGGGTGCGACGGAGGACCTTTCGGTCGCCGCCTTCCAGCAGCACTTTGCGGGACGGCCGCACACCAAGGTGCAAGGCAAAGAGGCCCACTACAACAACGATGCAACCGGCGTGCAGTTCGCCTTCCGGGTCCACGTGCCGCCGGAGATCCCGATCCGCAAGTTCGTCGGGTACGCGCAGTTCTCGCTCGACTTCGTCCGGCCGGGCTTCTTCGCGACCGAGGCAACGCGAGAGATCGGGGCATTCGTGGCGGCGACCGGCTACGAGGTGTACGACGCACAGCGACTCGAGCATCCGCCGGGCCCCTGGGACCCGCGTGAATTCATCGCAAGCTGGGACGCTTCGAACCGAGCCCTGCTCCGCGGGACGGGGAGCGCGCCGCTCTCGTTGCCGAAGAGCGACCTCCTGTTGATTTGGCGCTGGAATTTCGCGCGTCCGAACTATGCCGCCCAGCTGGGCGGCGGCCACTACGTCCCGCCGATCATGCTCGTGGAGGACCGCGACGCGGTGCGGACCGCGGTGGTCTGGAACGGCGAAATGCGGGCCGCGCTTCCGAAGGTCGATCTCGTGCTCACGCCGAGCCAACGTTCGGCCCGGCGCGGCTTGCTGCGCCGCAAGCAGGAGGAGGAAGTGATGAGCGTCGCCGAATGGCGGCAAGTGGCGCCGTTCGTTGCGAGCGAGCCGGTCCGGCGCGAGCCGGGCGCACACTATGTGATCAACTTCGAGACGCCTCCGGCCGGCCTCCTCAGGATGGTCGAAGGGCTGCCTCCGTCGGACCACCTCCGCCCGTTGACGATGGACGAGGTGATCGACCACGAGGTCTGCGCGGCCTAGGCGCCGGGCCTCCAAGCCTCACGCTCACTTCTTCCCGCGGAGCCGCGGGTCGAGTTCGTCGCGCAGCCCGTCGCCGAGCAGGTTAATCGCGAAGACCGTGATGATGATGGCGAACCCAGGGGCGAGGGCGAGCAGCGGGTGCTGTTCCCACTTCGCTGCGCCGGTATTAAGCATGTTGCCCCAGGTTGCCTGGGGGATCCGCACCGAGAGCCCGAGGTAGTCGAGGGCCGTTTCAATGATGATCACGGTGCCCACGGTGATCGAGGTGAGGACGATGACGGGCGCGAACGTATTAGGGAGGATGTGGCGCAAGACAATGCGGGCCGGGCTGGCGCCGAGCGATCGGGCAGCCTCGACGTACATCATCTCTTTCATGTGAGAACCCGAACGGACGAACCAACTTGGGTGGGAGAATAGCGAGCGCAAATGAGGCTGGCAACGTGCTGGCCACCGGACGTTTACCGCCTGGGCGGCCGCACATCGGCACGCCGAGTCTCCAAGAGTCCGATACAATGACGGGCACCCTCCCGCACGGAGCCCCTCATGCCCGAGCTTGGCCGCTTGCTGACCGCGATGGTCACGCCCTACACACCCGACGGCGCTGTCGACTATGCCCACGCGCAACGATTAGCCGCCCACCTCGTGAAAAACGGCAACGACGGCGTCGTCGTCACCGGGACGACTGGCGAATCACCACTTCTGTCTGACGACGAGAAGGCGAAGCTCTGGGAATCCGCAAAACAGCACCTCGGCGCGGGCGGCACGGTGATCGCCGGGGCCGGCACCAATGACACTCACCACTCGGTGGCGCTCGCCAAGCGAGCCGAGAAGGCCGGCGCCGACGGCATCCTCGCCGTCGTGCCCTACTACCTGCGCCCACCACAAGAAGGCATCTACCGTCACTTCAAGGCGATCGCCGAGGCTACAAGCCTCCCAGTGATCATCTACAACGTACCGTCGCGCACGGGCGTGAACATGAGTGTCGAGACCATCCTGCGCTGCGCCGAGGTGCCGAACATCGTCGGGAACAAGGAGGCGAACGGCGACCTCGCGAGCAGCGCCGCCGTCATCGAAGGGGCGCCTAGCTTCAAGATCTGGAGCGGGAACGACAACGACAACTTCCACCTCTACACGATGGGCGGGTACGGCGCGATCAGCGTGACGGCGCACATCGTCGCCGGGCAACAGCGGGCGATGTTGGACCATGTGCTCGCGGGCCGCGTGAGCGAAGCCGCCCCCATCCACCGGAAGCTCTGCACCGTGACCGACGTCTGCTTCCGCCACGGCAGTCCGGGGACGATCCGGTCAATCCTCCGGCGGTTCGGGTATGCGATTGGCGAACCACGGCTCCCGGTGGTCGAACCTCCCGCCGAAGCGGTCGACAAACTGATCGCCGACCTGCGGGGCCAGAAGCTCGATGTCGCGCCGTGAGCGAATCGGGCGGACAGACAGGAGACGCGCCGGACACCCGTCGATGGGTTGAGGTTTGGCGCGGCGAAGGGCCGGCCGTGAAGGCGACCGCCGATGCGCTCCACGCTGCCGGGATCGAGGTGCGGATCGCGGGCGCGGGGCCATCGTTCCATGGCGATGCGCGACTCCTCGTGCCGGAAGCCGACCGGGCGCGCGCAAGGCCGTTCGTGCCGAAACCGAACCCCGCGAAAGCGATCGGACGGGTGCTCCGGACGATCTTTCCGTTCGGACCGGGGCGCATGTAGCCATGGCTTGGGAGCCTGTTTGGAGCGGCAACTCAGAGGCGGAGGCCGAAGTGATCGCCGGGCGACTCCGGGCCGACCGCTTCCGTGTCCGCCTCCTCCCCGGCGCGGCGCCGCTGCGCACGACCTACGGCGCGGGACTCAACGCGGTCTGGGTCGTGGCGGTCCATTCGTCGCAGGCGAAGGCAGCGCGCGAGGCATTGGCCTCGCGAGACAGCGCCGGCATCTTGCATCCGGAGGACTTTTCGGACCCGGTGACCGCGAACTGGCGCCAGATGAAGCGGTCGTGGCGCTGGATCGTGGTCGGAGTCCTCGCCATCGCCCTGTACTTCCTCCTCGCCCAGCTCGGGTGACGGCTCGGTAAAGATCCCGGGCTGCCCGTAACCTCCCAGGCTCGTCGCGCGCTGAATCGGTGGACTGGTCCAAAGAACCACACGCGACGGTCGGGAAAGACCGTCCGAAGAGAGAGGCATTCCAACCATGCTGTTGAAAATCGCCCGGGTTGCCGGGCTGTTCGCGGTCATCGCCGGGCTCGCCGGCTTCGCCCTCACGGCTCAAAGCGCCGAAGCGCGCGGGGGCAGCTCTGGCGGCAACCGCCAAGAAGTCCGCGTCATTGCGGAGCTCCAGGGCGTCGCCGTCGCCGAGTCCAACGGCAAGGCCGTCTGGAAGAGCAAGCGCGGCAAGACCGAGATGCAGATCGAACTCGAAGATGCGGACCGGATCGCCGGCGAAGTCGTCCACTTCTACCTCGGCGACCAGCACCTTGGCCGCAGCACCGTGACGCCGCTGGGCGACGCGCGTCTGAAGCTGAACCACCGCCAAGCGCCAGCCTTGGTCGCGGGCATGCGAGTGACGGTGAAGCTCGCCGACGGCACGATCGTCGCGGGCGGCGCCTTCCCCTCCTGAGCGGAGGGTCTCCAACCGCAGGCGGGCCCTTGGGGCGCTCGGGCCCGCCTGCGTCCACGACAACGCATTAAGAGGGTCGCCAAACTCGCGGCAGAGGATCCCGGGAGCCAGCCGGTGACGCTCTATGCCACCGAAGCTGGCACAACCTCTTTCGCACCGAATTGGCGGATGGTGTCCGCAAACAGGCCGTCGCGGAACCAACTCGGGAACGCCCGTGCAAGCTTGCTCGGCCCGATGAACCGGATGTGCCCGGCCTTCTGCATGTCTCGGAAGCTCAACCCACCCAGAAACCAGCGATGCATCTCGCGATTGTCGCCTTGGACCACGAGGTCGACATCGTAGCCAGGGTCGATCTGACAGGCCGTGCTCTCCCCGTGATCGAGCACGAGCCAACCCTCACCACCACCGACACCGCCAAGGACGAAGTGCAGGACGGTGCGCTGACCCGGAAGCCGCGACGGTTCGATGAACTGGTGGAGACGCCAGACGAGCCAGGCAACGTCGAGATCCTCGTCGGCCGGATCCCCAAATGACCACTTGGCGGCCCAGTGGCCGAGCGCGAATACGATCGGCTCGAGCTCCTGGCCCGCCGGAGTAAGCCGGTACTCGACCAAACCGCCGGCCTCGTGGCGCTCCAGGATGCTCCTGCGTTCCAGCTCTCGAAGTCGCTGTGAGAGGAGCGTCCGGCTCATCTTCGCGACGCCGCGGTGGATTTCGTTGAATCTGCGGCTGCCGAGGAAGAGCTCGCGGAGGATGAGGGGCGTCCATCGCTCGGCAAAGCTCTCGGCACCGACGGCAATGGGGCAGTAGTCGCCAAAGGTTGCGGACATTCGCTGAATTCTCCCAGGCGAGACGCGCCTTCCCTAGTACAGATTCTGGACCCGGCAGGCCCGGCGACACCATTCTCCCGGCCGAGCGGCCGACGCCGCCTCGGCCGAAAGGCGGAGGCGCGCGCCTTGCAGCCCGCCGATCCGCCGAAATCCGGCGCGAGTGAGCCTTCAGCGAGCGGTACAAAAGCGCCACTCCCCGCGGCTCCCGTCGCGTGCCACTCTCTGAGGGCGGCACCAACCAACACCACCGCCGCACAGGAGAGCAACCACCATGACGAACGCCATCCTCGCCCAAGCCCCTTCCAACGCCCCCGACCTCGCCGCGATCAAGCGACGCCAGCAGGTCACCTGGTCCAGCGGCGACTTCGCTGTCGTCGCGTCTCGCATCCAATTCGTGGCCGAGCAACTCGCCGAGACGGCGACCCTCCGGCCCGGCTGGAGGGTCCTCGACATCGCCACCGGGAGCGGCAACGCCGCGATCGCCGCGGCGCGCTCCGGCTGCTCAGTGACCGGGGTGGACTACGTACCTTCCCTGCTTGAGACGGGCCGTGCCCGCGTGGCGGCCGAAGGGCTCGATGTCACCCTAAGAGAGGGCGACGCCGAGGCGCTGCCAGTCGAAACCGCGTCGTTCGACGCCGTCCTGTCGGTTTTCGGCGTGATGTTTGCGCCGGACCAGCCAACGGCCGCGGCGGAGCTGGTCCGCTCCGTGAAGTCCGGCGGCACGATCGGCCTGGCATCTTGGACGCCGCAGGGTTTCATCGGTCAGATGTTCCGGACGATCGCCAAGCACGTGCCGCCACCTGCCGGGCTCGCCTCGCCGATGCGCTGGGGCGACCCAGAAGCCCTCCGCGAACTGCTCGGCCCAAATGTCGAGGTGACGCAGTCTGTCGTGAGGAACTGCATGTTCCGCTTCCGCACCGCAGGCGAGTTCGTGACGTTCTTCCGGCGCTGGTATGGCCCGACATTGAAGGCGTTCGAAAGCCTCGACGCGGACGGCAAACTCGGGCTGGAGCACGACTTGACCCACCTCGCAGCCCGCTGGAACTCGAGTACGGACCATTCGACGGTCACGATCCCTGCGGCCTACCTCGAAACGATCGCGATCAAGAAGTAGGCCAACGGGACCGTGCCCAGCCACAGAGAAAGGGCGCCCACCGCAACGGCGGGCGCCTTTTCTGTCCCTCGATCCCGTTCCCCGAAAGCGGGGGCCGCTGGTACACTCTCCCGTGGAGAGGTGTCCGAGTGGTTGATGGTGCCGCTCTCGAAAAGCGGTGTGGCGCAAGTCACCGGGAGTTCGAATCTCCCCCTCTCCGCCACTCAAACGGGACGCCCGGCCGGACTTAGCTGACCAGGGTCCCGAGGACACGCTCCACCTTCTTCAGGTCGCCGCCTGGCATCGAGATCACGGGCAGGTCGACGCCGAGTTGGCGACGCTCCTCCACTCCCGCGGCCACTGTCTCCAAGTCGCCCCAGATAGCGGTCTCGCCAAGCATCGTGTCTCCCATCGCAGCGAGGATCTCATCGTTCGTCTGGAACGGCATGGGGCGGTGTTCTTCGCCTGCTTCGCGCATCGCCGCGACTTCGGCCGCGAAGCCGTTGCGCGTGAGCATCCGGTGGTAGAAGTCGCCCATGTTGGTGACATACCACGAGATCGGTCCGGCAGCCTGGCGCTTCGCCTTTTCAATGTCCTCGTCGATCACCGTCGTGAGGTTCGCGACGCATTCGACCGCACCGGCCGGGCGCCCAACGGCGTCGGAGCCTTTCGCGATTGTGGCGAGGCCGTCCTTGAACCGGGATTTCGGCCAATAGACAGGCATCCAGCCATCGGCGACTTCGCCGCAGATCTCCATCGATTTAGGCGCGATCGAGGCGATGTAAATCGGGATGTGGTTCCGGACGGGGTTAAAGAGGAGCTTGAAGCCGCGCTGGAGTTGGAAGATCTCACCTTCGTGGAAGACCTTCTCGCCCGCCATGATCTGGTTGATGATCTGGCAGTACTCCTTGAGGCGCTGGAGCGGCTTTTCGAACTCCTCGCCGTGCCAGTGCTCGATCACGCGGGAGCCGGATGTGCCGAGGCCGATGATCATGCGACCGCCGGAGAGCTCGTCGAGGGTGGCAAACGTCATGGCGAGGACGGCGGGCGAGCGGCCGAACACGGGCGCGATGCCCGTCCCGAGCTTGATGGTGGAGGTCTGAAGCGCCATCTGGGTGAGGAGCGAGAACTGGTCGCGGCCCCAGGTCTCGGCGGTGAAGACGGCTTCGACGCCGACCTCCTCGGCGACTTTGACGCGAGCGATGATGTCCTTGGTCTGTTCGGGGTTGCCGGCGAACCCGACACCGACAGCGAGGCGGCGTGGCATGGTGGTGCTCCTGAGGAGTGGTGGTGGCCGAGAGTCTGAGCCAGCGGTGGCGCGGCTACAACCCGTTGCCCGCCTTCAACGTACCTCAACTTGACACCGCCAACCCCTCCCCTAACGTACGGGGCGAGCCGACGCTGCCCCTCGCGAACCGCCAGCGGCAGCCCGCATCCGGCCGGGACCCCCGGCCCCACGATTGGAGTCTCTGTTCCCATGGGTGAAGCTTGGATCATCGAAGGGCTGCGCTCACCGCGCGGCGAAGGCAAGCCCGGCAAGGGCGGCCTCACGCACATCCACCCCCAGCGCGTCCTCGCGCAGGTGCTCAACGCGCTGCATGAGCGCGCCGGTTTCGACAAGGCCGATGTCGAAGATGTGATCATGGGCAACGGCTCCGGCGTCGGCGACCACTCGATGGACATCGCCCGAATGGCGACGCTCGACGCGGGATGGCCCGTGACGGTCCCTGGGGTGACCGTGCACCGGTTCTGCGGCTCCGCGCAGCAGGCAGTCAACCTCGCGGCGATGGGCGTGATGTCGGGCCAGCAGCACCTGGTGGTCGCCGGCGGCGTGGAGTCGATGTCCCGCCCGGCCCCGCTTGGCGCCGACGGCTTCACCGCCAACAACGCCCACCTTTACGCCCAGTACCCGCTCATCCCGCAGGGCATCTCGGCCGACCTGATCGCGACGCTCGAAGGGTTCAGCCGCGAAGACTGCGACGAGCTCGCCGTTTCGAGCCAGCGTCGCGCGGCCCTGGCGGTCGATTCCGGGCGGTTCAAGCGGTCGGTGGTGCCGATCTATAACGAAGACGGCAGCCTTTCGATCGACCACGACGAGCACCCACGCCCCGGCACCACGATGGAGGCCCTCGCTGGCCTCAACCCGTCGTTCGCCAAGATGGGCGTGATGAACCCCTCCAACGACCCGCGGACGTACGACGAGATCTGCAAGGCCGTCTACCCGCAGATCGAGGCCGTGAACCACGTCCACCACGGCGGCAACTCGTCCGGCGTCGTCGACGGTGCGAGCGCCTTGCTGCTCGCCTCGCCGGAGTACGCCAAAGCCCACGGCCTCAAGCCGCGCGCCCGGATCGTGATGACCGCCACCGCCGGCACGGAGCCGGTGATCATGCTGACGGCCCCCGCGCCCGCCGCGAAGCTCGTCCTGAAGAAGGCGGGGATGTCGAAGGAGAACATCGACCTCTTCGAGATCAACGAGGCGTTCGCCTCGGTCGTCCTCAAGTTCAAGAAGGACTTCGGGCTCGACGACGAGCGGCTGAACGTGAACGGCGGCGCGATCGCCCTCGGCCACCCGATCGGCGCGACCGGCGGCATGCTCATCCAAACTGCGCTCGACGAGTTGGAGCGCACCAACAAGTCCACCGCCCTCATCGCCATGTGCACGGGCGGCGGCATGGGCACGGCGACGATCATCGAGCGCATCTAGTCGCGGTGTCGTGACACGTAATCGAAGGGGCCCCGCGACAGGCCCCTTCGGCGTTTCGCGCGCTGCCAAAGAGCCGGTAGGCTTGGGCCGCTCCGGCCGAAGTGCCGGATGGCGGAGCAGGAGATGCGATCGAATGGGACAGCTTGATGGGATGTTCGCCCTGGTGACGGGCGGAGGGACGGGCATCGGTCTCGCCTGCGCGCGCAGGCTCCGCGCCGATGGCGCGGTGGTGACGCTCATGGGCCGCTCGTCGGACAAGCTTGAGGCAGGTCGCGCCAGCCTGCTCGCCGAAGCCGGACCAGAGGTCCGGGTCAGCGCGGGAGACGTGTCCGACGAGCGCGCCGTGGAGGCGGCGGTGACGGTGGCGTCGACGGCCGCGGGCCACCTGCACGCGTGCGTGGCGGCGGCCGGGACCGGGACCTTCGGCCCCACCCTCGATACCGACCGCGCCGTGTGGGACGCCGTGCTCGCTACTAACCTCACAGGTGCGATGTTGACCCTGAAGCACGCCGGCCGCGCCATGGTCCGGGCGGGGGGCGGGTCGATCGTCGGCATCTCGTCGATCGCCGGCCACCTCACCCATCGCTGGATGACCGCGTACTGCGTCTCGAAGGCGGGGCTCGAGATGCTCATGCGGAACGCCGCCGACGAGCTTGGCGGCGCCGGGATCCGCGTCAACGTCGTCCGGCCCGGGCTGGTTCCGACGGACCTCGCCGCCGGGCTCACCGGTGACCCGGTGACTGTCGCCGACTACCTCTCACAGATGCCACTGGGCCGCCTCGGTGAAACGGAGGACATCGCGAACCTCGTCCGCTTCCTGGTCGGCCCCGAGTCGGGCTGGGTGACGGGCCAGGTGATCAACGCAGACGGCGGCCACAACGTCCGGCGCGGCCCGGACCTCGACCATCTGGCGGCCCGCTTCGGGGCGAGCCAGGCTCGCCCGTGGCCGTCGGCGGGCTGATCGGCGAAAAGGGGCTTGGGATGCGGACCGAGATCCCGTAGGATCCATCTATCCGCTCGATAGGCGGGCGAGATGCGAAAGGAGCACGCACCCCATGGGAGACAAGAGCCCGAAAAACACACAGAAAAAAGACGCGCAGCACAAGGGCGCAAAGGCGGCAGCAAAGCCCGCGCCCGCGGGTGCGGTCGCCCCGGCCAAGAAATAACACAGCACCAATGAGAGGCCCGCACCAGCGGGCCTCTCGCATTCGAGGCGAGATGTATAAGGAGCTTGGCCCCGGCGACCACCAGCGCGCCATCGGCATCAGCGACGACGACGTGCCGGATGTGCTCGCGTTCATCGGCGCGTTTGGGGCAACGCGAACGGCCGCGCGGTTCGCCAGATACTTGGACGATGCTGGCGAGCTGCCGCGCATGGAGTCGTGGATCGGCCCGAAGCACGGATTGAAGGTGGCACTCGCAGCCGGGATGGGCGGCCCCCTCGCTGCTTTTTTGGTCCACACGTGGGTGGGCGCCGGCGTGCCGCGCGTCGTCCAACTGGGTTGGTACGGCGCTCTCCAACCCGGTACGGGGCTCGCCGATGTGGCCGTGCCCCATCACGCGGCCCGCGAAGATGGGACGAGCGACTGGTACTTGCCGAAGGGCCTCCTCGCCGACGCCACTCCGGAGCTTCAGCGGCGCGTCGCCGCGGGCCTCCGGGCCGAGGGCGTGCCCGTCCACGAGAGCGCGATCTTCACGACGCCGGCGCTCCTCGCCGAATCAAGCGACGTGATCAGCGACTGGCAGCGCCACGGCTGGCAGGGCGTCGACATGGAGACGGCCACCACTTTCTCGGTCGCGAAGTCGCTGGGGGCGCAACGCGTCGCCGCGTTGATCCGGATGGACGACCTCGTGGCGGAGACCGATAGCATCGCGAGCGAATGGCCCAAGGAACGGCGTCAAGCGTTGCGGGCGCGCGAAGAACTCGTGTTCGATGTCGCGATGCGCGCGGTGGCCGCGCAAAGGGGCGCTTAGGCTGGGGAGGCCGCCGTCTCTTCTGGCCGGCGCTGCATGTGTTCGAGGCCAGCCATGCTGAAGCCAAGGTCGCCAAGTTCACAGAAGAAGCTGCAGTAGGTGAGGCGGAGCGCGGACGTGGACTTGTTGGGCACGTAGTTGAGGTTGCAGCGCTTGCAGCGCAAGAGCGAGCCGATCTCCTGGTTGTGCGCCGGCGGTGGTGGTGGGCTGGCTTCGTCGCGGTCTTCGGTTGCTGTGCTCATTCCCGGTGCTCCAATGGTCAAGTATACGCAGGGGCTTCGGCTACGTGCCCGCCGGCCTCAGCCTTCCGGCGGAGGCCCGCTCCGGCAAAACGACGATTGACGACACAACCCTCGGGTTGGTAAGTTCCTTGCGTCATGTCGATCGTCCCGGTTGGCCGTCCTCGCGCCGGGTTGCGGCGCCTCTTCGAAGAGCACCGGCCTCTGCTTGCCAGCGGCCCGCGGTGGCGGCTCGTCGCACTCGAGCTCGCGATCACCCTCGCCGTCCTGACCGTCTACTTCCTCCTCCGTGGCCAGCGCCCGGACGATATTGAAGCGTCGGTCGACCGCAGCCTTATGATCATCCGGTTCGAACGCGAATGGGGCCTGTTCCATGAGGCACAGTGGCAGCAAGCGTTTCTCGACTACCACTGGCTGATGGACATCGCGAACTTCGTCTACGCCTGGATGCATTACCCGGTGATGTTTGCCGTGGGCATCTGGCTGCTGGTGAAAGATCCCGTGCGTTTCCGATTCATCCGGAATGTGCTCCTCGTCTCGGCAACGATCGGACTCCTGACGTATTGGTTCTGGCCGGCGGCTCCGCCGCGGCTGATGGCGGAGCACGGTTACGACTTCGGCTTCATCGACACGGTCCACGGCGCGACCAGCAACGTGAACTACTTCCAGCCGAGCCCCTTCGTCAACGATTACGCGGCGCTGCCGAGTTTCCATTTCGGCTGGATCGCGCTGGTCTCCGCGGCGATTTGGGTGAACACGCGCCGGGCGAGCATCCGGCTGACCGCGGTCGCAATGTCCGTGGTGATGTGGTGGGCGATCGTGGTGACGGGAAACCACTATTTCTTCGACATGCTGATGGGCGGCGCCGTCGTCGGGTTCGCCTGGACGCTGGTCTGG
>JBJXFX010000068.1:0-4372 GCA_046152925.1 Dehalococcoidia bacterium
GCGGTGCGGATGCGCCGCAGCGACAGCGCGGGATTGGTGGTCGCGGGGCCGGTGATGTGGCGTAGGTGGCATCTCCTTTCGGAGGAACGTCACCACCTATGATCACCCTCACCGCCAACCTTCTCGCCGCTCAAAAGGCCTCGCCTCGAAGGCCCTACCTCGAAGTCACCGCGCGAGCTCGCCGCGCCGGTGCACTCGTCTTCCCCTGGACTCGCTGGTATACCGGGGCCGAACCCGATGAGCCGATCGCCGCCTGCGTCGCAGGCGACGGCTCCCTCGTCCGAGCTCGCAACAACGCCGGCAACGTCCGGACATCGAGGGTCGCCCCACCCGTCACTTCGGGCTCAACCTTCTCCACCTGGACGTCCCTTACGGCCTCAGGTACCACCGGCACCGGCCTCGCGCTTTGCGCTCGCGCCGGCGAGGTCCTGATCGCCTACGTCAAAACCAACGCCGCCAACCGCGAAATCGTCGTCCGCTCCAGCGCCGACAACGGCGCAACTTGGGGCGCGGAGACCATCGTCATCAGCAACGCGACCGTCAAAGAAGACGTCGCGGTCGCCATCCGCCAGAGCAACGGCGACGCCTGTCTCTTCTGGCGTCAGGGTGCCCAGGTCGTCCGCGCTCGCCGCACCTCCGGTGCGTGGGGCGCGGCCACCAACTGGACGCTCACCAACCCGGCCGGACTCACCGGCCTCGCGGCCGGCCACAACGGCGCAGACTACGTCCTCCTTCTCAGCGGGACGGAACTGACCACCACTCACAAGCGCGTATGGGTGACCGTCTTCGGCGACGGCGGGATCCCGTCCAACACGTGGGCCGCGCTCGTCAACGTCGACGAGTCCGACACGGCCTCGACCATGACCTTCGAGGTAGGAGGCAACGGTGTCCTGCATGACCTCACCGCGGTTTACGGCAACTGGGCACGTAAGGAGTCTGGCGCCGTCGCCAGCAACCGCACCTTCGAGGCCCACCCCCCGCCCACGGGAGCCAACAATGCCACCTGGTCGGAGCCCTCGCCTACCGGCGTCACCGGCCTCGCCTCCGGTGCCGCCTACGCGGCGGCCCCCAACACGACAATCACCCGAGCCTATCTCGTCACGCCCTTCGGCGTCTGGGCGGCCGACACCGGTCAGGTAACCGACCTCTCGGCGCGCGTACTTAAGGCCACCTATGACCTCGGCCCGGAGCACTCCCGCTGCCTGGTGACGCTGGACAACGCCGATGCGGCCCTGTCCGGCTCCGCCGGTCAGGCGCTCGGCCTCTTCACTGGCGGGACCATTGAGCTCAAGCCGGGCTACGTCACCGCTGGTGGCTCCGCCGAGTTCGGCGTCGTCCTCCGCTTCCAGGTCGTCAACTTGGTCGACGCCTGGAGCCAGGGCAAGCGCATCGTGATCGTCAAGGGCGTGGGCGCGTGGGAAGCCGCCGAGCTCTACGCCTTTCCCCAGGCATGGCAGACGGCCGCAGCCCTCGTCTCGCGCGGCGGGCTCATCGCCCGCTTCGCCGCTCGCATGGGCTGGAACGCCACCAACGGCACCGGCTCAGAGGCCCCCTCCGCGAACCTCACGGGCCACCAGCCAAGCTTTCTCGCACCAGCAGGGGAAAGCGTCGCCTCCGCCATGCGTCGCCTTCTGGAGCCCCTACCGGACGGCGTCCGGGCGGAAGGCGACGCCTTCGTCATCGTCGGGATCTCCACCGCTGACGCGGTGGACTACACCTACGGCACCGACCACCCCATCGAGCAAGGGGCCGTCTTCGACAGCATGCCCACCCACAACTGGACGGTCCTCCACAACCCGAACGTCCGGTACTCCCAGGCCGTTGAGGAGCCGAGCATCTACCGTCACGGCCCGCTCCGCGACTTCGTCCGCTCGCTCGACGCATCGAGCAACACACGGGCCGACGACTACGCCCGCGACCACACGAGGCGGGCCACCTGGGCGCGCAAGCTCGGCGAACTCGACGCCGGCGTCAACGCCGGGCTTCAGCTCTTCGACGTCGTCGCCGTCACCCTCCCCCAGCTCGGCCTCGCCGCCGTCAACTACCGCGTCGTCGGCATCAAGCTCGACTTCGACCGCGGCCGCGGCCCAACCTACCGCCACACCATCACCCTTGGAGGCCTTTAACCATGTCATTGCTCCGCGGCGTCCTCGCCGCCTACAACTCCACACCCCACACCGCGACTGTGCGGCTCGACGGTGCCACGCCCCAAACGCTGGGGCCGATCGCCGTCGATCGGGGCATCGCGGCGGCGGCGATGGTCGCCGGCCGCAAGGTGCTGATCGACACGGGCCGGAGCGGCGAGCTGGATGAGTGCGTCCTGCTCGCGATTTGGGGCGCCTGAGCGCCCTCAGCAGCGTAAAGCGGCGAGATCCGTGATTGAGACGCTCCCCGGACGGGCGTAGTATCGGCGGATAACGCCGCTATCCCGAGGAAGCATATGGTCGCGACCGCCGCCCGCACGCCCCAAGCCCAGCGCCTCTACGCCCAGTATGGGGACGCGATCATCGGCCGCGACCAACGGAAGACGAGCGATGCCTTTTACGACCTTGTCCGCGAAGGCGAGGGAGTCGTCGATATCCTCCGCGAGACCGTCCGGGTGCACGCGCCGTACACGCACGTGCCCTACCACCAGCGGATCGACAACGGCGTCGTGCGCTTCGTGAACAACGACCACTGCCTCTTGAGCGCGTCCGCGGCCCTCCGCTTCCAGAAGGTCCTCGATGGGCGCCATCAGCTCCTCCCGCTGGCGCAGACCGCTTGGTACGTCCCGACGGGGCTCGACCCGTGGAGCCAACTCCTCGGCAAGATTCCCGGGCACTATGCGCGCACCAAGTACGACGTCACGAAGAGCGACACCTTCCCGCTGCCTCAGGTGCACTGGGAGGACCAGACGGCGCTCAAGTCCGAGGGCACGATCGAGGAGCGGCTCAACCACTGGCTGACGCTCGTCCAGGTCGGGGAAGTCGTGCAGGCCTACCGCGTCTTCCTCGGGATCGTCGAAGAGCCCGAACATCGTGAGGAGGCGCTCGCGCACCTCGTCTTCGCCGGCCTGATCGACGTCCAGGACCGGATGTACTTCAACCGCTCGTACACCACGGGGCACAAGGCATATCGCGCCCGGGCGACGATCCAGCTTGGCGACGCCTTCGGCTGGGACCGGGCGCACGACGCCCTCTACGCGGGCGTCCCCGACATCGCGGTTGGTCCGCGCTGGTACTCAAACTACGAGATGGCGGGCGAAGTCGCCTGGCGCTCACTGGCGGAAGACGACGAGCGCCAACGGTCATCGATCGCCGCGACGCCGGACCTGCCGCCAGAGCGCCGCTTGCTCGCGAACGAAGGCCAGCTGTCGCTGGCCGAGACGGACATGCTCCTCTATGCCCTCACCAAGGCGCCCGAGCCGGCCTACATCGAGGCGATCAGCGCGCTGTTGCTCGCCGGGAAGAGCGCCCGCGCGATCGTCGACGTTTGTCAGGTGGCGGCGAGCCGGCTCCTCCTCGATACGGGCGACCCGATGGGGTTCGCCATGCCGCAACACTGCGCCCAATACGTCAACACCCTCGGCTGGTGGTTCGACCGCTTCGACCACCCCCACCGGATCAAACTGCTTTACGTCGCGGGCTCGTTCATCTGCCAGGTTGCCCAGTGGCTCCGGGCGACGCCGATGAACGGCGAGGGCCAGACGTACATCCCGCGCGACGCCGCGACGATGTCGGGCGCGGAGATCCTCGCGAAGCTGGACGACGCGACCGTGCGGAAGGTGGCCGACGAGGCCGTCGCCTGGACGAAGGCGTACGTCGCCTCCGGGGAGGACCGCAAGCCGCTGGTCCGGATGCTGGCGCTCGGTGGGGCGAAGCACGGCAACGACACACACAACCAAGAGGTCTGCGTCAGCCTGTTGGAAGACTACGGGCGCAACACGAACCCGCGGCGGGAGGCGATGTTGTCGGCCGCGGCGCAACATAACGCGGGACACGTGAAGTACGGCGACTCGTTGGAGCCGTATCGTCGCTGGGCGGAGGCGTTCGGCGTCGACGCCTGGGCGAAGGCCCCCGCAAGCGACCGCGACCCGGCGGAGGCGCCCCTCGACGACTGAAGCTGGCCGGCCGAGTCCTGGTCGAGGAAGAGGCTGATCTCACACGCCGAGCCGTTCACGAAGGCTTGGCCCTTGCATCGCCCGGGTCTCGGTCTCAAGCCGGTCGGCCTCGATGTCCTGTGCAACCCACTCGGCATCGAGCCGATCCTGGTTCGCGTGATAGAACGCCAGCGCCCCGTGGACGCCGTTGAGCAGGATGCTCTCGTACTCTTCCACGATCGCGCCGGGGCTCATGCCCATCATCGTCAGGTCCACAATCGTCCGCACGCGCAT
>JBJXFX010000102.1:0-31335 GCA_046152925.1 Dehalococcoidia bacterium
GGGCGCGCCAATCAGCGCGGCCGGGACGAGCCCGAAGTGGCCCGACGCCGAAAAGCGCCCGCCGATGTCGGGTCGGGCGCGGAAGACCCGCCGGAAGCCGCGCTCCGTGGCCAGCGCGTCCAGGGAAGAGCCCGCGTCGGTGATCGCGATGAACTGGCGGCCGTCGCGCAGCTTCTCCCAGAAGTATTCCAATTGACTACGCGTCTCGACCGTCCCGCCGCTCTTGCTCGCGGCGATGAACACGGTCTTCGCGAGGTCGAGCGTGGCTTCGAGCGCGGAAATCTGGTCGGGGTGGGTGCTATCGAGCACGGCGAGCCGGAGCCGGCTCTTCGCCGTCCCAAAGCTCTGCTGGAAGACCTCGGGGGCGAGGCTGGAGCCGCCCATGCCGAGGAGCACGGCCGTCTCGAAGCCCTCCGCGGCGAGCTCGGCCGCGAACGCTTCGAGCGCCGGGACTTCCTCGCGCATCGCCTCGAAGACGTCGAGCCAGCCGAGGCGGTCGCTGATCTCCGTGGGCTCGGTCTTCCAGACGGTGTGGTCGCGCGCCCAGATCCGGGCGACAGTGCGCGTCTCATCGAGCTTCCCCAGCCGGTCGGTGACGCGATGCTCGAGTTCGGCCAACGCCGCCGACCCGCGGGGTAGGAGGACGCGGGCCTCCGTCAACGCGCCTGCGATGCGGTCGAGCAGCTTGCGGAAGTCCTTGTCGAACGCGGCGAGCCCTTCGACGAGCAGCCGGTCCGTGACGGCGTCGAGGTCGACGCCGGCGGCGGCGATCCCGCGGAGGTCCGCAAGGCTGGCGGCCAGGCCCTGCGCGATCGCGTGCGTCGCCGAGCCATGGTCGAGGACCGCGGCGAGCGTCGCCTCGGGCATCGTGTTCACGGTGTGCGGCGCCACCAGCTCATCGACGTAGAGGACGTCGCTGTAGGCCGGGTTCTTGGTGCCTGTGGACGCCCAGAGGGGACGTTGGACGCGCGCGCCGGCGGCTTCGAGCGCCGCCCAGCGCGGCCCCGAGAAGATCGTTTCGAACCGTGCATAAGCGGCGCGCGCGTTCCCGACGGCCGCCTTGCCACGCAGGGGCGACCCTTCGGAGAGGAGCGGGTCGACGGCAGTGTCGAGGCGGCTGACGAAAAACGAGGCCACGCTCGCGACCGTGTCCAGCCGCTGGCCGAGCGAGAGGCGCCGTTCGAGGCCCGCGAGGTACGCCTCGGCCGTCGCCTCGTATTGGGCGAGGCTGAAGAGGAGGGTGATGTTGATGTTGATCCCCATCGCGATCAGTTGCTCCACGGCGGCCAGCCCGGCGGGCGTCCCCGGCACTTTGATCATCACGTTGGGCCGGCAGACGAGCCGCGCAAGGCGCTCCGCCTCCGCGACCGTCTTCGCGGTATCGACCTCGACGCCTGGTGGGATTTCGAGCGAGACGAAGCCGTCGCGCGCGCCGGTCTGGTCGTACACGGGCCGGAGGACGTCGCATGCGTCGCGGATGTCGTCGACAGCGAGGGCGACGAACGCCTCGTAGGGGTCGGTGACGCCCGCGGCCGCGGCGGCGCGGATGGGGGCGTCGTAGTCGGACGAACCGGAGACGGCCTTTTCGAAGATCGAGGGGTTGCTCGTGACACCCGTGACCCAACCGTCGTCGACCATGCGCTGGAGGCGGCCTTCGCGAAGCATGGCGCGGGAGATCGAGTCGAGCCAGACGCTTTGGCCAGCGTCGAGCAGGTCGAGGGTGCGGGGGCGGCGGGGCAAGGGAGTGGACATCGGCGTGGCCTCCGGGGCGTGGGCCCTCATTGTCGCGTGGGTAAGGGTGCGGGTGCGAACCGGAGCCCGTGGCGTGCTCGGCGGGCTACACTGAGGGCATGCGACGACGGATCGGGTGGATGACGGCGGCCTTCGCCGTGGCGGCCCTTGCTTTGGCCAGCTGCGGCGGTGGCGACAAGGACAACGAGGCGACGCCCGCGGCGACCGCCAGTGAGGCGGCCTCAGCTTCGCCCGCGGGCAGCGCCTCGCCGGCGGCGACGAGCTCGCCCTCCGCCTCAGCGTCGGCGACGGGCGCAGCAATCGGCACGCCCGCCGCCACAGGGACACCGGCGGCCACCCCTTCGGCGGCTGCTTCACCCGCGGCGACGTCCAGCCCCGCGCCCTCGGGCACGTCCGGGGGCGACGCTCGCTCCGCCGCGCGAGGGACTCTCCCCGCTGGGGCCGACGGCATCATCGACATCCGGACGCTCGCCCTGGCAGGGCCGGGGTCGGGCTTCACCGCCGTCTATTCGACCGGAAGCAAGCTTGAGCTGCCGGGGTTTGAGCACTTCGTCGCGCTTTACCAGCAGAAGGGCAACGGCTGGGAAGAGGTCGCGCGCGCCGAGGTGAGCGAAGCCGAATTCGTCGGCGAGGGTGGGCTGCTCCAGCCCCGCTTTACGAGCATCGATACCTGGTTCGTGCTGAATTCCGGCGTGGGCGCCCACGGGAGTTGTGTGACCGTTTTGCGCACCGATGGCGAGTCGTTCGGTTACGAGCTTTCCGAATGCAGCGACGCACCGGGCGCGGGGACGGTCGGCGACTTCGCCAACGCCGGTTCGCCGCAGCTGCTCGTCGATCGCTCGGACTACTACGTCTTCTGCTACGCCTGCGGTGTGCGCGAAATCGAGTTCGGCTTCTACGTGGTGCAAGACGAACAGCTCATCGAGGTCTACCCCTACGACGAAGTCGAGGGCGTGCCGCCGGATGTCCGGCGCGTCTACGACCGTGTCCTTGAGTTGGCCGAAGCCGGGCTCTGGAAACAGGCACAAGACGAAATCACGGGGAACGGCGCCACGCTCAACAGCAACGAGTGGACGAAGTGGGCCTCCTCGGCGCTCGCGGTCACGGCCGAGGGGCGCAAGCAGGCGATCCCGGGAGCGAGCTATCCACTCTTGCAGGCGTTGTTCTATGGCGACTACCCGGCTGTGCTCGCGCAGTTTAAGCGGTATCCCGTCGCCCAGATCTTCTCGCTCGATACGCCGCTGGTGAAGGGCACCCCGGCGGAGGGCCAGGTTGAGGCGCTGGTCGAACGGATCTACGAGTACTCGTTCCGCGCGACCGATTTCGACGAGAAGAACGGGACGGCCTTGCTGCTCCGCGCTTGGGCGGGGTTCCTCGAAACCGGCGACCTCACCTTCGCGGAGTTCGACCTTGAGGACGCGGTCGCCGCGCAGCCCGGCGAGAAGCTGTTCGCGGACGCGTTGGCGTTCGTCACGAAGTAGGGCGCCGGGGAGTGTCGGCCGGGCCGTCCCACCGCTTGAGCCGCACGGGGCCGCGAGGCGTTGGCCGGGCGGCGGGTGTACGCTGGCGCGAGCCTTTTTCGAGGTTCGTCCGATGGCCGCCGAGGCCACGACCGATCGCTACCCCAGGACCATCCCGCTGCGCAAGGGAAGCGCCAACCTGCGCCTGATGACGGCGAACGACGGCCCCGCCATTTTGGCGTTCGCCCAGACCCTCTCGCACGACGACCTGCTCTTTCTAAGGACAGACATCACCAGCAAGGCGGGCGTCGATGAATGGCTCGCGAGCCTGAAGAAGGGCAATACGATTGCGGTTTTGGCCGTGGAAAGCGACGCCGTGATGGGGTACGCGCTCTTCTCCCGCAATCCGGCCCAGTGGACGCGGCGTGTGGGGGAGATCCGTGTCAACGTCTCGCCTGCGAAGCGCGGGACGGGGCTCGGTGGGGCGCTGACGCGCGAGATCTTCGATGTCGCGCGCGCATCGGGCCTTCGCAAACTGACGGCGCAGATGACACCCGATCAGACGGGCGCGCGGGCGATGTTCGAACACCTCGGGTTTCAGCCGGAGGCGCTCCTTGCTGACTGGGTCGAAGACCGCGAAGGCCGCACGCGCGACCTCTTGATCATGAGCTACGACCTGGACGGCTTCACGAACACGGTTGGGTAGTTGATGAGTGGATGAGTTGACGGGTTGATGCGTTGATGGGTTGACGGGCGCCGTTGCCGCGTAGAATCGAAGTATGGACGAGGTCGAGGGTGTCCCCCTGAGCAATGCCGAGTTCGTGGCGCGGTTGCGGCGTGGGGCTGCGCGCGACGATGCCGAGCGGGCCGCCTATTGGCGGGCGGCGAGCCTGGAGCGGCACGCGGAAGTGCTGGTCGAGCTCCTGGACCTGGCGGACGCGATCGTCCGCTCGCGGGGGCGGCGGGTGGAGAAGCCGCCGTTGCCTGCCGAGCGCTGTCCCTGGCCGAGCCTGAGGAAGCAGGACGGATGAAGCCGCCGTCGCTGGTCGACAGGCTGCTCGCTGTCTGCAACGTGCTCGAACGCGCGGGCATCCCCTATGCGGTCGGCGGTGCGTTGGCATTGGCCTACTACGCCGAGCCGCGCGCAACCCAGGACATCGACCTCAACATCTTTCTTCCTGAAGGCGATGGCGAGCTGGTGTTCGAAGCCCTCGGTGACCTCGGCCTCCGCGCCACGCCAGAACAACGAAGGCGGGTGGCGGCCGAAGGGCAGGTGCGCCTCGACCTGGACGGGACGATGCTCGACCTGTTTTTCGCCGGGCTGCCGTTTCACGAACAGTGCCGCGAGCGCGCCCGCCAGGTCCCATTCGACGGCGGCGCCATCCGCGTGCTCAGTGCCGAGGACCTGGTGGTGTTCAAGGTCCTCTTCAACAGGACTAAGGATTGGACGGACATCTCTGCAGTCCTCAGCGGGACTCGCATCGACACCGGCTACGTGCTCGGTTGGCTCGACGAGATGGTCGGCCGGGACGACACGGCCCGTCGCCGGTTCGCGACGCTCGCCGCGAGCGAGGCTGACTGAGGCAGTGGCTGGTCCCCTACTTTTCCGCGAGCTCGACCCGCACGCCGTGGGCCGCTTCGGGCTGAAGGAAGGCGATGAGCCGCGCAGCCGCGCCGGGGCGCGGTGCGTGGTCGGCCACAGGGACGCCTTCGGCCTTGAGCGCCGAGAGCTCGCTGGAGATGTCCTCGACGGTGAAGCAAACGTGGTGGAGCGGCTCGACTCCGGCGTCGAGCGCTGCTGGGGCCTCGATCAGTTCGATATCGACGCCTGGCGCCACGGGGATGAAGGCGATCGGCACCGCCCGGCCGCCGGCGTCGAACTGGATGACCTTCTCCACCGGGAAGCCGAGGCGCGTGTAGATCTTCGATGCTTCATCGATCGAGCGGACGTAGATGCCGACGTGGTCAAGCTGGCGCATGGGCGGCCTCCGGTGGGTGCTTGGTTTCGGGCATCCTACCCGCTCGGATGACCGGATCCCGCGTTCCGGCGATACTGAACCCCGTTTGCGCTTGCGCCCACCCCTCGGGCTCGGAGCGGCCACCCCACATCCCACTCCTGGACGACTGCTATGCCTCGACATCCCAAAGAAGCCCTTTTCGGGGGCGAGAAGATCTTCCCCATCATCCCCGCCGCCGAACACTTCGCCGGCACCGAGGAGCGCATCACGAAGGCGTTCGAGCTTCAGCAGAAGATGGGCGGCGTCTTCGATATCACCATGGACTGTGAGGACGGCGCGCCGACCGGCCGCGAGACTGAGCACGCGGAAATGGTCGTCCGCATGCAGAACAGCCCCAACAACAAGTTCAGCATGGCTGGCGTCCGCATCCACGACTACACGCACGACCACTGGCGCCGGGACGTCGAGATCATCGTCGGCGGCGCGGGCCAGCGGCTCGCCTACGTCACCATCCCGAAGACGACGCGCGTTGAGCAGTTCCGCGAGATGGTCGAGTACGTCCGCGAAACCGCTGTCACCGCGGGCGTCACGCGCCAAATCCCGATCCACGCCCTGATCGAAACCCAGGCCGCCATCCACCAGGTCTGGCAGATCGCGGAGGTCGCGACGGTCCAGGTGCTCGACTTCGGGCTCATGGACTTCGTCAGCGACCACCACGGGGCGATTCCCTCGAGCGCGATGCGCTCGCCCTGGCAGTTCGACCACGCCATCCTCCATCGTGCGAAGGCGGAGATGGTGGCCGCGGCGCTGGCGAACGGCATCGTCCCCGCGCACAACGTGACGCTCGAGTTGAAGGATGTGGACTTCATCTACAACGACGCCCGGCGCGCGCGCGAGGAGTTCGGCTTCCTCCGGCAGTGGTCGATCTACCCTGCGCAGATTGAACCGATCACCCGCGCCATGTCGCCCGCTGCTCCCGAAGTGGCCGAAGCGGAGGCGATTTTGCTGAAGGCGTTCGACGCGGACTGGGGGCCGATCCAGCACGAAGGCAGCCTCCACGACCGCGCGACCTACCGCTACTACTGGGAGCAGATCCAGCGCGCCCGCGTGCTCGGCCTCCCGCTGAGCGAGCGGGTCGTCGGTTCGTTCTTCTCGTAACAACGCTTCCACGAAGCCGAAGGGCCGCGGTACGAGAAGTTAACGCTTTTCGCCTCCGCGGCCCTTCTCCTTGGGCTACACTGGAGATCAGCCCACGAAGGAAAGCGCGCTACTCGTGCACCTGACCCCCAACGCGGAATGCCGCGCCATTCGCTCCCTCTTGCGAACACGGACAGGCCCCTGCCCTTCACTTCAGGACGACCGGCGGTGACGACCACGCGCCGGACGGTTGGTGTGCTCGCCCTCCAGGGCGATTTCCGCGAACACCGCGAGATGCTCGAATCACTCGGCCACTGCGTCGTCGAGGTGCGGAAGGCGGCGCAGCTCGACGCGCTCGACGCGCTGATCATCCCTGGCGGAGAGAGCACGACCATCGCCCGGCTGATCCTCTCGAACGCCATGCAGCAGCCGTTGCGCGACTTTTGCGCCAGCGGCCGGGCCGTCTGGGGCACGTGCGCGGGCGCCATCCTCCTCGCAAAGCAGGTCGACAACCTCGATCGGCCGGGCATCGAGGTGATGGACATCGCGGTCCGCCGGAACGCTTTCGGCCGCCAGGTGGATAGCTTCGAAGCCGACCTCACTATCGAAGGGCTCGAAGGGCCGCCTTTCCGGGCGGTGTTCATCCGCGCTCCGCAAATCGAATCGGTGAAAGGCTCGGCGCGGGCGATCTGCAGGCTGACGGACGGCACGATCGTCGCGGCGCGGCAAGGGAACCTGCTCGCGACCTCGTTCCATCCCGAAATCACCGCTGACCCGCGCATCCACGAGTTCTTTCTCACGCTTGGGGGGCAGTCGTCGTGACCGAGCTGCGCGCCGAGCCGCTGAGCCCGCTTGATGCGGCGACGCTCTGGCCGCAGCTGCGGCGGCTCTCCACGGAGGTGCTCTCGACGCGGGCGGGCGAAAATCTCCTGCTTGCGTCCGGGCTCGCCGTCAGCGGGATCGCGCACTTGCCAAAGATGCCGCGGACGATTGTCCTCGGCGTCCGGCGCGGCCTTGGCTATCGGGGGGTCGTGCTGGCCCGCGAACTCGCCGGAGGCATCGCTTGGGAAGCGGTCTCGCTCCGGATCGCGCGCGAGAAGGACGATGAAGCCGTCGTCACGCTCCTGGCGGCCGTTGGCCCGGAGGCCGCCCGCCGCGGTGGCCGCACCCTCTTCGTGCGTTACGCCGAGGGGTCGCCGCATGGCTTGGCCATCCAGCGGGCCGGCCTTCGCCCTTACCGCGAGGAAAGCGTTTTGAGCGTCCGCCATCACGCCGGCGGGGAACCAGACGGCGGCTTCCGCGCGGCCCACCGGAGCGACCGAGCGGGCGTGTTCCGGCTCTACTGCCGCGCCGTCTCCGGCCATATCCGCCGCGTCGAAGGGCCCACCCAACAGGAGTGGCGCGCCGTCCACGATTCCTACGACTGTGAGCGCGAGCTCGTGCTCCCAGGAGCGGGGACGATCGCCGGGTGGGCCGGGATCGGCGACCGCGAGTGCCGCGGGTTCGTCGACTTCTCGATAGCTGGAGCCGTCGATGCCCTGCTCGACGTCCTGGAAGCCCACGGCCCGCGCCACGCAACGCTGATCGCACCGCACGACGACGAGACGCTCGTCCGCCACGCCATCGAGCGCGGGTATCAGCAATTGGGGACGCGGGTGGTCTGCGCGCGCAAGCTGGCCGCGCTGCAGACTCTGAAGGAAATGGTGGCCTTGCCAGCCGAGACCCTGGTGCTGCGACAATAGGGGTGACAACCATGGAACCGACGATCGCGCCCTTTGCCAACGAACAGATCATGACCGATGACCTCGACCTCCTGATCGACGCCCTGCCGCCGCGGATTAGCGATGACCTGCGCCGCGAGGAGCGCCGCACCGGCCTGCTTGAGGTCGTCCTCGACCTCGGACGCTTGCCGGAGGCACGCTACCCGGGGCGCGAAGTCGTGCTCAGCCACGAAGAGGTGACCGAAGCGGACCTCCAGTACGTGATCGACCACATCGGCGCCTTCGGCGACGACAACCGTGCCGGGATCGAGCGGACGCTGCACCGGATCTCGTGCATCCGCAACCGCCGCGGAAAGGTGGTCGGCCTCACGTGCCGGATCGGCCGCGCGGTCTACGGGACGATCCGGGTGATCGAAGACCTCGTCCTCAGCGGCCGGAGCATCCTCTTCTTGGGGCGCCCTGGCGTGGGCAAGACCACGATGCTCCGCGAAGTCGCCCGCGTCCTCGCCGATGACGCGAACAAGCGCGTCATCATCGTCGACACGTCGAACGAGATCGGCGGCGACGGCGACATCCCCCATCCCGCGATTGGTGGGTCCCGCCGGATGCAGGTGGCCACGCCGGCCGCCCAACACGCGGTGATGATCGAGGCGGTCGAAAACCACATGCCGGAAGTCATCGTGATCGACGAGATTGGCACCGAGCTCGAGGCGCAGGCGGCCCGCACGATCAACGAGCGCGGCGTCCAGCTCGTGGGCACGGCCCACGGCAACGCGCTCGAAAACCTGATGCTCAACCCAACGCTGTCCGACCTGATCGGCGGGATCCAGTCGGTCACGTTGGGCGACGACGAGGCACGCCGGCGCGGGACGCAAAAGTCCATCCTCGAACGGAAGGCCCCGCCGACGTTCGATGTCGTCGTCGAGATCCAAAGCTGGCAGCGAGTCGCGATTCACCCCGACGTCGCGGCGACGGTAGACTCGCTCCTTCGTGGCTGGGCTGCTCCACCGGAAGTCCGCCAGCTAACGGAGAACGGCCGGATCGAAATCGTCGACGAAGTCGACCCTGACGACGAGCCCCCGAGCCGCGGGATCACGCGGCCGCAGCTCTGGAACGATGTCCCGGCTCGCCCGTTCCGCGGCGGCGGGCACGTCCGCGAAGAGCGGGTCGAGCCCGTCCGCGAGCGATTTCCTGCCCGCTCCGCGAGCGGTGAGGCGCCCGAGCGCATCTTCAAGCTCTACGCGTTCGGCGTCTCCCGGCCGCGGATCGACGCGACGATTCGCTCGCTCGGCCTGCCCGTCGAAATTGCCGACGACCTGGCGACCGCCGACGCGGTGATGACGCTCCGCTCCTACATCCGGACGAAGCCTCCCGCGCTCCGGGAAGCTGAGGAGCGGAACCTCCCGATCTATGTATTGAAGGCGAACACCGGCTTCCAAATCGAACAGGCGCTCCTCCAGTTCAAGCCAGGAGCCGACGAGCGTTCGGGGCGGAAGGACCCGTTGGTGGACATCTTCAAGGACACGGAGGACGCCATCGCGCAGGTCCTCCAAGAGGGGCGCCCGGTGGAGCTGCCGCCGGCGAACAGCTACGTCCGCCGCGTCCAACACCAACTTGCGACGCGTTACAACCTCGACAGCAAGAGCAGCGGCAAGGAGCCGCTGCGGCGCGTGCGCATCCTGCCGATGGCGGCGGGCAGCGGGCGGGAATAAGGGGCGCAGTCCCAGTCGCGCCTTTGATGCGCGCCCGCCACACTAGTGCCGTGCCAAGGGGACATCTGGTTGTCTTGGAAGGCGGCGAAGGGGCTGGCAAGACAACCCTGGCCGACGCGATCCGGCGCCGCTTCAATCAGCGGGTCGAACGCGTCCACGTAACGCGCGAGCCCGGAGGAACGAGGCCCGGTGAGAGTATCCGAGCCATCCTCCACGAACGCGTGGAGCTCTGGGCCGAGGTATTCCTTTTCCTTGCTGCTCGGAATCAACTCATCCACCAGGTGATCCTCCCGGCGATGAACTCCGGGAAGCTCGTCCTCTCCGATCGGTTCACTGCGAGCACGTTGGCCTACCAGGGTGGCGGGAGGCACCTGGATTACGACCAGCTTGAGTCGCTTTGCGAAATAGCTGCCGAGGGCGTTAAACCGTCATTGACGATCTACCTCGACATCGACCCGATCGTTGGGCTGAGTCGGAAACTCGGAGAAGTTGACCCCGTGATCACCGGCTCGGAGTCAGTTGCGTTCCATGCAAGGGTTCGCCACGTGTACAAGTCGCTTGCGCAAGATCCCACGTGGGTGACCCTCGACGCCACTCTGCCGCCGGAGCGAGTCCTTGAGCTGGCGCTGACTCACATCGAGTCCTTTGTGCCGGGGGTGGGCGGGATCCAGTCGGAATTCCCTCTTGACGCCTCTCGTTAGGCCATCGGGGGCCGGTCCACCGGGCTGGGGGGAGCCCCGCCGAAGATGTCGGGGAGCGTCACCATTGCCACCCCGGCCTCGCCCCGGATCACCTTCAGCGCGAGCGCCTGCGTGTCGTACGCCGGTTTTTCCAGCGGCAGATCGCGGCCGTAGGCCTTGCCGGTCGTCCGGATGCTGCGTAGTGCGTCGCGGAGGTAGCGCGCGTGGAAACGAAGCATGCCAATCCGGCGGTACTGAGCGACGTGGACGAGCTCGTGCACCAAGAGGTCGCGCTTCTCCATGCGTTCGCGTTTGCGATAGAAGATGTGGTTGCCGAATGTGATCGCGCCGTGCCGGGTCGCGGCGAGGTACCAGGTGAGCGGCCCACCATGGTGGAGGCGCACGTTCTGCAGGTCGACCTCGGGGTTGACGAGGCCGTTCAGCGCCAGCCATTGGCGGGTGTCGGGTGGGATGGGGATGCGCATCGTCAGCCTCTCATTCCGAGCAGTCGCTCCACCTCGCGGCAGAGCTTGTCGAACGAATCGGATCGCGAGCGAGCCAGGTCGATGTCGAAGAGCGCGGCGAGTGCGGGCTGGTCCGTCGTCTCTTTGTACCCGCGGTCGCGGCCCATCTCGGCGCTCAGTCGCTGCTTTGGGGACCTGACTTCCTCCGGCGGCGCCGGGCTCATGAAGGTCTCGCCCAGACCTCTTCGCCCCCGCAGCGACTCTGCTGCCGCGAGAAGCCACGCCTCGAATTCACGTTTGGCGAGGACGAGCCCGACGTTGGCCCTCCCGGCTGCGGTCTGAGCGGCGGGGAGGAGGAGGGTCGCAAGCTCCGCAGGACAGTCTTCGTCGGCGTCGAAAACGATGAGGATTGCCCCCGCGGGTCCGGCTTTGGCGGAGGCGAGGCGGACGTACCGGCCCAGCTGGTCGGCCTTTGCAAGCGCGGAGCGGGAGACGCGGATCGAGTCGCGAATGGTCACGTTCAGGCCGAGATACGCGGCGACCCGCCGGACCACGACTGGGACGGCTTCTTTGTCGCCGTGGCCCTCGACGAGGCACACGAGTGGAGTCGGTTGCACTACTCGCCCGTCCCGAACGAGAGTTGCGCCGTGTGCGGCAAGAGCTGTTCCATCCGGAGGAGTTCGCCGGCCGTGAAGAGCCGGTCTCGCATGACGTTGCGGCCATGCTCCGTGATCGGCCCGATGTGCGTCGTACCGCGATCAGACACCACTGCCAGCAGGTTCGCCGGGACGATGTCCGGATTGTCGAGGAGGTCCGCACCATGGCTCGTCACGACGACCTGCGTGGTGAGGCTCGCGGCTCGGAGCCCGTCTAAGAGGACCCCCGAGGCGCCGGGATGGAGCGCAGTCTCCGGCTCTTCAATCGCGATCAACGAAGGACGCCCTCCGGGGCCATTGGTCGATTGGAACAGCGCGACGAGGATGCCGAGGGCGCGAAGCGTCCCGTCGGACATGCTCGATCCCGGGAATCGCCAGCTTCGCGCAGAACCTGGCACGAACTGCCGAAACTCCAGCATTTCTTTGGGTCCGAGGATCCGGCGGTCGACGCCCTCAACACCGGGGACCACCTTGGCCAGCAGTTCCTCCACGCGCTCCAGTCGCTCAGGGCTAGTGTCTCGCATCCGGCCAACCACGCTGGCGAGGTTTGAGCCGTCCCGGGCCAGCAGGGCGCCGGGGTCCGGCGATTGGAGGTCTCGGATTCGGTCAGGATTCAGGTTGTAGAAGCCCATCCGTATCAGCTCCAGATATGGCCCGCGGAAGATGGGGAGACCGGCTGCAAGCGGGAGATACAGGCTCTCTTTAGCCCCGGGAGGGAGCCCCGCGGGGTTCGACCGCAAGACCTGCCCGCCCTCGATACGGAAGTGGGCCTCCGGCTCGTTTCCGCTTGGGTCCCAGACGTTGAGCTGTTCGTGTTGGACCTCGAACCCTCCGCGCGTTGGGTCGGACTTCACCCGGAACTCGTACAGGGCGCGCCCGCCGCTGCGGAGACGCAACGTCAGCCCAATCTGGAAGTGCGTGGGGTGGCCCGTGGAGCGCCGGCGGACCTCGTTGATCCCGCCGCGGTCACGGATAGCGTGGTCGAGTGTGGTCCGCAAAGCATCGGCGACGAAGCGCAGCGCGTCGACGAAGTTGCTCTTGCCGGAGCCATTTGGGCCGACGAGGAAGGTCAGCGGACCGAGCTCGACATCGCAGTTCCCGATGCTCTTGTAGTTGCGGATCTGGACGCGGCTGAGGAAGGTCGAGTCGTCGGGCTCCATGTCTATAGCGTACTCGACGCGCCTCGCCCCGGGGCAAGCTGAGGATGGCCGCGGCCTGGTCCGGCGTCGCGACGAGACGCCCCACCGCCTCGCAGACCGCCACCAGCTGACGCACCAAGGCGGCGTTCGTGGGTGTCCCGGCGCCGGCATAGTCCTCCAACCCCACGCGCACATGGCCGCCACGCTCGATCGCCCAGCGCGCCATCCCGCTCGCGACGCAGTCGCCGCCAAGGACCGCGACCAGCCACGGGATCCCCGTCCCCGCGAGCATGTCGATGTACGCGTCGAGCGCGGGCAAGGTCGCCGGGAGCCCGAAGTTCGAGCCCGGCCCGCCGAAGTAAAACTTGATCAGCGAACCCGCTGGCAGCCGCCCGGCTGCGTGGTAGCGGAGGGCGACGCGGACGAAGCCCGGTTCGAAGCAGGAGATGCTGGGGCCGAGCCGCAGCTCCGTGCAGCGGTCGAACATGTAGCGGGCGTCACGCGTCGTGTTGAGGTAGACGGAGTCGACCGCCGCCGGCAGGCCGTCGCGGTCGTTCGGGGCGATGTTGACCGAGCCAGGGTCGACGAGCCCGAGGCGCATGACCCCGGCCTCCGCCAGCGCCGGGATGTGCGCGTACCGCTCTTCGACCGTCGTGTGGGCGCCGCCGCTCGCCATCGTCGGGTAGAGCAGCGCGTCGGGGCGCTTGTTGAGGATGGCGCTCCAGGCGCGGACGTACGGCTCGGCGCTATGGACGCCGCTCGCGCCACCGAGCACCGGTTCGTCGTTGTGGTTGTGGACGATCGCGGCGCCGGCCTCCAGGCAAGCGAGCCCATCGGCCGCGATCTCGTCGACCGATCGCGGCGAATTTGGGTTCCGCGACTTCGGCGTAGCGCCGTTGATCGCGGCTTCGATAATGACCGGCGTCGCCTCGGCCACGGCTAGGCCCGGACTTTCGCGAGCAACGGCCCGGCGACCGGCATGCCGTCGCGCATGGCGAGCGGTTCGAGCTTGTTTTCGCAGTATCGATCGAGCGTGTCGCGGTCTTTCACGAACTCGTAGCGAGGCACCGCGTAGCCGCACGACGTCTGCACCTTTTCGACATCGACGAAGAACGCCTGGCGCACGTACGGGTGGGCATCATCGAGAAACGCCTGCCGGTGTTCGGCGAGTAGCGGGTCGTCGAGGTCGACTGCGCGGCCGCGCCCAAAGACACGGAGGATGCCGGCCGTCGCATCGAAGCTGCAGAACATCACGGTGACCTTGCCGTTCTGCGCGGTGTGCGTCGCCGTCTGGTTGCCGCTGCCCGGGTAATCGAGCCAGCCGACGAGGTTCGGCCCGAGCACCTTCACGAGCGTCCGGCCCTTCGGCGAGAGGTTCGGCCACTCGGTCGACAGGTCGTCGGGCGCGGTCGCCACAAAGAACATGTGCTGGCGTTCAATGAACGCGCGGCGGTCGTCGTCGATCCGGTCATACCAATCAGCCATGCCTGTTCCCTCCGCGGTAGGCCGTCAGTGTAGGATCCCCGGCCATGGATTACGACTTCGACACGCTCTACAACCGCCGCGGCACCGACTCGAACAAGTGGCACCGCTTTGGTGAGGGCGTGCTCCCCTTCTGGGTGGCGGAAATGGACTTCCGCGCGCCGGAGCAGGTGCGGCGCGCGCTGGCTGAGCGGGTCGCCCACGGTTTCTTCGGCTACGGCTACACCTGGGAGGAGTTCCACGAGGTCTTCCGCGCGCGGTTGAAGGAGCGCTACGGCTGGGATGTCCCTCGCGCGTGGGTCGTGCCGATCCCTGGCGTCATCCCCGGGTTCAACGTCGCCGTCCGGGCGCTCACCGGAAGTCGCACGTCGACGGCCCCCGCTGGGGGCGCCACGCAGAACATCCTCGTCCAGCTGCCGGCCTACCCGCCGATCCTCAACTGCCACGAGCACCACGGCGTCGGGCGGGTCGACGCCCTCCTGCGGCCCGGCGGCGATGGCCGCTACGGGGTCGATTGGGCCAGCTTCGAAGATGCAATCGACGCCGGGACGAGGCTCTTCCTGCTCTGCAACCCGCACAACCCGGTGGGGCGGGTGTTCACCCGCGACGAACTCGCTCGCATGGCGGCGATCTGCCTCGCTCGCGATGTCTGGATCGTTTCGGACGAGATCCACTGCGACATCGTCTTTTCTGGGAGCGAACATGTCCCGATCGCTTCGCTCAGCCCCGAGATCGCCCAACGGACGATCACGTTCATGGCCCCTTCGAAAGCGTTCAACCTGGCTGGGCTCAAGGCGTCGGTCGCGATCATCCCGACGGAGGAGCTCCGGGCTTCATTCGAAGCGGCACGCGCGGGCCTCGTCCAGACGCCGAACATCCTTGGATATCTCGCGATGACGGTTGCCTACCGCGACGGCGGCCCCTGGCTCGAAGCGGTCACCCAGTACCTGGAAGCGAACCGCGACCTGCTGGCCCGCTTCGTCGACGCGGAACTGCCCGGCGTGCGGATGACGCCGATGGAAGGCACCTACCTCGCCTGGCTCGATTTTCGGGCGACGGAGCTGCCCCAAGACCGCATCCAGGAGTGGTTGCTCGAGCATGCCAAGGTCGCGCTCGGGAACGGGGCCGATTTCGGTGCGCCGGGGCGCGGGTATGGGCGATTCAACTTCGCCTGCCCCCGCCCGATGCTCGAAGAGGGCCTCGACCGAATGGCCACGGCGATGCGCGACGTGAGCTGAGCTACTTCTGCCCCAGCAGCCACACGATGTAGTCGAGTTCGCCCGTGTCGACGCCGGCGCGGGCCAATTCCCAGGCGGCCTCGGCGCGGTGTTGCGCCGCATGGCCGAGCAGCTGGCGCAGGCACTGCTCGATCGGGACTTCCGTCTCGAACCAAGGGACGAAGACCCGCGCCGCTGCTTCTTCCGCCGTCAGCCCGGCGGCGAACGCGATCAGGCCCTCGTCATGCTCCGTGATGTAGGCGCGGACCGCCTCGACCTCCGACGGCGGGTGGGGCCAATCCGGCGCCCGGCGGAAGACCATCCGGAACGCTTCTTCCGTCTCGCCGAGGTGCGCCATGACTTCGGCGATCGTCTGGCCATTGTGGGCCTTCACCTCGTGGACGTGTGTCGCCCCAGCGAGGCATTCGAGGACGCGGGCATTCGCCCAGGCATTGTGACGAAAGAGCTGCTCGAACGGTTCCATGTGCGCAGCCTACGCCGCCGCACGACCGACGCCCAAGCTCGTTTGTCACGTGGGCCTTGGCGGTCAGCCGACGCGCACCACCGTGGTCCCGATGTTTCGCCCGGCGAGGAGGTCGACGAACGCCTGCGGCGCCTGCGCCAGACCCTGGTATTCGCTCACACGCGGGACGAGCGCGCCCGACCGCACCCACTCGGTCATCTCCGCGCGCGCCTCTTCGTAGCGGTCCGCGTAATCGAAGACGAGGAAGCCTTCCATCCGGACGCGGTTGTTCACGAGCAGGCCAGGCACGCCGCGCGGCCCGGCTGCCGGTGTCGCCGTGTCGTATTGGCTGACGTTGCCGCAGCAGATGATCCGGCCGTGCGGGGCCATCCGGAAGAGCGCGCTTTCGAGGATCGGGCCGCCCGTGTTGTCGAAGTAGACGTTGATCCGGTCGGGCGTCGCGGCCTTGAAGTCATCGCGGAAGCTTGCGCTCTTGTAGTTCACGGCGGCGTCGAAGCCCAGCTCACCGGTCAGGATGCGGCCCTTCTCGTCGGAGCCGGCGACACCGACCACGCGGCAGCCTTTCAGCTTCGCAATCTGGCCGACGATGTGGCCGACAGAGCCGGCCGCGGCGGAAACGACCACCGTCTGCCCCGCCTTGGGCTCGCCGAGCGCGAGGAGGCCGAAGTACGCCGTCAGGCCGTTCGTCCCGAGCATCCCCAGGTGGTGTGCTGGGTCGACGCTGACGTCGACCTTGCGGAGGGCGCCGGGCTTGTGCACCGACAGCTCTTGCCAGCCAGAGGGCGCGACCACGAGGTCGCCCGAGGCGAATCCGGGCGCCCTCGATTCGACGACGCGTGCGACGCCGGTGCCGTTCATCACAATCCCGGACTGGGGCGCGCCGGCGTAGCTCGCGCTGCCCTGGAGTCCGGCCCGCTGGCCGGCGCCGATCGTCAGCGCGATGGTGGCGACGAGCACCTGACCTTCGGCGGGCGAAGGCGCTTCGGACTCGCGCAGCTCGAAATGGCGCGCCTCCAGCGGGCCCTGCGGCACCGAGGCGATCATGACTTGGCGATTCGTGGCCATGGCGGACATCCTCCCGAGTGAGCTTCGGGATTGTACCCGTTAGCCCACCAGCACTGCTTCGCGCAGTTCCTTCAGCGAGGCGGGGATCGGACGCGAAGGCCGTGACATCGGCGTCGGCATCCAGTTGTCGACGTATTCGCGCTCAAACCGCTGCTTGAAGTGCGGCATCACCTTCTCCGCGAACATCTGCGTGTTGTACAGCGTCAGGTCGCGCGGCATGTCGCCGATTTGGAGCAGGAGCATGATGTGGCCCGCGTTGAGCGAGGTGGCCAACTGGTCCATCTGCTCGATCACCGTCGATGGGCTGCCAGCGACGACGTAGCCGTTCTTAACCAGCGTCTCCCAGCTTTGCCGCTCCGCGGCCATCGCCTTGATCATCTCCATCTGGCTCTTTAGGCCGGCTTTCACGGTCGCGTTCGTCTGGTAGCCCGGTGCGTTCGCGAAGCCGGGATAGACGTGCAGGCAGCGGTTGTAGAAGTAGTCGACGTGGCGCTCGTAGAGCTTCTTCGCCTCGGCATCGGTCTCGGCGACGCAGACAACCTGGGCGAAGCCCGCCTGGAACGGATTTCGCTCCTTGCCAGCCTTGTCGACCTGCTCCCACCAGAGGTCCATCGTCCGCTTGGCGCGGATGTAGCCGCTGTAGGAAAGATACGAGTAGAGGTAGTCCATCTTGGCGCACCAGGCCCACGTCTCGATCGAGCCGCCGCCGGGGATCCAGATCGGCGGGTGTGGTTGCTGGAGGGGGCGCGGCCACGGGTTCAGGTAGCGCACCTGGTTGTATTTGCCGTTAAACGTGCTTACGGACTTATCGGTCCACGCCTGGAGGATGAGGTCGTGCGCCTCGTAGTAGCGGTCTCGAAGCGATGCCGGCGCGACGCCGTAGGTGAAGTTCGTGTCCATCGAGGTCCCGACGGGGAAGCCAGCAATGAGGCGCCCGCCGCTCATGATGTCGAGCATCGCCATCTCTTCGGCGACGCGCGTCGGTGGGTTGTAGAGCGCGATGCTGTTCCCCATCACGAGCAGGGCCGCGCGCTCCGTCCGGCGGGCGAGGGCGGCGGCCATGATGTTCGGGCTCGGCATCAGGCCGTAGGCGTTCGAATGGTGCTCGTTCACGCCGAGGCCATCGAAGCCGCACTTTTCGGCGAACTCGAGCTCGTCGAGGTACTCGTGGTACACCTCGTTGCCGCGCTCGGGGTCATAGAGGCCGTAGTCGGGGTCGACCCAGACGCTGCGATGCTTGAAGCGGAAGTCGTCCGGCAGGTCGGGCCAAGGCATGAGATGGAACCAGTGGAACTTCACGGACGCCTCCCGGGCCCTCGAGCTTGCGGGGCTTCGCCAGAGTGTAGCCCAAAGCCGAAGGTCAGGCTGTCGAACGGAAAGAGCGCCACCAGATCTGCGGTGTTGCGATTCACGAAAGTGCGCGCTCTCAGGGAAGAGGTGCCGCTTGAACGCGAACATCGTGCCGGAGGGTGCCGATGGTCCTCAGTCGGGGGTCGTCCACCACCAGGAACCGGGCATGGAGGGCGACCCGATGTTCTTATGTCACTTCATACACGTAGACGATCAGGCGGCTATCTGAGGCGGTTCGCCAGCCGCCGAACGAATCGAACCAGGCTCCAGGGCTGTCGGGCTTCCCTTCGGCCGCGGCGACTACCAGCTTGAAGATCGCAAACCTGTCCGCGCGCTCGATGACGTCGCCGAAGGCGAGCACCTCGGGTCCCAGTGACCAACTGCTCACACGAGCGCCCGGTCGTCTCCGAACCAATCCGTGAGGACTTCCTCGCGTGTCCAGATCCGCGCTTCGGGATCCTCCTGGAGGCGCTTGAGTGCTGCTTGCGCCGCGAGCCAGCCCGGCGCGTCTGGGGCGAACGGATTACGGCGACCTGGGCCGCCTTGAGGGCGTTGCGCGGAGAGCTTGTCAGACACGGGTCCTCCCTGCACAGGATAGCGTCGCCTGGCGGGACTCAACACGGCCCCCCAGGGCTCAGCTCGCGAGGAACTCCTTCACGGCTGTCGCGAACGCCTCGGGCTGGTGCAGGGGGATCTGATGGCCCGCGTCGGGGATGACGACGCCCTTCGCCTTCGGCAGCCGTGCCACCATCTGCTCCTGGATCTCCGCGCTGAGCACCTTGCTCTTCTCCGCCCGGATCACGAGCGTCGGGCAGGTGATGTGCTCCAGGCTCTCCCAGAGGTAGGGGATTTCGACCAGCGCCGCGCGGCCCGTCGCTTGATTAATGGACGGGTCGAAGCGGAACGTCAGGTTGCCCGTCGCCTCGTCCATCGTCAACGAGTCCATCAGCTGTCGCATGAGGAACTCTTCCGACCGACCGGGATAGAGGTTGGCGAAGTGGGCGAGCGCTTCCGCCTCGGTGGGGAAGCCTGGCGCGGAGCGGGCCTCGCCCGTGCTCTTGCGGATGCCGCGCGCGCCCTGCTCCGCCATCTGTGGCCCCATGTCGGCGAGGACGAGGTGCTTCAGGCGGTGGCTGTGTTCGCGCGCGTAGGCCATCGCCACGCGACTGCCGATGCTATGGGCGACGAGGTCGAACGCCTCGAGGTCGAGCTCTTGGACGAGCTGGCGGAGGTCCATCGCGAACGCCCAGACGAGGTAGCCGCCGGGTGCGTGGTCGGTGTGGCCGTGGCCGCGGAGGTCCGGCGCGTAGACCGTGTAGTCCGGCCGGAAGCGAGCCGCGACGTGCTCCCAATAGCGGGCGTTGTTCATCAGCCCGTGGAGGAGCACCACCGGGTCGCCTTCGGGGTCGCCCCAGCGGATGTAGTGGTGCCGGAGGCCGTGGAGCGTGAGGTAGCCGTCTTCGCCGTGTTCTTCCATGGACGCGAAGGTAGCAAAGATTGGGGAGGAAGGGGAAAGGGGAAAGGAAAATGGGCGTGCGTCGCATTCCTTGGGACTTTGAGCCAGTGCGGATGATGTTCCTCCGGAACCCGGCGGCGACTCCGTGCCCCCGGAGTCGCCCGCTCCCCTCCACCAGGCGCTCAGTACCGCGACCGCTCCCGAGCGGTCGCGGGGCCGTCAGCGACGGGTAGCTCAAGTCCCCGAGCCGGTGACGTACATGCGGCGCAGGCGAGCCACGTTGGGCCCAACCGTGCGGGGGCTACGTAGCGCCCCCCGCTCCCGCGCCGGTGCGATGACTGGCGGGCCGCACCCGGTGGAGCTTGGGCGAGGCGCCGTCGCTTGCGGCTCCGCGACCGCTCCCGTGTGGTCGCGGTACTGAGGGGCGATGGGCCCCCATTGCCGTCGAATAGGGTAGGAAACTCCGCAGCGAAGGCGTAGCATCAGCCGCATGCGTCGAGCGACCTCCAGCACAGCCACGAAGGGCGTTCGTGGCCGGAGAAAGGGCGCCCCTGAGCCCGGCGAGAGTTCGCCGCGCGCGCCGGTGGTCGTCGCCGGCGCCGCGTCCCTCGAAGCGATACCTCAGCCGCTCCGCGCCGCCCAGGTTGGCGCCCTCCAAGGGCTCCACGGCAACCGGGCCGTCAGCCGGATGGTCGCCCGCTCACGCTCCAACCACGTCCAGCGCGATGCCGACGGCGACGCTGCCACCGCCGCGGCCGAGGAAGTCTACGCCGCCCTCGATGGCTGGAACGACGAGCCGCGGATGTTCCGTGCGATCAACGGCCTCGGCGCTGGCGTCCGTTCCCACGTCCCCAGCGCCTTCTCGGGCGCCGGTCATGGTTCGATCTGGGGCTGGTACAAGGATCAGCTCTCCACCGAGGACGCGATCAACGCCTACGCGACAACGATCAGCGGCAACGCCTTCGGCGACGAGGTCGCCATGGCGCGGGCGATCCTTCCTTCCGGGACGCGCGACGCCGAAGTCTGGCGGCTCCTCGGCCGCGACCTTTCCGGCCGCCAACGCCTCGAGACGAAGTACGACGAGACCTTCGGCGGCACGAGCGGGGCGCTCGGCCTCGGGAGCATGAAACAGGACCTCCGCGACGACCTCTCCGGCTGGGCACGCGAAAAAGCGATCGCCATGCTCGACCACGAGCTGACCAAGGCCGAGCAGATCTATTTCGATAGCGTCGCGATCACCGGGACACACACGGAATCCGTCGTCGCCGCCGTGCAGGAGGCTGGCCAGACCGGGGCCGCCGGGCTCCAGGCGATCGAGCGCGATTGGGACAGCTTCGTCCGATCCGACACCGGCGGGCGAGCCCCCTTGGCCCAGTCCCGCTCCGGCTGGCATACGGCTCCCGACTCCGAGGAGTTCTCGGGCGTCCCGGATTTCCGCGCTGCCATGCGCTCAGAGCTCGGCGGCGAAGACTGGGACCTCGTGAACGCGGTCTTCACCGCCGTCGACCGCGGCGCGCAGGGGACCGAAGCGCTCCCCGCGGGCGTGGCCGACGCCGAACGCACGCTCTTCGAACAGGAAGAGGTCCGCCTCAACATGGCCTTGGGCCGGCTCGATGCCGCTACCACGGGCGGCTATACGGGGATCGGCACCAACGAAACCGAGATGACCGCCGCCGTGGGTCAGGTGCGCGAAATCTGGCAAGGGCGCCTCACGCGGGCCCGCGCCGCGAGCCCCGCCAACCCTGAGCTGGTCGCCCGTTATGAGCGCGATTGGCAGGCCGCCCAGACCCGGCTCGGGAGCGTCATCACCTCCGAGGCCGACGCCGACACCGAGGCGGGACGGCGCGCGCGGCTCATCGCGGCGGGCCCGTTGACGCCCGCCGACGAGGTTTGGCTCAAGAAGGAAGACCTCGACTACGACGGCGCGATCGACAAGTGCTACGAGTATTGGGCGCAGGGTCGCTGGGGCGAGGTGGTCCAGGGCGCGGGCCAAACGCGCAGCGATGCCTCGGGCACGCAGCTTCGCGCCTCCTTCGACCCGCTCTTCTTGGTCCCAATCACCCACGGGCTGCGGCACGCCCGGCTGCGCGCGCTCATCAATAACTCAGACGACGTCGCGCGGGGTGCTTCGCGCATCAAGGTCGAAGTCGACGATAGCGATGGCAACGCCGGGATCACGGCGATCAAAGGCGTGCTCACCCTCCAGGGCGTCACCGCCGCCCGTCGCACCGAGATCGTCGACAACTATGTCTCTCGCTTCCTTCAAGGCGGCGAGGGGACCGGGGCCTCCCGGTTCATGGCCTCGATGCGGAGGCACTACGGCGAAAGCGGCGCCTTTTTCGACGTCCAAGACCTCGTCAGCCCGGCGCAGACGATGCAGGACCGCCTCGATCGCGCCCGCGCCCGCCAGAACGCCGAAAACTCCGGCGTCGGCAACTACATCCTCAACGGCTTTGTCGACGACTACGACGCGGCGACGGGCGAGGATAGCCGGCGGGTTGCGGCCGAGAGCCTCGCCCGGCTCGAATTCATCGTTACGCAATCCCGCGCCAGGCCCGCCGAGGTCGACGCGATGGCGGCGCTCGCGGGCGCGACCTCGCCGGAGGCGTTGGCCCAGCTCGAATACGACGCCTTCGTCTCGCGGCTGAACGAAGTCCGCGCCCTCAAGAAGACGATCGCAGATGCGCTCGCCACAGCAGTCGAGCTGGCAGCCGCTGCGGCCTTGACGGCGCTCACGGGCGGCGCCGGCGCGGGGGCGCTCGTCGTGGCCCTGGGCTCGGCCCTGGCGGGGATGGCGGCGCGCGAAATCCTCCTTGGCAACGAATACGACCTCGTCACCCAGGAGAACCTGAACGCCCTGATGGTCGCGGCCGCGGGCGCCGGTGTCGGGGCGCTCGCCGCCGGCAAGTTCGCCGAGGTCGTCGGCCAGGCCACGATGGACCGGCTCGGCCGGGCGGGCCTCTTCATGGCCGAAGCGAGCCAAGAGGCGGCCAGCCAGATGGCCCAGCACACGATGCAGATCGCGATGATGAACGGCACGCCGAGCGTGGAGGACATCGCGAGCCACGCCATCCAGGCAGCCGCGAGCACCGTGGGCGCCGGAGCCCGCGGGGCCATGGCGACCAAGATCCAGGACCCAACCACCGGCCAGCGCGTCCGGACAGCGTTCGCGGGCAACGCCGCCCAGAACGTCATTTCGAACGTCGGTGCGACGGCCGGCGGCCTCGTCCAGACGGGCGCGGGCAACAAGACGGGCCTCGAGATCGCCGGGGACTTCGGCGGCGCCGCTGCGAGGGGCGTCGGTCAGGGTATGGGCGGCGCCGCTGCCGAACTCGCTGGCCAAGCTCACGCCGCACGCCAGGAACGGAACGCGGGCGGCGGCCCGGATACGCCGCCCCCGACGCAGGGCCAACCGCCAGCCCAGACACAGCCACCGGCTGACGCGGGCGGCACGACGCCGCCGCCTACCCATCCGCCCGCGCCCGACGCGAACCAGGGCACGACGACGCCACCGGTCCGCCCGCCTGCGCCCGACGCGAACCAAGGTGGGACGCACCCACCGGCTGGCGACCAAGCGCAGGGCGGCCAGCGCCCTCCCGGCGAGGATCAGGGCGGTCAGCGGCCTCCAGGCGAAGGCGGGACGCCGGCCGCGCCGAGGGTCGTCGACCCGGTCGCGGAGGCCGACTTCCAGCGCATCGGGCCGGTGAGCGAAGAGACGCGCCGGATGTTGGAGGCAGACCCGGAGCTGCGGGCGCTCTATGCGCGTCACCCGCGCGCTGTTGCGGCGATGAAGAAGTGCGCCAGCCCGTGCCTCCCGAGCCACGCGACTGAGCCGCAGTTGACCCGGTTCGAACTGCTCCTCACGCGCATGGAACAGGCCGGCTACGACCCGCGCACCGCCGATTACCAGCAGCAGCTCAAGGACTTCTTCCACCGCTCCGAGAACATGAACAACCTCGACGGGGCGCTGGCCAGCTTCGAGGTCACCGTCCGGCAGATGGAGGACATCAGCGCGGCCGTCCGGATTGCCACGACGGGCGAGGGCGTCGAGCTTCCACGGACGCCCGAGGAGTGGACGGCGATGCGGAACTCCGTCCAACAAGCCCAGGCCACGCTCAACAACCCCGGAGCCTCGCCCGATCAGATCCGTGGCGCGCTCGAAGCGATTGCTCGGCTCGCCGTCGCCCAGGCCCGTGCATACCTCGCGACGACGGCAGCGCCAGCGAACGCCGCCACGCCGTTCACCGGCGAAGCCCTCGCTGGGATGTGCGGCGTAGGCCGTGACATTTCGGCCGACGTTGTTTCCCAGGCAACGATCGGGCAGCGGACGCCAGTGGTCATCGAACGCATGCAGGCGGCACAGATGGGGATCCCCGGTGTCGACGCACGACACGCGTTCACCGTCGTCACGCTCCCCGACGGGTCGCGTTTCCTGATCGACCCGACCTTCGCACAATTCGCGACCCCGGCGCGCCGCGGAATGACGGCCCAGGGGATGCAAGGGACGCCGGAGGGCGCCGCGCTCTCGCGTGAACTGCTCACGAACGGGTTCATCCGTCTCACCGGCGACACGGCGACCCAGTACGCGCTGGGCCTTGGCGCGAGTCCCGAACTGGCCCAGGCCTATGGCGCGGCGATCATGTTCGGCCACGGCTCCGTTTTGACCGAGTTCGTCCAGAACGGCCGGGTCGTCCGCGTCTCTGCTCGGCCAGGGGAGGCCGACAATACGCTGCTCGCGCCATTGACAGCTGACCAAGACGGCGTGGGCGGGTCGACCGTCGACCTCCGGCGCGCCCTCCAAAACCTGCCAGCGAACGCGCCCCTGCGCCCGATCCTCGAGGACTTGCTGGCGCGCCTCAGAGGTCTGCTCGCGGTGCAGACCCCCGTTGCGCAGCTCCCGGGCGCCCAGCCTCCTCCGGCCGCGCCGTAGGCCACGCCGCTCCCGCGAGCCGTGAGGCCTTGCCCGTTCCGCCGCCGTCCCCCGTAATCCCACGGGTAAAGGAGCGCCACCATGCCAGACCTCAGCGGGAAAGTCGCCATCGTCACCGGAGCCGGCCGCAAGCGCGGGATCGGCCGCGCCATCGCTCTTCGCCTCGCCCAAGATGGCGCCGATGTCGTCGTCGGCGCCTCGGTTCGCGACCCCTCAACATTCCCCGAACATGAGCGCGCCGAGGGCTGGCGGGGCATCGCCTCCGTCGCCGAGGAAATCCGCGCGATGGGCCGAAGGGCGCTCGCCATCGACTGCGATGTCACCGTGAAGACGCAGGTCGAAGAGATGGTCGCTCGCACGGTCGCCGAGCTGGGCAGCGTCGACATCCTGATTAACAACGCCGCTCTCCCGAGCGAAGCCGGCCAAGCGAACATCATCACGATGGCCGACGAGGTCTGGTATCGCACGGTCGACGTCAACCTCAACGGGCTCTACTTGGTGACCAAAGCCTGCGCCCGGGAGATGGTGAAAGCGGGCCGCGGCGGCAGCGTCGTCAACATCTCGTCGACCGCCGGCCGCATCGGCATCCCGGACTACGGCGCCTACTGTGCGACGAAATGGGGGATGATCGGCTTCACCCAGCAACTCGCGCTCGAACTCGCGCCGCATGGCATCCGCGTCAACTGCACCTGCCCCGGGTCGACAGACACCGACATGATGGACGGCACGTTCCGGCGGACGGCCGAAAAGTTCGGCATCGATCCTGGCGCGCCGAAGCAGGGCGCGATCAGCCGGATCCCGCTTCGGCGTCAGGGCCGCCCGGCGGACCAGGCGGCCGCGGTCGCCTTCCTCTGCGGGGACGACGCGGCCTACATCACCGGCCAAACGCTGAACGTCGATGGCGGCCTGAACATGGCGTAGTGGCGGCGCATTGGAGTCTCACTGACGAACCCCCAGACCGCCACGGCCCCGGCGACGCGGTCACTGTCGTTCCGGGATTTGAGACGCCGCCGGCGCGGGCCTCGAATGGCGCCTCGCGAGCCAGCGCTCAGCGAGAATGACCAGCCGCAGTGCGATCACGCCCGCGAGGACGCCGGCCACCGTGTCGATCGGCCAGTGCCGGCCAAGTTCGATGCGGCCGAGCATCGTGCCCGCGACGACCAGCACGTAGCCCGCGATGATCGGCCACCTCAGCCGAGGCTGGAGGCCGATCAGGAAGTAGGCGAGGAAGCCGTAGAACGACGCGGCCCACTGGACGTGGCCGCTGGGGAAGCTTTCGAGCCCGCCCGCGCCTTCGACCCCGAACGCCGGCGACGGCCGGTACGCGGTGATGAACAGTTTCGGCGAAATCAGGACGTAGTGGAGGACGACGACGGCCCCCAACAGCGCCAGGAGCCGCCATTGCCGGCGCCAGAGGAGGAAAGCACCAGTCAGGGCCGGGATAGCGACCGCGCCGTAGACGCCGCCGCCAATATCGGATCCGAGCCGCGGGATGGCCGCGAACGCGCCCCACGGGATGCTCTGGATCCGGCCCGCGAGCCAAGTGTCGACCTCCGTGGGCCCCCCGGTGAGGACCACGCCCAGGAGCGCCACGAACGCCAGCAACGGCAGGACGAGGTGCGCGGCTTCCCTTCGGAGGGCCGAGCGATACGTTGACGATGTAGCTGATCCGTGAGCTATCACCATACCCTCTAGCTTAGCAGGGCCACGCCCGGGATTCACGCCGGACGTGGTCGATCCAAATCAGACCGGAAAGGAGCCCGGCCCCAACAACATAGGATGCAAGCACATCGAGCGGCCAATGCCGCCCGGCTGCGACCCGCCCAAAGCCGGTCGCAAGCACGAAAGCGAGCCAGGCCGTGAGCACCAGTGTCCTTCTTGCGCGCCCGCTGCCGCGAACCGCGATGAACGCGAGCAAGCCATAGAACGTCACCACGAACTCGGCGTGTCCCGAGGGAAAGCTCTGAAACCCGCCGACTCCTTCGATCCCCGGAAAATCGGCCGAGGGACGCGGGCGGTCGATCAGCGCCTTCGGGAACTGGGCGAGGACGTGCAGCGGAAAGGTGAGCGCGATCATCGCTGCCTCGCCCGGGCGTCCGGCCGCCGCCGTCGCGAGGACCAGGGCGACGAACCCTGCGACGAAGTACCAGGCCAAGGTGTTCGTCAGCGACGACGTGACATCGAACAGCAGGTTCCGGCCCGAGATGCTCTGGCACCACCGGGTGAGGTCCTGCTCCCATTCGAAAATCGTGCCATCGTGCAATCCTGCGACCAGCGCGAGCTGCGCACCCAGCGCCACTCCCCAGGAGGCCCAATGGAGCAGGTTACACCGCGTGGGGCGCGTCCCGATCCGCCAGGCCCGCTGCGCCCGCCCCCGAACCGCCGACGCGGTCATCGCCGCTCGCGCCGCCCGGGCGCAGCACCTGTCACCAGGCGGCGAAGCCCGGTCCGGGTATAGAGCCTAGCGGGCGCCTTTTGGCCGATCCGGTCCAACACGAGCCGGAGGACCGCCGTGTTTTGGCGCATTGGTGGGGAGGCGAGATACGAGAAGGTCCCCACGCCTGGCATCGCCGCGAGCAGGAGCACCAGCGGTGAGTGAACCCGGACGGCCTGGCGCCACGTGGCGCGGTCGGTCCGTCGCGCGAAGAGCCCGAGGGTCGCGAACAAGAGGTTCCCGCCGGTGTACGTCAGGCGCGCCAAGCTGCCGAAGGGGAAGCGCAGGGCCACTCCGATCGCGAGATGCACACCAAAATGCGGGAGCACGGCCTGGAAGTCGGGCGTCGTGCTCGCGGCGCGGAGCTTCGCGGCTTGGATGTCGGAGACGACACCCTCCGCCTCCCAACGCCCGATCGCCTCGTCGAGCCAGACGGTGGCGCGGTCGCCTGCCGACGCGCGTGTGTGACGCAGTCGCCGCCCCAGCACCGGGATGCCGAAACCCGCCCACATCCACCGCACCGCCCTCGACCAGACCCGCGGTTCGCTCATGTGCCATGCGACCGCCGTCTGCTCCGCCAGGTCGAGCTCGTGGCGCAGGCTGGCGAGCCACGCGTCGCCCAGCTTCGCCCGGATGTCCGCCGCGTTTGCCTCGATGTGGTCGCGGGTGATGTCGAAGAAGACGTCGTCATACATCGGCACGAGCCCGCGGCGGAACCCGCGCAGCCACGCGCGCGGCGAGGCCAGGGGCGAGACAAGGCCCGACTCGAGGTCGATGATCACCATCCGGCTGTCGTGGTCCAGTTGGAGGACGTTGCCGAGGGAGCGCGGCTGGCGCGGGTCGATCTGCCACGTCGGCAGGCCGGCCCCGTCGAACCGACGCGCCATTTCGTCGAGGAACCGCCGGGCGGCGGCGTGGTCGATCGGTTCGCTGCCGCGCACCCGTTCGCTAACGAGCGCCTGCCGACCGTGGACTTCGCCGATCTCGAGCGCACGCGCGACGCGTGATTCGCCGAACCAGAAGGTCGTGAGGAGGCCGGCGAGGTTCCGGCGGTGGACGGCTGCGCGGAGGGCCGCCTCGTTGTAGGCATAGCCAAACGGCGCTTGGAACGCCAGCCAATACAGCGCCGTCGGCACGAACCCCGGTGCGTAGGCCTTCGCGACCGTGTCCTCCGTGAAGACGACGGTGCTGGTCAGCGCGTGGGCATGCCGCATAGCTTCGTCATGCGGGATGCGTGCGGCGCGGACCAGCGGTAGCCCATCCGCGTACGGCGCCGCGCGCAGGTAGAGCGTCCCCGCGGCGACCAGCACGGCGCCCCCGATTGCGAGCGACGCGGCGGTGTCGCCCACCCAGTGCTCGCCGAGCCACACTCTGCTGAGCGCGGCGGCCAATGTCACGACCGCGGCGGCCCCACCCGCGAGCCCAGCGACGCGCCTAGTTCGGCCGTGCGCCACGAAGACGGCCGCCATTCCCGCCAAGACCAGGCTGGCGGCGACGTGGCCGCTCGGGAACGCTGCTGTCAGGTGGTGGACCGTCGCGGGCTCGGCGGCGTCGAGCCCGGTGATCCGGGCCAGGTCGGGCGACGGGCGGCCAACGAACTCCTGGAGGAGCTCCACGACGGCCAGCGCGATCGGCAGGCAGCCCGTGACCGTGAACTTCAGCCACCGTCGCCGGACGAGCGTCCAGAGGAGCAGCCCACACCACGCCGCGGCCAGCGCCGCTGTCCCGGTCAGGGTGTGCGCCGCCTCGAAGAAGCGGTCGTCGCCGGGGAATTGGATACGCCGGACGAGGTTGATCAGGCCATAGTCGAAGCCGCCCCGGTCGCGGAGGCGCGCGTCGAGCGTGAGGAGGCCCGCCGCAAGGAGCAGCAGCCAGACACTGGTGCGTGGGCCGAGCCATCCGGAGACCCGTTGCACGGCGGCCTCCTTCGACGACGAGATGCACCTGCCACGGTAGGCGATTCGCCACGGCTTCGGCCGGGCGTTAGGTCCGCATTTCCGGGCCATCGGGGGTCAGAGGCGCCAGTTCGATCGAAAGCGACTCCGTTCGGACCAACCGCACCTGGCCGAGGCGGGAACGGCCGTCGAACGCGGCGACGACGAAACCAGTGCCTGTCGCCGATGGCGCGACGATGCCGCCGAAGCCGAGGAAATGGGCAGCCGCGGCGACGTCTTGGCATGGCTTCCAACCGTCGGCCGAGAGGATGGCATCGCTCAGGCCAATCCTGGCGCGTATGGACGGATCCCGCAGGTCAAGCACGACGAGCCCCGACACCTCCAGGACGTGCAGATCACGTGGCAGGAAGTCCGCCGGGCTCAATCCTTGTGACTCGGCCATTCGTTCGAACTCGGCCTGACAAGTCTCTTGGGAGTCGGCGAGGTAGAGGGCTCCAAAGAGGTCCTTTGGGTTCCATCGCCCGCCGTTTAACTGCGCGCCTATCGTTGATAGTGGATCACGATGAGGCGCGGTATGCCGATACACCGTGCCCGACCACGCGCTCCTCGGGCAGGCATCGACCGCTGCAAGCAGGTCGGAGTCGACCGCCACCGTTAAACCGAGACCCCGTCGGCGAGCGCCTCAATGAGAGAGAGCACGTCGCGGAACCCGCCCTTCGCGATGCGTTCGGCCGGGGTGTCCCAATCCAAGAGCTTGTTTGGCCGGGAGAGCCAGAGGTTCGCCACTTCAGGGCGAAGGACGCCTTTCAGCATCTCCGCCACGGCATCCAGCTGGAGGAGCCGCTCCTTCGGAAGGCGCTGCGGCGTCGATGCTCCGGACACCCAGCGGCTCACGGTGCGGGGCGTGGAACCCACGATGCCGGCCAACTCGTCGTGCGTCAGGGCGAGGCTTTGCGAGATGCCCTCCACGCGGGCCCCGATCCCGAGTCCCATGGTTGCCTCCCAAGACAGAATACTAGACAAAGTACCAGACGTGAGCACGACGCCGTCACCGACAGCCCTTGCAACGCTGGGCCGGATCCCCTAGAACGAGCATCGAAAACGCACGCCGGAGGCTCCATCATGCCCGAGTTCGATACTGTCATCCGCGGTGGCACCATCGTCGATGGCCTCCGGACGCCCCGCTACACCGCCGACCTCGGCATCAAAGACGGCCGCGTCGCCCACATCGGCCGGATTCGCGCCCACGAGGGCAAGAAGGCGCTCGACGCCAGCGGCCTCATCGTCGCCCCCGGCTTTATCGACCTCCACACCCACTACGACTCGCAGGTCTATTGGGACCCGTGGTGCACCATCTCCGGCTGGCACGGCGTCACCTCCGTTGTTATCGGCAACTGCGGCTTCGGCTTCGCACCCGTGAAGCCCGAGCTCCAAGAACGCGCCATGCTCACCATGGAGCGCAACGAAGCCGTGCCGATGGCCTGTATGAAGGCGGGCATGCCCTGGGACTGGGAGACCTTCCCGCAGTTCCTCGACTCGATCGAGCGCACGCCCAAGGGCCTCAACATGCTCAGCTACGTCGGCCTCAACCCGCTGATGATGTACGTGATGGGCATCGAGGCCGCGAAGAGCCGGCCCGCCAACGAGGCCGAGCGCGCCGAGATGTGCCGCCTCCTCGCCGAGGCGATGGACGCCGGCGCCTGTGGTTTTTCGGCCCAGATCAGCGGCCAAAACAGCGTCCAACGCGACTACGACGGCACGCCGATGATCACGGATACGATGTCGCACGACGACCTGCTGGCCTTCGCCGCCACCCTCGGCGACCAGCGTCGCGGCTTCATCCAGATCGCTGGCGGCGGCCTCGGGCTCAGCGAAAAGCTCGCCGAGGTCAGCGGCCGGCCCGTCCTCTTTAACGTGGTCACGCTCACGACCGACCAGCACGGCTCGACGATGATGCAGTACCGCGACCTCCTCAAGTGGCTCGACGACTCGAACGCGCGCGGCCTCCGCATCTTCGGCCAGGCCGTCACCTGCGACATCGGCTTCGAGTTCACGCTCCAGGACTGGAACCTGTTCGACACGAGCCCACTCTGGCGCGAAGTCACGCTCGGTTCGCCAGAAGAGCGCAAGCGGAAGATGTCGGACCCGGCGATGCGCGCGGCGCTGAGGGCCGAATATGACGAGCATCGCGGCCCTATCGCCGGCGGCGGCACCGAACAGGGCGGCCGCGCCAGCTCCGCCATCGCCGACCTCATCTTCGAAGACATCACGGACCCGGCGATGAAGGCCAAGTTCGACGGCATGACGATCGCCGAGGCCGCGGCCGCCTCGGGCAAGCACCCC
>JBJXFX010000104.1:0-6043 GCA_046152925.1 Dehalococcoidia bacterium
TGCTCGAAGTTCGCCTTGAACTTCGCCGCGATCATCCCGTGCGTCTCGTCGTATTCCTTCGCGTCCGCCCAGCACGCGCGGGGGTTGAGCAGCTTGTCATTCACGCCCGGCGCCGACGTTGGCACCTCGAACCCGAACACGGGGTCCTTCCGGAACGTCACTCCCCCCATCGCGTCGTTCAGCACCGCGCGGACCATCTGGCGCGTCTCTTTGATCGCAATCCGCTTGCCCACGCCGAACCGGCCGCCGGTCCAACCCGTGTTAATCATCCAGACCTGGGCGCCCGTCATCTTCAGGCGTTGCTCCAAGAGCTCCGCATAGACCGTCGGGTTCAACGCCATGAACGGCGCCCCAAAACAAGGGCTGAAGGTCGTCTCCGGGTCCTTGATGCCCATCTCGGTGCCCGCGAGCTTGCAGGTGTAGCCGCTGAGGAAGTGGTACAGCGCCTGTTCCGTCGTCAGCCGCGCGATGGGCGGGAGCACGCCATAGGCGTCCGCCGTCAGCAGGATGACATGCGCCGGATGCGGCGCGACCTGCTCCTCGTAGACATTCCGCAGTGACGCGAGCGGGTAGCTGCCCCGCGTGTTCTCCGTCACCGAATCGTTGTCGAGGTCCACGTCGCGCGTGTCCTCGTCGAAGATCACGTTCTCGAGGATCGTCCCGAACTCGCTCGTCTGCTCGAAGATGTCGGGCTCGGCGTCCTTGGAGAGCCGGATCGTCTTCGCGTAACAGCCGCCTTCGATGTTGAAGATGCCCGTCTCGGTCCAGGCGTGCTCGTCGTCGCCGATCAACAGGCGCTCCGGGTCCGTGCTCAAGGTCGTCTTGCCCGTCCCCGACAGGCCAAAAAAGAGCGCCGACTTGCCCGTCTTCGGGTCGACGTTCGCCGCGGAATGCAACGAGAGCACGCCATCGAGCGGCAGGTAGTAGTTCATCGCCGTAAACACGGCCTTCTTCATCTCGCCGGCATACGCGGTGCCGGCAATCAGGATGACGCCTTCGGTCACGTTCAGCGCCACCACCGCGTCCGAGCGGATCCCGTCGTCGACCCCCTCCAGATGCAGGAACGGGCAGTGGATGATCGTGATGTCCGGCACGCTCGCATGCGGCCGTGGCGAAGACGGGATGAACATCGTCCGCGCGAACAGCGAGTGGTACGCCTGTTCCGTGATCACGCGGACCGACTTCCGGTGGTCGGGGTCCTGCGCCACGACGCAATCCTGCAGGTAGAGCTGCTTGTCCTTGAGGTACTCGACCGCCTTCGCCCGCAGCCGCTCGTACGTGTCCACAGTCAGGGCTTGGTTGTGCGGACCCCACCAGACGTGCTCCGAAATCTCGGGCGTCTTGACCACGAACTTGTCCTTCGGGCTACGGCCGGTCCGCTCGCCGCTAAAGACCGCGAACGTCCCGCCTTGGAGCAACTTGCCCTCGTGCCTGCGCACGGCGTGCTCATAGAGGACCGGGACGGAGAGGTTATGAAAGACCTCGGCAGCGTTCCCAAGGATGACGCTGGCGACGGTCGTTGGCGCGGGGGAAAGGACCATGGACGGCTGCTTCCGGGGCAGGTTGCCCGGCACATCAGCCTACGCGAGACCGGCGGTTCTGTGAATACCACGCCTGGCTGACCACGCCTGGAATCGATGGCTCGTCATCACGGGATAAATGGGTCGATCACGGAGATCCGCTCGCTCGCCGCCATCCGAGCGGCTTTTCGGGCCGTGGATGCGTAGAATCCGCCTCCATGGAATACGACGACATTATCGTCGGCGCCGGCTCCGCGGGCGCCGTGATCGCCGCCCGCCTCAGCGAAGACCCTGCCCGCTCCGTCCTCCTCCTCGAAGCTGGCCCCGACTACACCAGCGTCGAAGCGATGCCGAACGACCTCCTCAAGCCCTGGGTCTCCTGGCAAGACCACGACTGGGGCTTTCGCGCCGAAGCGGTCCCCGGCCGCGAAATCCGCCTCCATCGGGGCAAGGTGGTTGGCGGGTCCTCCGCCGTGAACGGCACCATCGCCCTTCGCGGCGTCCCCAGCGACTTTGCCGACTGGGTCGCGCTCGGCTGCGACGAGTGGTCGTACGAGCAGGTCCTGCCTTACTACCGCCGCCTCGAAGCTGACCCCGAAGGCGGTGACTTCCACGGCGCTAGCGGCCCCGTCCCGATCGAACGCCCCACCCGCGAGCAATGGCAGCCAATCCAGCGCGCGTTCCACGACGCCTGCCTCACCGCTGGCTTCCCCGCCTCCTGGGATCAGAATCTTCCTGAGGAGACGGGCGTCGGCCCATGGCCCCGCAACCGCGCCGACGGCAACCGCATCTCGACGAACATCGCCTACCTCCTCCCGAACCGCGGCCGCCTCAACCTCACGATCCGCTCCGGCGTCCTCGTCAACCGCATCGTCTTCGACGGGAAACGCGCCACCGGCGTCGAGGTCATCTCCGGCGGCGAAACACAGCGCGTCACCGGAAGGCGCATCACCGTTTCCGCTGGCGCGCTCCAGTCGCCCGCGATCCTCCTCCGCTCCGGCGTCCAGGCCCTCGCCAAAGACGGCGTCGAGCACGACCCCTCGGTCGTCACCGAAATCGGTCTCCGCTACACCGCGACCGGCTCCGACCAGTTCAACGACATGCAGGTCGCCTGCTCCACCGTGTTCGACCCCGACCAGGTCCGCGGGCTCAGCGAACTCCCGCGCGCAGTACGCAGCTTCGGCGTCGGCGCCGTCATCCAGCGAACGAAGGGCCGCGGCCGGCTCACCCTCCGAAGCACCGACCCCGCCGAGCAGCCGCAGCTCGACATGCACTACCTCAGCCACCCCGACGACGTCCAGCGCATGAAAGAGGGCCTCCGCCTCAGTTGGAAGCTCATGCACGGGCCGGAGCTTTCGCCCCACATCGGTCAGCTCATCGCGCCCACCCAAGAGGTCATCGACGACGACGCCAAGCTGGAGGAGTACCTGCGGGCGACGGCAAGCACGCACTGGCACGTCTGCGGCACCTGCCGAATGGGCCAACCGGGCGACCCGGCCGCCGTGGTCGATCAACGCGGCCGCGTCCTCGGGCTCGAAAGCCTCCGTATCGCCGACGCATCGGTGATGCCCGACATCGTCTCCTGCAACACCAACCTGACGTCGATCATGATCGGCGAGCGCGTCGCGGAATGGATGCAGGACGAGCGACCGTAAAGCCGGTTGACACGGCCCTCATGCGGGCCAACGATGGCGCTCCACACTTCCTCGCGAGGTTATTGCCATGCCAGAAAAGCCGTCCTACCTCGGTCTCCTGAACGCCATCTCACTCGGCGAAAGCGGCGCCGGCGTCTACCTTCGCGCCTGGGCCGACGCCACGCCCGACGAAGAGCTGGCCGCCACCCTGCGCTGCGTCGCCGCCCGCGAGACGAGCCACGGCGACGTCTTCTGCCGCCGCATCTCCGAGCTCGGCTTCTCGCTGCTCCAGAAGCCCGACCCGGGCGCAGCCCAGCGCGTCGCCAAGTACGGCAACCCGAAGGTCAGCGACCTTGAGAAAATGGGCCCGGAGCGCGCCAACGAGAAAGACCCGTTCGTCGACATCGACCGCCAGCTCAAAGACGGCATCTTCGACCCCCTAACGGCGAAGATGATGACCTGGTACATCGCCGAAGAGCGCGATAGCGGCGATCTGCTCCGGTCGGCCTACGCGAAGGCCCGCGCCAAGTGCGCCAACGGCTCCTCGACGGCCGCCGTCGCCACCGCGCCCGCCTCCACCGACACCCAAGCGATCATCGACTGCATGACCCAAGGCTTCGCCCGCCTGGAAAAGTCGCTCGGGAAGCGCAAGAAGAAGTAGAGCGGGCGGGTTATGCGTTGGGCTCGTCAAACAGCGTCTGCCGCAGCCAGTCGACGAACGGCTGCGCTGCCGCGATGTTGCCGAAGTAGTTCGCGCCGACTGCGCGTCCATAGGGGAAGCCGGGCTCCTTCTGGACTGCGAGCCAGCTGCGCACCCGCGCTTTGACCTCATGACGATCCTCGAAGAGGCGCGGGGCCGGGATCGACGCTACGTACTCTCGTGCCCTCACCAAGAGTTCATCGTCCATGGGGATGAGCGATTCCAAGAAGTCCTCGAGCTGGCCTTTGTTCATGTTGTCCGGCATGAGCCAGACGCCAACCACCATTCCGGGAAAGCGCTGAACCGTCGGGAACTGCGCATCAAGCCGGATCCCCGCCTGCTCGAAAGCCCTCCGCATCTCTCTCTACCGCTGGGCGGGATCTTGGTCAGCGTCCAAGACGATTGCCAGGCGAGCGCCGGCGACTGCGTTGAAGATCTCCGCTGTGGTCGCTTCGAGAAGATCGCTAACGTTCGACACGTTCGGCACAAAGCCGCTCGGGAGATCGATCTCCAGCCCGAGCTTCGAGGCTACGTGGTGGACCACATGCATGTCGTCGGTGCCCTCGACCAGCACTCGCCGGAGGCTCATCGGACTTCGATGCCGTATTTCACGACGGCCGCCTGATTCTTCTCGTCCATCTCGACCGCCCTGGCAGACCCGCTGCGCGTGTCCAATCGAATGACGCGCCCTTCAAGCTCAGACTTCGCGGCCACACCGACGAACGCCTCAAGGCACTCTTGGGAGTGCGTCGTCGCAAACACCTGGACTCCCGACTGAGCCGCCGCCGCGAAAATGAACTCCCAGATGGACTCAAGGACCGTGTGATGAAGCCCGTTCTCTATCTCGTCGATCAGCAAAGGGACACTGCGGGCGGCACCGCTTGATGAGACAGGGTCCTCGTCCTCGTCTGGAGCCGCCGCCGCTTCGATTCCCATCGCAATCTGGAAGGCCCGCACGGCGCCGCCGCCAAGGGTTTTCAACGGCACCGGCCGGTGCTGGCCTTCAACCGTCACCATCGCCATCCGCCTGCCCTTGGAATCCTTGGCCACCACACCATATGAAGGGCTTTAACACCTGGGGCTATGAGCCGCAGCGCATTGAGGACCTGCGCCTCATCAGCACGCAGCAGCACCTGATCCCACTGATCGGCCAGCCCGCCGGGCTCCATCGCGCCTAGAGCCCCTACCAGGACGCCGCCCCGCCGTAGCCCCGCATCAGGGCGAACAGGCAGCAGGCCCATGTAGTCCGCGGGTACCAATTCTTCCGACTCGCCTCGGGCGACTCCGAGGCCAACACTCGCGGCAGGGCTTGACGATTCCAGCCACTGCGGCCATCGCGGGAGTCCGAGCGGCTCGCGTGGCCCGAGAGTGGTTCTGGCTTCGAGCCGAACGAGGCGCAAGGTGAGGGACAAGACACCGTCCGAGAGGGTGGCTGTTTTCACCGTGCGCCCGCGCCCATGGAAAAGAGCCTCGATTCGAGGTGCACCTTCGCGCCCCTCCGGGACTGCATAGTCGGGAAAGGGCCCACGTAGGGACGGGGCCACCTCATCCCGAGAACGCAGAAGATCTTGGATGAACCCACCGGGTCCACGCTCCCGTACAGCCGAATCGCTTCCAGCAGTGGGCGGTCTTGCCCGCCCCGTTTTTCCCCAAGATCAGGTTCACGTGCCCGAAGTGCTTGATGTCCAAGTCCTCGAACGGCCCGAACCCCTGGACACGGAAGCTCTCCAACATCCCTCGATCCTACACCAACGACCGGGGCTCCGAAGACGGCGCTGGGCCCGAAGGACGCCCTTCGGAGCGCCTGGTCGTGCCGCGAGGCTCCTCCCTCGGCGACGGCCCCGTCACTGCCGTTCCGGGCTCTGACCAAGCAACGCCCACTCATGCCTCATGCCTCGTCGCTCATGCCTCCCTCCCTGGCGCTACCTCGCCGTATAGCCCCCGTCCACCGGCAGCGTCACCCCCGTGATGAACGAGGCATCCTCGCTCGCGAGGAACGCCGCGGCGGCGGCGATCTCCTCCGGCTGACCCAGCCGCCCCAGCGGGTGCAGCGCCTCAAGGAACGCCTCCGATGCCCGGTCGGCCCGTGTGAACGCTGTCATCGGCGTCACGATGTACCCCGGCGCGACCGCGTTCACCCGTACACCCGCCTGCGCATAGTTGATGGCGAACTGCCGCGTCAGCTGCAC
>JBJXFX010000119.1:0-7707 GCA_046152925.1 Dehalococcoidia bacterium
ATGCGGAGCGCCTCCTCGGCGTCGACGAACCGGCCCGTGTAGAAGAGCTCCAGCGCCTTCGACTGGCCCACGATGCGCGGCAGCAGCCAGGTCGAGCCCGTATCGGCGACGATCGCGCGCTTCGTGAAGATCGCGCTAAAGCGGGCCTTTTCGCTGGCGAGCCGGATGTCGCAGGCGAGGGCCAGCGAGAAGCCAGCGCCGACCGAGGCGCCGTTCACCGCCGCAATCGTCGGCTTCTTGCAGTGGTAAACGTCCGCCGTGCCGAGGTAGCGCGACCGGACGCGGCCAGGGCGGCCCTGGTGCGGCCGGGGCATCCAATCCGCTTCGGTGCCGGGCCCGACGAGGTCGGTGCCGGCGCTAAAGCCGCGCCCTTCGCCGGTGATGATCACGCAACGGACATCGTCGTCGCTGTTGGCCAGCCCGATCGCGTTCTCGATCTCGCTCCAGGTGCCCCAGGAAAGCGCATTCATCTTGTCGGGCTTGTTCAGCGTAATCGTCGCGACGAAGTCGCTCGTCTCGTAGCGGATGTCCTTGAAGTGCACGGTCGAGCTCCGGGAGAAGGTTGTGCGAGGACTGTAGCCGCGCTCGCCGGGCCGCGCCACCCGCGGTTAGACATCGTCAAGGAACATGCCCATCGGCCCGATCGCGGTCAGGAGCTCAGTGCGGACCGCGGCTGCCGCCTGGCGTAGGTGGGCGATCTCGTGGCAGGGCCAATAGTTCACGAACTCCGCGGCGCGCACCTCGCCGGCCTCATCGTGGACGCCAAAGCGCCCGAGGTCTGCGGCGCTGAGCGACCGCAGCCAGGCGAGGTCCTGCGTCCGCTCGTCGCGGAAACGGGCGAGCAGCTCGTCGATGCTGTATCGCTGATAGCCGCCCGCACGGAGCAGCGCCGGCGGGTCGACCGGCATGATCCGCGGGCGGTCGTGCTCAAGGACTCGGCCGATCCGCTGGCGAAAGGCGTGTTCTGAGATATCGACGACGTGGGCGAGGCACTCGAAAGGGGTCCAGTCACCATCGAAGCCGCGGTATCGAGCGCCCGCGGCGAGCGCGGCAAACGCATCGGGCATGGCGGCAAGCGTCGACAGGGCAGACGGTGCGATGGTGTCCATTGAGGAATGATACGTGAACCCGTGTTCGTTGCGGGCTGTAGATCGTATCGCACATCCGTTCTATCGTCCCGACGATGCCCGCTGCGACGCCCGCCGACGCCCCGCTCGCCGACCCGCGTACGCTCGCCCCCGCGCGGCGCAAACTGCTTGATGTCTTCGGCTACCGCGAATTCCGCAACGGCCAGCCCGAGGTCATCGCGGCAGTGCTCGCGCGGCAGGACACCCTCGCCGTGATGCCTACCGGTGGTGGCAAGAGCGTGTGCTACCAGGTCCCGGCCCTGTTGGCCGAGACCGGAGTCACCGTGGTCGTTTCGCCGTTGCTCGCGTTGATGAAGGACCAAGTGGACGCCCTGCTGCAGGCCGGCGTCGCTGCGGCCGCCGTGAACTCCACGATGTCACGCGAAGAACAACAGCAGGTCCTCGCGGCCGCGCAACAGGGCCAGGTACGGCTGCTCTACGTCGCGCCCGAACGCTTCGGCGACGGCGGTTTCATGGCGGCCCTTCGGGCAATGCGCGTCAACCTCTTGGCGGTCGACGAGGCGCATTGCATCTCGCAGTGGGGTCACGACTTCCGGCCGAGCTATCGCGACCTCGGCGATGTCCGCGACCGGATCGGGAACCCGCCGATCGTCGCGCTCACGGCGACGGCGGACCCGCTGGTGCGAGACGACATCGTCCAGCGGCTCAAGCTCCGCAACCCCGTCGTCCACGTCGCCGGATTCGACCGCCCGAACCTCCGCTTCGAGGTCGTCCGCGTGAAGAGCCAGAAGGAGAAGGACGAGCTCATCGCCGAGAAGCTGAAGGAGATCACCGAGGAGTCGGCGATCGTCTATTGCGGGACGCGCAAAAAGGTGGAGGAGCTGACGGACGTCCTCCACCGCAAGCGGATCAAGGCCGCCCGCTACCACGCCGGGATGGAGGACGTCGACCGTAAGCGCATCCAGGAAGCGTTTGCGCGCGACAGCGTCCGGATCATCGTCGCCACCAACGCATTCGGGATGGGCATCGACAAGCCGGATGTCCGGCTCGTCATCCACCACGACTTGCCGGAATCGATGGAGGCCTTTTACCAGGAGGCGGGACGCGCGGGGCGCGATGGCGAACCGGCCGAATGCGTCCTCTACTTCGCACCGCGGGACCGCAGCCTGCGCGAGTTCTTCATCGACCTGTCGCATCCGGCCGGCGAAACGGTGCTTCGCGTCTACCGCGACCTCGTGACGCATCGCGGCCAACGCACGCACATCCGCGAGCTGATGCAGGAGGAGAACGAACCTGGCGTCAACGCAGCCATCCAGGTGCTCGTCGAAAGCGGGCTTGCCGGCCGCCAGGGGTACATGGCCTGGGCGACGCGCCCCGACGGCGAGGACGAAATCGACTTGGGCTCGCTGGAGGCGCATCGCGAGCACGCGCTCAAGAAGCTCGACGCGGTGCAGCACTTCGCCGAATCGGCCACCTGCCTGCGGAGGCGCATCCTGGATTATTTCGGCGAGTCGGGGCATCCGGCAGCCTGCGGCAACTGCGGGCCGTGCGTCGCGCCCCCGCGCACGCATCTCGCCGCCGGGACCGCCGACGAAGAGCAGACTTTCGCCGACCTGCGCACCGTCCGTCGGCGCTTCGCAGACGAGAACAACGTCCCGCCGTTCATGATCTTCAGCGACGCCACCCTCCGCGAAATGGTCCGGCGCCTGCCCCGCAGCCGCGTGGAGATGCTCGCGATCAGCGGCGTCAGTGCGAACAAGTTCGAGCGGTTCGGCGAAGCGTTTCTCGCGGTCACCCGCGCCCATGCGCCCGCGCCCGGGGCTCCGCGCCCGGAGCGGGTGAACCGGCCGGCCGACGCGACCTCGACCGACGTTCCGTTTCGGGCGCGGAGCGGGAAGGTCCTGACGCCCTCGCTGCGGCGGACGTACGAACTCCTCCGGGAAGGCCACGACATCGCCGAGGTCGCAACCCAGCGCGGTCTTTCGACGGCGACGATCACGACGCACATCGCGGACCTGATCCTCGCGGGCGAAGTCGACGACATCTCGCGCTGGGTCGATGACATGACGATGGCCCGGATCAAGAAGGCCGCCGGGGCCGGCCCGATCGGCGCGCTCGGCCCCCTCAAAGAGGCAGTCGGCGAGTCGGTGACCTATGAACAGCTCCACCTCGCCCGCGCGTTCCTCAGCCGCAGCCGCACCTAGGCGGCCACGGCTCAACCGGTCCAGTCCGTTGGCATGGGGCGACCGATCCGGCCAACAGCCGGCGGCCACGGCCCGTCCCGGTCAGTCCTGCTAGAAGTGTCGCGAATCTCTCGTCGTGTTCGCCCGGGACGAGCTAAGATGGATTCGGGGCCCGGCATCGGGACCGCCAGGAGCGTTTCAATGAACTGGATCGTGAGCATGCTGCTCGCATTCGTCGTGTGCGGCATCGTCTTCGCCGTCGGCCGGGCGATGCGGTCGAGCGAGGAGCCTGCGCTCCGCGCCCAGTCCCGCATCGTCATCCCAGCCGCGTTCGTCCTGCTCGTCCTTTGGGTGGGCGGGCACACAATCGGCGCATCGGTGAAGCAAATCCCGGCGGGCCACGTTGGCGTCGTTTATGAATTCGGCGCCATCGTCGACCAGACGGCCTCGGGCCTCCAGGTGATCCCGCCGTGGCGCTCGGTCAAGGCCGCGAGCACCCAAGTCCAGCGCCAACGCTTCGACGGCATGAGCTCGTTCTCGCGCGAGACCCAGGACGTGATCATGTCCGTCACGCTCAACTACCAGGTCGACCCCGACGCCATCCAGCGCCTCTACCGCGAAGTGGGACCGAACTGGAACGAGCGGCTGATCGAGTCGCGCGTCTCGAACTTCCTCAAGGAAGAGACCGTCAAGTACGAATCGGTCGAGGTGGCACCGAACCGCGAGCAGATCCGGTCGGCTGTCCGCGGCAAGCTCGCCACTGAGTTGCAGGGATTCTCGGTCCGCGTGATCGACTTCCTCATCGACAATATCGAGTTCCGCCCCGAGTTCAAGCAGGCCATCGAGCAGAAGCAGATCGCCACGCAGGATGCCCTGCGCGAGCAAGAGCGGATCAAGCAGAAGCAGGCCGAGGCCCAGCAGGGCATCGAAGCTGCCCGCGGCGAGGCCGAGTCCGTGAAGCTCCGTGCGGCCGGCGATGCCGAAGCAACGAAGATCCGTGCCGACGCCCAGGCCTCCGCCAACCGCGCCCTTGCGGCCTCCCTCACCCCCGAAGTCCTGCAGTTCACCGCGATCGACCGGCTCGCCGACAACATCCAGATAGCGCTGATCCCGAGCGGTCAGGGCCTGATCATCGACCCCTCGACCATCCTTCGCGACCGCTAACCGCGGCCCAGCACACGACTGCTGTGGTAGAGTTACCTTCACTGTTCCCGGAGGTGCGTCATGGCCACAATCCTCGACCCTACGGACGAACGAGTGCCGGTGAAGCGCTCGTTGACGCCACGCCCAGAGGCGATCGGCGGCGTCGTCGGCTTCCTTGATATTTCCAAGCCACGCGGCAACATCCTCATCGACCAGCTCGAATTGAGGCTCCGCGACCGGCTGCCGGGCGTCGAATTCCGGCGTTACAGCAAGCCGACGTTCACCAAGCCGGCGCCGGAGGACCTTCGCCGCAAGATCGCCGAGGAGTGTGGCTTCGTCATCGAAGCCCTCGCCGACTGAGGCTCCTGCACAACGTGCAGTGTGCACGACACGACCTGGTTCGAAATCAACGGCAAGCCCGCGGTCTTCATCGCCTCCACCGAGTTCGTGGACGCGGCGGAAAAGCAGGCTGAAATGCTCGGGCTCCCCGAAGTGAAGCGCCTCTTCGTCCCGCACCCCATCCAGGATGCGACCGACGATGAGATGCGCCTGAAGGCCGACACCATCGTCGACGCAATCATCGACGCCCTCGTCGATTAGCCAGCGACGCCCTCGCCGAGGACTGTCCCAAGGCTCACCAACTCTCGCAAGGCTGCGCTGGGGAACGGGATGACCCGGACCCCAGCCGCCGCCCATGCATCCCAGCGCCCAGCATCGCCCACAACCGCGAGCGACCGCGCCGCCGGCCACGTCGCAGACGGCACGGCGTGCTCGGCGCCCGTGAAGACCTCGTCGGCGTAGGCCGGCAATCCGGCGCCCGCCATCCAACGGCCCAGCCCGTCGGCCGACGTGGCCAAGCCGCTCGCCACGCCCAAGCGATAGCCGCGATACCGCAGCGAGTGGAGCAGCGCACGCGCCGGGCCGCCGACATCCCAGACATCCGCAAGGGCCGCGTCGAACGCCGCCTCGGCTTCCGGCGCACGTCCGCGAGCCACCTCGCGTAGGGCGGCCGCGGGCGCAACACCGGCCGCGGACGCCTCCCGCACTGCATCAAACGCTTTGGGGGCGCCACACGCTTCCAGCGCCTCCCGGATCGCGGCTTCAAGGGCGCCCCGCGCGTTCGGCAGCGCGAGGACGCCCTCCCACTCGAAGAGGACGGCCGCGTAGGCGCTCACAATGGACATCCGGAGATCAACAACGGCCCGGAGTGTATCCGGGCCGTCGTCGTGGTGCTGCCGACGCAGGTTAGCGCCGCGCCGCTGCTCGCTGTTCGCTCCGCATCTGCTTCTTGCGCAGCTTCCGGAGACGTGCGGCTTCTTTCTTCTTCCGCTTGACGCTGGGCTTCTCGTAGTGCTCGCGGCGGCGGGCCTCGGCGAGTACCCCATCCTGCTGGACACGCTTGTTGAAGCGCTTCAGCGCACTTTCGAACGGCTCGCCGTCGGAAACGATGACTTCCGTCACGTTCGGTCGATCACCCCGCCTTCTCGCCTAACCTCGTCCATTGTGGGACACGCAGAGGGTCACCGTACCCGGCGGGCTGGCTAAGAGGAAGCGGCGAGCAGCGCCTCCGGGGCGCCCGCTTCGCGCAGGGCTTCGTCCAGGCGAGCGAGCACGCGTTCCACCCATACGGCAGGTCGCTCAAGCGCGATCATCGGGGCATCGAAGTTGAAGCGGTCCTGCTTCTTGCGGAGGGCTCGGGCCTGCTGCTCAATGGCCGAGCGTGTGCGGACCAGGATGGGCCAGTTCCGCTCCCACGCGCCCGAACTCGCGGTCGCATCCACCCACCATTGGTGCCGCTCTTCGAGCTTGCGGAGCTCCGCCTGCGCCTGCTCGATCTCCTTTGCGAGGAGTAGCCAATCCGGCAGATGGCCACCGTTGTTGAGGATCTTGTAGCCGAGCGCGTCCGCCCCGCCAGGCCCGTCCTGGTGGAGGCGCAAGGGCTTGCCTTGGCCGGCCAGGTTGTCGAATTCGCCCGCTGCCATCGCATCCTGGATGCGAGACTCGATGAGGTCGAGCATGCCCATGAGGGACCTCCGGGTGACACGACGGGGCCACCTCGCGGCGGCCCCATCATCGGCTTCGAAGGGCGTTTGCCCGGCCTAGTCGGCCGAGGGGAGCACCTTCGGCTGCATGAGCTCCATCGGCTTGCCGCTGACGGAGAGGTCGCAATTCCCCGCCTTGATCACGAGGAGCTCGATTCCGGTCGCTTCATCCTTGTAGCGCTTGCCCAGTTGGACTGCCATGTCGGGTGCTCCTTGTTACTTCTTGAGTTCGAGCGGCGTATCGCCGCACATGATGTCGCCATCGCCGCCCTTGGTGACGATGAACTCGGCGTTGCACTTCGGGCAGATGTAACGCTTGCCCGTCTGAGCTGCCATGAGACCCCTCCTTCGTGTGCCGCGCCGCCGGCGCCCGTGGGCACGCAGGGGGCGAAGCGCGTTGTGCGGCGGATCGTACCACTGGGGTATCGGGGGTCAAACGGGCGAACGGGTCGGTCGAAGCACGTATACTTCCGCCTCCGGGCTGCCGCTTGGATCAGCCGATGCATCCGGCGCATTAAAGGAGCGCGACACGAATGGACGACAAAGAACAGACCCTGCTGGAGAGAACGCTCCTCGACTACCTGCTCGGTGACGTGAAGCGGTGCCGTGCCTTCGGGTATAACCCTACTGCCTACGTCCAGATGCTTGGCGAGCACGGCGCGGTCGAGACCGTCCGCAGGCTGCTCGCCTCGGACCGCCCATCCGACGGGTTTGCGCGCCTGTACCTAGAGGGCCGACTTGAGCTCGCCGCCGAATACCCCGTCGCGTACGTGGCCACGTTCGAGCCTCTCTTCACCGACGCAGAGCGCGCGAAAGCGAAGGAGCGGCTCGCGGCGAACGGCTTCCGGGCCTCAAAGAACAGCGGCGCGGCCCACACATGAACCAACTCCATCTCGAATACTGCGCCAGCGACGAGTGGGCGACGCTCCTCGCCGAGAACATCATCCCTTGGACCTCGGGGACGGGCCCCCTCGGCCCGCGCCTGCTCGAAGTCGGCCCTGGCCCCGGCCGCACAACCGAAATCCTTCGCGCGCGTGCGGCCACCTTGACCGCGGTCGAGCTGGACCCAGATCTTGCCTCGGCGCTCCGCAAGCGGATGACCGGCACGAACGTCACCGTCATCGAGGCCGACGCGACCGCGTTGCCACTGGAGGCCGCGAGCTTCGATGTCGCCGTCTCCTTCACGATGCTCCACCACGTACCGACGCCAGAGCTCCAAGACCGGATTTTCGCCGAAGTGGCGCGCGTCTT
>JBJXFX010000121.1:0-3077 GCA_046152925.1 Dehalococcoidia bacterium
CCCGCGCCATCGGCGAGGCCGGTGCCGCTGCGGGGAGCTGCCGGGCTTGTGCCGCCCGTCGCTGGCGCGGCCACCACGAGCTTGCCGGCCATGTTCGGGTGGACCTTGCAGATCAGGTCATACGTCCCGGCGGCGGGCGCCGTCATCGAGCCGCTCGCGCCAGCGGCGACGCTGACGTCGAACAGGCCCGCGGTTTTCGAGGTGATCGTGTGCGGGGCCTGGTCTTTGTTGGCCCAGTTGATCGTGTCGCCGGGCGCGACCGTGGCGGGGGACTTGAACTGGAAGGCTTCCACCGAGCCTTCGACGGTCGCGGCGTTCGCGACGCTCCAGGAGGCGAGGGCCACACAGGCCAACGCGAGGATGAGGGCGCCTGCGCCAAGCGAGCGCAAAGGTAGGGGTCGGGCAAGGGACATGGGTCGTTCTCTCCTCGATCGTGCGTGCGTGGGGCGCCCGCACGGCCGGGCTTTGCCCGGCTCTTACCCCTACGGCGTGGGAGTGGGCACGGATGGGCCCTTTCTTCACCAGTGCTTGACTCGCGAAACACGGGCGAAACACATCCGCAATGCTGGCGCAACGCGAACGCAATCACTGCGTAACGGGTGGGAAATCGCCACGAAACCAGTCGTTCCTACCTTCCCCACATCGGGTTGGTGCCCCCTGTCACCGCCCGGACACTGGCGAGAGGGAGATTTCGGGATGTTGGACTCCGGAAACACCGCGTGGATGCTCGGGGCGTCGGCGCTGGTGCTCTTCATGACCCCCGGCCTCGGCTTCTTTTATGGAGGCCTCACACGTAACAAAAACGTCCTCGCGACGATCATGCAGTCGTTCATCACGACGGGCGTTGTCGCGATCATCTGGGTGACCGTCGGCTACTCGTTGGCTTTCGGCCCAGACCAAGGTATGGGCCTGATTGGCAACTTCGACTTCTTCGGCCTGAAGGATGTCGGGGCGTTGCCCGGCGGTCCGTTGGCCGAGTACGACGCAGCCGGCGAGCTCGTGTCTGGCTCAGTCTACGGCTTCGGCATCCCGCACTTGATGTTCATGTCGTTCCAGATGATGTTCGCCATCATCACGCCGGCCCTGATCACGGGCGCCTTTGCGGAGCGGGCGAAGTTCGGCCCGTTCCTCCTCTTCATGGCCCTCTGGTCGCTGCTGGTCTATGTGCCGGTGGCGCACTGGGTGTTCGCGTACGACGGCTGGCTCAGCGCGTTCGCTTCGAACGCTGATACGCCGGATATCGGCCTCAACTCGCTGGACTTCGCGGGTGGCCTCGCCATCCACGTGAACGCAGGCTTCGCCGCCATCGCCGCGGTGCTTGTCTTCGGCAAGCGCAAGGGCTATGGCAAGGACTCGATGGAGCCTCACGACATCACGATGGTGGTGCTCGGTGCGGCCATCCTCTGGTTCGGCTGGTTCGGCTTCAACGCGGGCAGCGCGGGCGGCGCAAACGGGCAGGCGGTCTACGCCTTCGCCAACACGGCGATTGCCGCGGCAGTTGGCGGCCTGGCCTGGACGCTCGCTTCATGGCAATTCGGGGGCAAGGCGAGCGTCGTCGGCGGAGCGTCCGGCGCGGTCGCCGGCCTCGTCGCTGTGACGCCGGCCTCCGGCTACGTCGAACCAATGTCCGCACTTCTGATCGGCATCGTTGCCGGCTTGCTCTGCTACGGTGCGGTGCGCCTGCGGGCCAAGATCGGCTTCGACGACAGCCTTGATGTCGTCGGCGTCCACGGTGTTGGCGGCATCTGGGGCGCGGTCGCGACCGGCCTCTTCGCGGCCCCCGAAGTGAGCGGCCTGGCCTACGCGGAAGGCCTGTTCTATGGCGGCGGGATCAACCGGGTGACAGACGCGCTCATCGGCGTGGTCGCCATCGGCGGATACTCGTTCATCGTGACCTTCGTCATCCTCAAGGTGCTCGACATGGTGATGGGCATCCGCGTGACAGAGGAGGAAGAGGACCTCGGCCTCGACATCACCCAGCACGGCGAGCGTGGCTACACCTCCGACGAGGGTGGCGTGCCGCTGGGGCCTGGCTCTATCCTTCCGGCGCCGCCGGTGGCCTACACCATGGGTTCGAAGCCACTGAGCGGACCTGCCGGTGGCGGCGGCTAGCAGAGACAGCAGAAAGGACACATCGTGAAGAAGATCGAGGCCATCATCCGGCCCGAAAAGCTCAACGACATCAAGCAAGCGCTCGATGACATCGGCATCCACGGCATGAACTTTACTCAGGTGACGGGCCGTGGCGCCCAGCGGGGCATCGTCCACCAGGGCCGCGGCGGCGAGACGGTGACCGTCGACATGCTGCCGAAGGTGAAGCTGGAGGTGGTGGTCTCCGACCTGGCCGTGGAACGGGCGATCGACGCCATCGTCCACGCCGCACGGACGGGGAACATCGGCGACGGGAAGATTTTCGTCATCCCCGTGGACACTGCGGTCCGGGTGCGGACCGGCGAGCGCGGCGACGTCGCGGTCTAAAGGGCGACCAATCCGAACGGCATTCACACCGAAGGGGCCCCGAAAGGGGCCCCTTCTTCGTTTCAGGGGCCGATGACGTCAGTCGTCGTCCTCGTGTTGACCGCCGGAGGCGCCACGTTCTTTCCAGACGGCCTCGGCGCCACTATGGCCCGCGCTGATGATGGCAATTGTCGCGCCGAGGCCGACGACGACGACCACCGCCCAAGTGGCGAGCGGCAGCGCCTTCGGCAGGGCCTTCTTTTGGCGCTCGGCGAGAGCGACGCCGGAGAACGCGACTATCGTCGCCCCGAACAGGAGCGAGAGGTTGCGAGCCATCTCGCCTGCCTCGCCGTGATCCTCAATGCGCTCCTCTTCGGTTTCGGAGACGCGGTCTTCGACCCGTTCCTCAAGGTCTTCGCCGCTGTTCGCCGCGAGGACCGAGGAAACCGCCCCGACCAGTGCCAGGAGCACCACCGGGACCATGAACCAGCGCCGCCATTCAGCGCGCCAGGCGGTCGCCGCCGCCCCGATCGCCGCGAGCGGGACGAGGATCACGACGGCGTGAACGATCAGTGGATGAGCAGGAAGCCCCCAGATCTCCATTGGTTTGGCACCATCTC
>JBJXFX010000140.1:0-36569 GCA_046152925.1 Dehalococcoidia bacterium
GGCGACCAACGTCGGCAGAGACCCGGCCAGCGTCTAATCCCGAGCAACGGTATACTTACCCTAGCGAATTCGTCTGTCCACGACCCTAGGGAAGCGCATGCCGGATATCACCCCAACCTCGAACGTCCGCCCCGTTGGCATCGAAAACGAGATGCGGACGAGCTACCTCGACTACGCCATGAGCGTCATCGTCTCCCGTGCCTTGCCCGACGTCCGCGACGGCCTCAAACCCGTCCACCGCCGGATCCTCTGGGGCATGTGGGAGACCGGGGCCCGCGCCGGCACGCCCACCCGAAAGTCCGCCCGCATCGTCGGCGACGTGATGGGCCGCTACCACCCCCACGGCAACCTCCCCGTCTACGACGCCCTCGTCCGCATGGCCCAGGACTGGTCGATGCGCTACCTGCTCGTCAACGGCCAGGGCAACTTCGGCAGCGTCGATGGCGACCCACCGGCCGCCGACCGCTACACCGAAGCCCGCCTCGCACCCCTCGCCGAAGAGCTCCTCGCCGACATCGACCAAAACACGGTCGATTTTCGCCCGAACTACGACGGCAGCGCCCAAGAGCCCGCCGTCCTCCCTTCCCGCATCCCAAACCTCCTCGCGAACGGTTCCGCCGGCATCGCCGTCGGGATGGCCACGAACATCCCGCCGCACAACCTCGGGGAGCTCTGTGACGCCGTCGAAATGCTCATCGACAACCCAGCCGCCACGCTCGACGACCTCCTGACCGTCGTCAAAGGCCCGGACTTCCCCACACACGGCATCGCCCTCGTCGGCAAGAACCGCGAGCAGGTCCGTCTCGCCTATGGCGAGGGCCACGGCAGGATCATCATCCACGCCCGCACCCACGTCGAAGAGAATGCCCGCGGCCGCACCGCCATCATCGTCACCGAGCTCCCCTACCAGGTGAACAAGGCCGCGTTGATCGAGAAAATCGCCGACCTCGTCCGCGATGGCAAAATCGCCGGGATCGCCGACCTCCGCGACGAATCCGACCGCAACGGCATGCGCATGGTCATCGAGCTCAAGCGCGAGGGCCAAGTCGCGACCATCAAGAACCTGCTCTACAAGCACACCTCCATGCGGTCGACGTTCGCCGTCAACATGATGGCGATCGTCGATGGTCAGCCGCGCCGGCTCGGCCTCAAGCGCGCGCTTGAGCTCTATATCCAACACCGCCACGAAGTCATCCGCCGCCGGACGGAGCACCAGCTCGAAAAAGCCCGCGAGCGCGAACACATCTTGCAAGGCCTCCTCAAGGCCATCGAGATGGTCGACCAGATCATCGCGACCATCCGGGCCTCGGAGTCCGCCGAAAACGCCCGCGACCTCCTCCAGGGCATCGGCATGGTCAAAGCTGAGCGCATCCCGCAGTCAGTGCCAGCCAGCATCCGCGGCCAACTCACGCGCTCCAATCCCTTCACCTTTAGCGAGCTGCAAGCCCGCGCGATCCTCGAGATCCAGCTCCGCCGTCTCGCCCAGCTCGAACGCCAGCAGCTCCAGGACGAGTACGAAGAGCTCATCAAGAAGATCGCCTACCTCGAAGACCTCCTCGCCAACCCCCGGAAGATCGACCAGTTGATCAAAGACGACGCCCAGGAAATGAAGAAGAAGTACGGCGACGTGCGCCGCACCGAGATCGTCGAGGCCGACGCCGAGGACTTCAAAGAAGAAGACCTCGTCCCTCACCAAGAAAGCGTCCTCACCCTCAGTATTCGCAACTACATCAAGCGCATGGCGCTCGAAGAGTTCCGCCTCCAGCAGCGCGGCGGCAAGGGCAGCCGCGGCGCCCAAATCCGCGAAGAAGACGCCGTCATGAAGCTCGTCGTCTGCGACAGCCACGACAACCTCCTCTTCTTCACCGACAAGGGCAAGGTCTACCACCTCCGCGCCTACGACATCCCCGACCTCAAGAAGCAGTCGAAGGGCACCCCAGTCGTCAACCTCATCGACATGGAGTCCGGCGAGCGCGTCACCGCCATCGTCGCCGTCCAGGATTACACCTCAGCCTTCATGCTCCTCGCCACCCGCGAAGGCGTCATCAAGAAGACCAAGCTCAGCGAGTTCGAAGAGGTCCGCCGCAACGGCAAGAAAGCCATGCGCCTCGACGACAACGACCAGCTCATCGCCGCCAAGCTCGCGACCGACGAGACGCACGTCCTCCTCATCACCAGCGACGGCCAGGCGATCCGCTTCAAGATCGACGACCTCCGCGACGCCAGCCGCGAGTCCGGGGGCGTGCGCGGCGTCAAGCTCGGCCAGGGCGCCTACGTCGTCGGCGTCGAAACCCTCGACGACGGCGCGGACCTCCTCATCATCTCCGAGCGTGGCTTCGGCAAGCGGACGCCGTTGAGCGAATACCCCCTTCAGGGCCGGGGCGGACAAGGCGTCAAGACGCTCAACATCACCGACCGCACCGGCCGTCTGGCCGCCTGCAAGACCGTCGACCCCCGCGACGGCCTGCTCCTCGTCTCCCGTGACGGCATCGTCATCCGGACGCGCGTCGACAGCATCAGCCGCATCGGCCGGAACACGCAGGGGGTCAGCGTCTTCAGCGTCGCCGAAGGCGATCAGGTCGCGAGCATCGCCACCTTCGCCATGGAAGAGGAGAAGAAGGCCCGTGCAGCCGACGCGAACGGCACCGCGCCGGGCCAGAACGGCCAAATGGGCCTCCCCGACGCGTAGACTTTGCTGATGGCCGGCCGCCTTTTGCTCGGGTTGATCGCGCTGGCGGTGACGTCTGCCCTTCCCGGCTGCTCGTCAGAGACCGCCACGGAGGCAACCGCGTCAGCCGCCACTCCCGCACGGGCGTCTGACTGTGTGCCTGCGGACGAGAAGGTCCGCGTCGCCATCCAGTTCGAGCCCTCGCCGTGCGTCGCTTGGGTCGACAACTCCCGGATCGAGAAAGCGTTCCGCGTAGTCGTCGTTCGCGGCGGGATGACGCTGGTGGACGCCCTGACGCCCGCCGATGCGACGGAGCTCGTGGTCCCGGGTCTCAGTCCCTGCCCCGAGGGTACGCTTGAGGTCGAAGTACGGGCGGTTACACCATCTGGCGAGGTCTCGATCGGCCGGACCGCCCTCCAAACCCACTGTCCCTGAGTCCGACACGCCACGACGGGCGGGCTCCTCTCCCGAATCCCGCCCGCCGCGCTGGATTGCCGCGCCCGCGCCCTCCAGCCGCTACCGCCTGATGGTCCACGGGTTCGCCGGCGGATTGCTGTTGTCGTGGCCGACGAAGATGTGGCTCTTCGGCACCAAGTGGCCGAACTCCTTCAGCCGCAGGTTGAGCCGTGTCCCCGTCGTCTTGAAGATGGCGCAGTCGACGCCGTTGTGCGTGTCGAAGCGCAGCGTCAGCCGCTTCTTGTTCGCGGAAAGCCGGATGTCGTCCGCCTCCTCCTCCGCCACCATCTCCACGTCGTGGAACGTGCCGTTCGTGATCAACGTCGCCTCCAAGGGGTGGCTCAGCGCCGACGGCGTCGTCGAGCAGAGCCGGAACCCGCCGTCAAGGTCCTTCCAGAAGTACCAGCCGTTGGTCGCCCCGGCTTCGAAGTCGGTCGGGACGCCATAGACGCCGTTCGGCCAGGGTGGGTCGACCTCCGCCGAGGCCGGCGTGGTCGTGCTCATGAGGGCGCCGCCGAGGACGGCCGCGCCGAGGGCCGTCCCGGTTGCCGCCAGGATGGCCGTGCGAATGCTGCGAAACATGGGTGTGCTCCCGTCAAAGTTCTCGATGTTGCCGGGAGAAGCGCTTCTTCCACCCCATCAATGGCCCAGACCGGCGGCGAGGTGACGGCCAACGCACGAAATGCCTATTTCTTGATCGCGAACGGGCCGTTCAGCTTCGCGTCCGCTGGCTCAGGCTGCGCTTGAAACTCGGTCACACGCGCGCCCCGCGGGCCGCGCATGAAGTCCTCGGCGAACGCCTCAAGCGAGGGGCCATCCCCCTGGGCGACGGCCTCGACCGTCCGGCCGTCGGGCAGGTTCCTCACCCAGCCCGTGAGGCCCAGCAAACGCCCACGCTTCATGACGTAGTCACGAAACCCAACGCCCTGGACCGTCCCCCGCACAATGAACCGTCGTCGCTGTTCCACTCGCAATCAGAGTAGCGGACGCAACCGTTCCGCGATCGTTGCGAGCGGGTCGAGGGCGAGTGGCGTCAGCGGACGACGACGTCCACCCACTGCCCGCGCGGCAAGCCGTACGTCAATCCCAGCTTGCGTGTCACCACAGCCGCGGCTTCCATCGGTCCCGCCGACACACTCGCAGTCCATGGCCCGGTCGGTCCCTCAGGCTCCGAACTCGACCAGGCGTGATCCCCGTCGGCGGTCGCCAAGACGTTGACTCCCCGGATCGCCGTCGTCGCCGCGAGGCGCTTCGCCTCCTGCGCGAATGGCGTGCCATCAATGATGGCGAGAGCCCGCTCCGACATCGCCTTCGTAGCCGGGTCCCAGATCTTCGCCTGCGCGACCCCAGACCGCGACCCGATAGCCAGTTCGCCGCTCGTCAGCCATGCGGCCAGATCCCCTTCTTCGAGCGCGAAGCGCGTTGCGACACCTTGCCGGTCCACCGCGACAGCCTGGCCGCCACCTTGGACAACGACCACCCGCGACTGTGGATCCCAGGCCGGGCGCGGGGTCAGGCTCGCTGGCAGACCGAGGGCCTCCGATTCCCGTTGCAGCTTCAGGACGTTCGAAAAGAAGTAGACCCGCGAGCCCGCCACGGCGACCGTCGCACTGTCAGGCGACCAGCCAGCCCTCATCGGCTCGTCGCTCGGTTGTTCCCAGACGGCAAGCAAGCGCGCCTTGGTGTCGTACATCCGGAACTCAAAGCTGAGATTCTCGCTTTCGAGGTTCCCGACAACCCTCACGATCAACCGCGTCCCGTCCGGCGACCACATCGGCTCGCCAAACCGGAGATCCTTCCCGACATCGAAGACATCCTCCGCCCCGGGCCCCACGATCCGAAGTCCGTTGCCCTCCGGCCAGCCCTCCACCGCCGGGGCGATGATCGCGATCAGCGCCTGCATCTCGCCCCGCTCGGCATCGCTCAGCCGGCTGCCGAGCGCCACGCCCGTCAGGATGGCCCCGATGCCGATAATCCCAATGACCCAAATCGAAAGCGCCCGGCCGGTTGGTCGCATCCTCCCAGCGTAGGGGAGCCGCGCCTACGGGCTCAGGCCGAACGGCCAACTTTCGCCAGCGCTTCGGCCACCAATTTCAGCTCCTCCGCCCCCATCCGCCCCGTGAAGTGCTCCGCCACACCTCGCAGATGGATCGGTGCGGCCCGCTCCAGCGCCCGCTGACCGGCCTCCGTCATCTGCACGAACGTGCCCCGGCGGTCCTCCGGGCACGGCTGGCGGGCGACCATCCCCGTCTCCGCCATCCGGTCGACCAGCCGGCTGAGGCCCGCCTTCGAAAGCAAGACCCGGTTCGCGAGGTCGGTGATCCGCAACCGGTGGTCCGGCGCCTCAGAAAGCTGCACGAGCACGTCGTACCAGGTCAGTGGCAGGCCAGCCTCCGCCTCAAGCTCCGCCGCGAGCTCCGCGGTCACGCGGGCGTGCGCTTCGAGAAACGTGCGCCAAGCTGCAACCTGATCCGGCGACGGACATCCCATGACGTCCCTGATTCTCTCGCAAAAGTGGTTGCAAAAGCAACGAACAACGTCTATCGTTGCACATGCAACAACCACGGGAGGCCGCAGTTGGCCCAGACGCTCACCCAAGCCATCGACATCCGCCGCGCGACCGAGCGATTCGAAACGCGCATCGACTGGCTCGAGGCCTACCACTCGTTCAGCTTCAGCCGTCACTACGACCCCAACAACACCCACTTCGGCCTCCTTCTCGTCAGCAACCACGACGTCATTGCGCCCGACACCGGCTTCAGCACCCATCCCCACCGGGACATGGAGATCGTCACCTGGGTGCTGCGCGGCGAGCTTGAACACAAAGACAGCGAAGGCAATGTCGGGCTCATCTATCCCGGCCTTGCCCAGAAGATGAGCGCCGGCACCGGCATCCTCCACTCCGAGATCAATGCCACCAAGGCCGCGCCCGTCGAGCTCGTCCAGATGTGGGTGGTCCCCGACGCGGCCAAGATCCGGCCCGGCTACCAACAGCTCGACATCAACAGCGAGCTGGCCAAGGGCGGGCTCGTCCCCCTCGCCTCCGGGCGGGGCCACGAGTCGGCCATCGCCATCAAACAGGAGGGCGCGACCCTCTGGGTTGGGAGGCTGAAGCCCGGCGAAGCGATCGCCGTGCCGGACTCGCCGTTCAACCACGTCTACGTCGCCGACGGCGAGGTAAAGCTCAGCACGGGAGAATCCCTCTTGAAAGGCGACGCCGCGCGCGTCACCCTGGGCAGCGGGTTGCGAGCGACGGCCGGCCCGGCTGGCGCCGAACTCCTCATTTGGGAAATGGACGGCACAATCCGTTTCAACTAAGCCAAACACAGCCATCGGAGGCGCGAGCATGGCAGCACACATCCGGATCACAGCGACGGGACCCTACATCGTCACGGGCGGCGTGCCCCTCAACGGCCGCCGGCCTGCGGAATCGGTCCACGGCGAGCCTCTCGCCTGGGAACCCGTCCTCGAACGGCCCGACGGCTACGAGGTCGAAGAGCGCTACGCCCTCTGCCGCTGTGGCGGCTCGGCGAATAAGCCGTTCTGCGACGGCACACACGCCTCGAACGGCTTCGACGGCGCCCTCACCGCCAGCCGCGAACCGGGCGCCTCGCGCCGCGAAACGCTGGCGGGCGACGGGATGAGCGTCACCGACGACACCACCCTCTGCGCCGATGCAGGCTTCTGCGGCACACGCTTCGCCAACGTCTGGGACCTCGCCGAAAACACCGGCGACCCCGAGGTCAAGGCGCAAGTCATCCGCATGGCCCAGAACTGCCCCTCTGGCCGCCTGGTCGCCCACGACGCCAGGGGCGCCGCGATCGAGCCCGAGTACCGGCCCTCGATTGCGCCCGTGCCCGATGGCCCCCTCTGGGTCCGCGGTGGGATCACCATGGAGACCGCCGACGGCGTCGCCCTCGAAACGCGGAACCGGATGACCCTCTGCCGCTGCGGCCAATCGCAGAACAAGCCCTTCTGCGACGGCGCCCACAAGAGCCACGAGTTCAAAGCGCCCTAGAACACAAGACGACGGGGAGGCGATCGCCTCCCCGTCGTCCCATGTCTGAACGTCGAGAGCCCGAGCTTACCGCTCCCGGCGCAGCCCCTCGTTCACGATCTTCGCGATCCGATCGGCCGAACGCTCCTTCAGTTCGTCGCCCTTTTCGGCTGTGATCTTGTTGTTCGCCACGGCCTCGTCGATCTTCGCGTTGGCGGCGGCCACCATCGCGTCGATCACGTCCTGCGGGTCGACACCGTTCTGAGTCGCGACCTCGGCGATCGTCGTGTCGCCCTCCTTCAGCTCCGTGGCGAGCTCCTGCGGAGTGACGCCGATCGTGTCAGCCGCGACCTTCAGCAGGCCACGGACGCCCTGACTCAGGTGTCCGCCGCCGCGCCTGTCCGGGTCCGGCGTCGCCGACATCAGCTTGTCGAGGCCGGTCGCCGCCTTCGCCGCGAGCTCGTCCGCCTTCTCGCGCGTGATCTTCTCGTCGGCGACACGCTCATCGAGCTTGGCGTCGAGCTCCGCCAGCAGCGCCGCTTCGATCGTGTCGGGGTCGAGCCCGTTTTCCGTGAGGACCTGGTCGATGGACTTGCCGGCTTTCGCGCCCTCCTTGAAGACCGACGCGTCCAGGCCAGACTCTTCCACGATGTGCCTGATCGCGATGCCCGCGACATGCTTCTGCCCGTGACGGCCAGACCCGCCCTCCGCGAGCGCGACGCCCGCAACGGAGGTGACCGCGATGATGCCGCTGAGGCCGAAGATCGCGGCCTTGGACTTGAACGAGACCATGGTGAAACTCCTTGTTCGCCGCCGCGGTATGTGGGGCGTGCGGCGGCTTCACCAGGGATATGGCCCGCTGGCCATCCGGGGTGACGGCCGGCTCAGCACACGGTACGGCGCAGTTTACGAATGCTTTTCCACCCAGCGGCCCTCGAACAACAAGAGGTCGCCCGTGCCCACCCGGACAGCTGCTGGGCGAAGCGCCACTTCGTTGTGGACGCCCAGCGGCGAAAAGTCGAGCGTCGCGTCGCGCAGCGGCCAGCGTAGGCCGATCGTCGTCACCCCGGTGCAGCGCCCGATGGCGACGAGCGAGACGACCGTCCCCTCGGCCGCGACAATTCGGGCCTCGTGGTGGACCCGCCGGATCGCGAAGAGGTCGTCATGGATGCGGATCTCCGCTCGCGCGCCATAGCGCACAAGCACCGAAAGGTTCGCTAATGCATGGTCGGCCCGGCCGCCGCCCGCGGCGACGATGTCGATCGCCGTCGCCCCGCGGTCGAGCGCGAGGGTCACTGCCTTCTCCAGGTCCGTCGAGTCGGCGTCATCTATATGCGTGATCCGGCTATCGAGGGTCGCGCGCGTGCGCGGGCTGACGGAATCGAGGTCGCCGACCACAACGGTCGGGATGACCCCGGCGGCCAGCGCCTTATCGGCCCCGCCGTCCGCTGCGATCACGATCGACGCCTTGGCCGCGAGGTCGCGGAGCAGCGCCTCAGACGGAGGCTCCCCGTTGGCGACGATCAACGCGCGCACGCATGCACTATGCCAGGGCTGGCGCTGTCGCGCGCGGAGGAGCGAGGCCCTCAAGCTAGCTCCGGCCGGTGAGGTCCTCCATCCGATCAACCATGTCTGGTGTCGAGAACGACTGCTGCAACTGGCGAATCCGCCTAATCTCCTCGCCGACGCTGAGCCGCCAGCGCTGCTGAATGAGGACGATGCCCGCGTGGTGGAGGCCAGTGTCGATGCTCTCCTGATGAAGCCGCCGGAAATCGACCTCGTCCCGCGTAGCGAGCGCGCGCCCGGATGCTGCCGCGTGCGCCAGGTGCACCGAGTCAGGACTCGCTTCGAGCCCGGCCTCGGTCGAAGTCTGGACATCGACGCCCTCGGCACGGAGAGCCGTAAGAACCGCACGCACCCGCGAGTCGTCGTCAAAGTACAGAGGAAAGCTCACGCGACCGGCAAGCGGGTGCGGGCCGCGGCCGCGTTCCGCAAGAACGCCTCGTCCGCCGCGGTCACCGCCTCTTCTATTGCCTCGCGGTTCGAAAGAAAGTAACACAGCGCCGCATGAACCTGCGGCAGCGTCAGATACAGCTCATGCGCGATTTCAGCGGCCGACATGCCATCTTGGTGGCACCCAGCGACCGTCGCGACGGTCCGCTTGGTGCCGCGAATGTAGGGCCAACCGTCGTGCCAAGAGGGGTCAACTTCGATGTACGAACCAATGTCGAACGGAGCTGCGGCCATGGCGAAGATCGTAGCACGCCCCGCCCAGGCCAAGTCCCTCGGCCACGCCGGACACTCAGCGTCACTTCGTGCTTCGCGCTGCCCTCGCCCGGCTCTACGCTGCCGGTATGCCCCACCCAACGGCCGCCCGCAACCCCACGACGCCTGCGGCCCGGAATGAGCCAGATGAGCCAAGGCTCATGAAATCGCGATCCATGAGCCCACAGCTCACCGAGGCTCATCAACCCGCATCGGCAGCGTTGAGCCCAACACGAGCCTCACTCCGGTTTGTGGGCGAGAAACCGGAGGCGCGTGTAGTCCGCTGTCCAGCTCCCCGCCGCATCGCAGAGCGCCGGCCGCAGCTCTTCGACGACCTCGGCGATGAAGCCTGGCCGCTTCGCTTCGGGGACTGCCCCGAGAAACACTTGCGCGAACGTCCCGAGCCAGCCCGCGATGTCCGTCGGCAAAGGCGTCAGGCGCGGAAAGTGCTTGATCTCCGCGATTCGGAACCCGGCACGCTCAAGCCGCGCGCCGTAGTCCTCCGGCGCCGGGAAGAACCACGGGTTGAGCGCCGCCGCGTCGATCCCTCGGCGGGCCAAACACGACGCCAATCCCTGATAGATCGTCTCCACGCAGTGCGCGCCGCCCATCTCAGCGCAGAATCGCCCGCCCGGCTTGAGCGCCCGGTATACGTTCGCTATCACCCGATCCGGGTCGCGTTTCATCCAGTGGAGCGCCGCGTTGCTGAAGACGGCGTCGAACTCGCTCGCGTACGCCAGCTCGTGGCCGTCGACGGTGTAAGCCTCCAGGCCGAGGGCACGCGCCGCTTCGATCTGGGGCGCGCTCGCGTCCACCCCGACGACCTCGCAGCCAAGCTCCACCAGCTTCACCGTCAGCGCCCCGTCGCCGCAGCCGAGGTCGAGGACGCGTTCGCCCGGCCTCGGCGCGAGCAGTTCGACAACGGGCATCCCCAGGTCGGCGACGAAGCGGGCATGATGGGCGTAGTTGTTCGGGTCCCAAGACTGTTCAGCCATCGTGTGACGGTACCAGACACCGGCGGACGCATCACCCGCCTCGCGACGGAGGCCGAGCGCTTGCGACGCCGCACCGGCGCCCGCATAGTCCACGTATTCCCGCTCAAGGACACCCTCAATGCCTAACCTGCCCGGTTTCGGCAACCCGCCCACAATGCCCGCCCAGTACGCCGTCCTCATCGACCGCCTGCTGCTCTACTGCGAATGGGGCGCCGCGGACCTCACGCGGGACCAATTCAACGACACCCACGGCGCGCGCACGAACTCGATCGGCTGGGACATCTGGCACACCGCCCGGACGATCGACAACATCCTCCACTTCGTCTTCGAACGTGAGCAGCCAGTCTGGCTGAAGGAAGGCTTCCACGAAGCCTGGGGCCTCCCGAAAGTCGACCAAGGCACGGGCCAAGACCCGGACGACGCCTACCGCCTCGACTTCCCCGAGCCGGCGGAGTTCACCAAGTACACCCTCGCGGTCAAGGCCGCCGTCGTCCCGCGCGTCGCGGCCATGTCGATGGAGTACCTCGCGTCGCCCCAATTCATCCGCCCCTGGGGCGACGTCCCCCGGATGGAAGCGATGGGCCACGGCCTCATCGGCCACGGCAACGGCCACCTCGGCCGCGTCTCGCTGGCGCGCAACCTCTGGGGCCTCAAGGGCCTCCCGTTCTAACGGCGCGTACTGTAGTACGACCCATCACGACCCACACCACGACGTCCCGAGCCGAAACCGTCGCCAAGGACCCGCGCGGCGTCTTGGCCGAAGGGACGGAGGACTTCGAGACCACCCGGAGGCTCCTGCTTCGCTAGTCGGTGGCCCTCGCTGGCCTCCCGGCGTCGCTCCCAGAGCCGCCAAACCTCGCCGCGACGGTGCCGCATGCGGTGTTCGGAGAGCTCCCGAGCCGCGCCTGGTTCTTCTTCACGGTCCACGACGGCGACCACATCCCGCAGCTACGGGCGCTCCGCGAACTCACGAAGACGCAACACTCCGGGGCGTGACGGCCACCGCGGACAGACTCGGTCGCGAGTTAGCCGCAGGTAACCGTGATCGACCCGCTCGCCACCGGAGCGCCCGCGACCGTCGCCGTGAATACGTAGGTGCCCGGAGGCGGCGTGGCGAACGTCGAGAAGCCGACCGTACCGGCGCCCGTCACCGTTTGGGCCTGGACGCCAATCCCAGAGGGGCCGCCGTTGTAGGTCCAGCTGCCCGAAACCGTCTGGCCGGACGCGTTGCTAAAGCTGACGTTGGCCGTCACCACGCTCGGGCAGTTCGACCCGCCGCTAAAGCCGGCGAAGCTGAAGTTCGCCTGCGCGGGCCGCGTGGGCGTCGCTGTCGGCGGCGGCTGCGTCGCCTGAGTAGGCACGGGCGTTGGCGGGACCTGTGTCGGGGTGGCGGTCGGAGGTGCCGTGGTCGGCGTTGGGCTCGGCGCGGCCGTCGTCGCCGCTGGCGAGGGAGAGGCAGTCGTCGCGCTGGCGGCGGCGGTGGTCGTCGCTGAAGCGGTCCCGCTCGGGCTCGCCGATGCGGTCCCGGTCGCGCTTCCACCTTGTCCGGTTGGCGTCGCGGATGCCACGGGAACCGCGGGAGTGTCATCGTCTCCGCCACCGCCCGCAAGGGCCAAGATGGCGCCAACGGCCACACCAATCGCGACCACGCCTCCCAGGGCGAAGAGCAAGATCTTCCCCATCCCTCCGCCACCGCCCTCTTTCGGTGCGGCCAGGGGCGGAACTGCGGCCGGCGGGGCCGGTGGGGCAACGACAGGCTGGGGCGCGCGGGCCACCGGGGCTGTCGCGGCTGGAGCCGACACGACTGTGCCCGCGGTGGGGGGTGCATCGAGCGCGCCGCTCGATGCGAGCGCGCCGGCTGAGGCGATGGTGGCCGCCGGTGGTGCTGGCGGACGCGGCATCGGCGGCAGTGAGCCACCGCCAACGCTGCCCGCAGCGAACACGACGGTCGCATCCGGTGCTGGTTGCGATCCTCCCGAACCGGGCAAGACCAGCGTCCCGGTGGCGTCGTCGTCGGGCTCAGGCGTCGTCGAGACTGGGCCCGGCATCGCCGGCGGGATCGTCGCCATCGCCTGGAGGAGGCGGGTCCGGACGCGTTCGAGGGCGCCGGCGAGTTCAGCCGCCGACTGATAGCGGTCGTCGGGGTCCTTCTGCATACAGCGCCGGATTAGGTCGACGACTGGCTCCGGTTGGAGCGCGAGCAAGGCGGCGGGGAACGGCGCGTGGAGGTGCTGCGCGAGGATCTCGCGGTTCGTGCGGCCGGTGTAGGGCGGCCGGCCAGCGAGCATGTGGAACAGCGTCGCACCAAGCGAATAGACGTCGGTGCGGTGGTCCGACTCGCCCTTCTGCTGCTCCGGCGCGGCGTACTGGACCGTGCCCGCGAAACCGCCCGACGTGTCTTTGGTGATCGTCTGCCCGGCGATCCCGAAGTCCACGAGCTTCGCAGCCCCGTCCGGGTTCACGATGATGTTCGAGGGCTTCAAGTCACGGTGCACGATGCGCTGGGTGGCGGCGGCCTCAAGCGCGCGCGCCGTGTCGGTGGCGATTTCCAGGGCCTCATCGAGCGGGATTGGGCCTTTGGCGAGGAGCTTGTCGACCGGGTCACCTTCGACATACTCCATGACAATGAAGTAGAACCCGCGGTCGCGCCCGAACGCATGCGTCTGGACCGTGTAGGGGGACTTCAGGAGTGTCGCGAGGTGGGCCTCGCGCTCGAAGCGTGATCGGAAGCTGGGGTCGGCCTGAAACTGCGGGGCGAGCAGCTTAATGGCCACGCGGCTGCCATCGCGGCGGTCCGAGCCACGCCAAACCATGCCCATCGCGCCGCCGCCGATCGGCTCGTCCAACACCCAATGGTTGAGGACGGAGCCAGGGGCGAGTTCCTCGAAGCTACTATCGGCCATCCGCACTCTCACTGCCGAGCGAAGACCGCTCACGAAGCCATATTCGGCCACACGCTACCAATGTTGAGGGCTGCGCGCATCTTCCGCCCGAATGCAACCCCAATGTGAAGCCTTCCATTGTGACGACGCTCCCGCGTCCCGTATCCTGGCGGGGACGCAAGAAGGGGCGTGGCAGCGCAGCCATGGAATGCACGATCGTGATCCGCGCACCGGGGGAGCCGCCGGTGGAGTATTCCTTTGCCGGCGCGCCCGTCGTCGTCGGCCGCGATGCCGCGTGCGACATCCAAGTGCCGAGCCAGTACGTCTCCCGGCGCCACATCCGGATCTCGCCCGGCGAGACCGAGGACGAGCTGACGATCACCGACCTCGGCGGCCGCAACCCGGTCCTCGTCAATGGCCAACAGATCACGGGCAGCGCCAGACTCCTGACCGGCGACACCATCACCATCGCCGACACGTTCATCGACATCGTCGGCGACGAGGTCTCGACGGGAACGATCGTCTTTATGCCCAAGGCGGCTGCGCCGGCTCCCGCCAACCGGTCGGCCACGGCTCCCCGCCCCGGGACGTCCCCAGGGGGAATTCACAGCGTGTGGCAGGGCCAGAACCTCGGGCCCGGCGGCACGCTGACGATTATGTTCACGGACCTGGAGCAGTCCACCGCCATGGTCTCGGAGCAGGGCGAACGTGAGGCGTACAAGGTCATCAACGCCCACAACATTATCCTCCGGGAGCGCTTTCGAGAGTTCCGTGGGTACGAAGCAAAGCGGATGGGCGACGGCTTCCTCGTCCTCTTCGCCAGCGCCCGCGACGCGCTGAACTGCGCCGTCGCCATTCAGCGCCGCCTGAGCGAAGCCGCCGATGGGCCGTACGGTCAGATCCGCGTCCGCATCGGGCTGCATGTCGGCGAGGTGCTCTGGGATGAGAACGACATCTTCGGATCAGCGGTCAACTTCGCTGCCCGCGTCTCGGCCGAGGCCAAGGGCGGCGAGATCTTGATCTCGGCGCTCATGCGCGAAGTGGTGACAGCCTCCGGCGAATTCGATTTTGGCGAGGCCCGCTCATCGAACCTGAAAGGGTTCAAGGGGACGCACACGCTGACGGTTCTGAGTTGGGACCAAGTGGACGAAACCGGGTCGACTTAGCCCGCCGACCCGTCTCCCATCCGGAAAACAATGACTGAGATGTTATCGGGGCCGCCGGCCGCGTTGGCGCGGTCCACGAGTTCCTGCGCGGCCCGGTCCAAATCGTCGGCCGTTGCCGCGATCGAGAACGCGTCCGGAGGCATGGTGCGATACAAGCCGTCCGAGCAGAGCAGCAAGGCCTCGCCGCCGCCGACACACGCTTCAACGATCCTTTCGACCGTGAGCCCGTCTTCGACGCCAATGCCCTTGGTGATGACGTTCTGGTAGGGGCTGACCGCAGCCTCCTCGGCCGTGATCTGGCCCGCGCGGAGCTGCTCCGCGACCCAGCTATCGTCCTCTGTGAGGACACGGGAAGTAACACCATCGCAGAGGTAGGCGCGCGAATCACCAACGCTCGCGATCCACGCCTTCTTCCCCTTCACCAGGGCGATGACGACGGTGGTCGCCATCCCGGCGAGCTGTTGCTGGTCGGCGGCCAAATCGCGTACGCGCCGATTCGCGACCGTGACGGCGCGCCGGAGCGAACCAGCCGGGTCCGGGACACCGAGGTAGACCAGGTCGCTCACGATCGACTGGACGGCTTCTTGGCTCGCGGTCTCCCCACCGCGCTGCCCCCCGACGCCATCGGCGACGACGAGCACGGTCCAGCCATAGCCGAGATCCCGGACGGCGACGGCGTCCTGATTCGTCGGCTTGCGCCGGCCTTTTTCTGTGAGCGCGACAAATTGAGCCGCCACGAGCAGCGAACACTCCCCCCTCGCGTCATGGTAATCGACCGGATCGCTCGTACAATGCATCGCACATTACAGTTGCGGCCCGGACGTTCGGGACCACATGGGCACCGGGAAGGATGCGCGCATGCCTGAGCTCCGCCTATCGGACGACGAGAGCCTCTTCTACGACTGCTTCGGCCGCGAAGGTAACCCTCCGGTCGTCCTGCTCCACGGCTTCACCTCCACAGGACGGATGTGGGGCGCCCAGATCGATGCACTGGTCCACGCCGGTTACCTCGCAGTCGTCCCCGACATGCGCGGTCACGGCCGGTCGAGCGCGCCCGAGGGCCTCGACCGCTACGGCATCGCCCGCTACGCGCTCGATGTCCGCGAACTGCTGCAGTCGATCGAGACGGAGATCTGCGCCCTGGTGGGGTGTAGCTTCGGCGGGATGGTCGCACTGGAGTACGCAGTCACCTTTCCCGAGACACTGGCCGCGCTCGTGATCAGCGATGCTTCCCCGGCGTATGAGCGGCCGGACTACGACGACCGCTTCCGCGAGCGCGAGCGCGGTATGCGGGAGAACGAAGAGGTGGTCCGCAAGTTCGGGGCAGCCGCGCTCGGCAAGCGGCTCGCGCGTGACATCGCAGACCCGTTTCTCGCCGACGGGATCCGCGAGCGATACGCCCGCCTTTCGAGCGACGGGTTTCTCGGCGCCGCTCACACGCGGCGCGAACGCCGCGACGTCACGGGCCTGCTCGGCGAGCGCCTGACGATGCCGGTGCTGCTCTGCGACGGTGACGCCGACCCCGTCTTCTGTGCCCTCGACGTCATGGCACAGCAACTGCCAGCGGCGCGCGTCCGCGTGTTCAAAGGGGCCGGGCACGGGCTCCCCAGCACGCGGCCGGAGCCCTTCACGCACGAACTGGTCGATTTTCTTCGGACCGTCGAAGACGGCGCTCCCGTCGAGGGCCGGCGAATCGTCCCCGCGTAGCCGCACACCCTCCCGATCGCGCCAACGCCAGCCGAAATCCTATACTGAGAGATCGGATGCCCCGTAGGCGGGGAGAGTGTTCCGTGGCGGGCATCCGGAGGAGAGGTCCAAATGAAGAAGAAGCTTGGATTCCTGGCGCTGATCGGCACCGTGGTGGGTGCGCTGATGTTCTGGCGCAAGCGGCAAAACGACGACGAGTTCCTCGACGAAGAGTTGCAGTAGCCACCCGATGCCAGAACAGCCACGCGGAGCCGTCATCACGGGCATTGGCGTCGTCACCGCCGCTGGGTCGGGAGTGGCCGCTGCGTGGGAACGGCTGACCGCGAGGACGGCCGCGGGGGAGCCGTGGTCACCGGACGGCGACGAGCCAACCTTCCAGGCGGCGCCCGTCCCGGAGAGCTACCGGCCGCACCCCGAGATCCCGCGCAACCTCATCCACGTGTTGGACCGCGGCGCCCTGTTCGCGATGGACGCCGCGCTGCAGGCGGTTGAATCGGCGGGGTTGGGCGCCGGCTCCGGCGACGCCCGCCGCTTCGCCGTCGTCGATGGCCTCGCCTACCGTGCGCCCGGCCAAGCCACGCTCTTCGTCCCATATGGACAGACCGTCGCCCGGATGTTCGGTGTACGTGGGACCGTCTTGGAGGTCGGGGGGGCGGAGGCGAGCGGCCTGGTAGCGATCGCGACCGCTTGCCGCATGGTGGAACGCGGCGAGGCCGAAGTCGTCATCGCCGGGGCCGCCCAGGGGCTGCAACGTCCGTTGCTCGACCACCTCAGGGCTCAAGGCTTCGCCTCACGCGAGCCCGGCCGGCCGTTTGACGCGGCCCACGCTGGCGCGACGCCGGCGGAGGCAGCCGCCTACGTCGTCGTGGAAGCTCCGGCACACGCGCAAGCGCGCGGGGCGCCCGCCCTCGCCCGGGTGGCGGGGTCCGCGATCAATTTCGACCCGCTTGCGGAACCCCTGGCGATCTCAGATGCCGCCGAAGCCGGCCGAGCTCAGCAGGATGCCCTCGGGGCGGCCGGCTACCTTCAGAATCAGGTGGACCTGCTCGTCTCCTGTGCCGACGGCCGGCCAACGGTGGATTTCGCGGAGGGCTACGCCGTCCGGCGGATCTTCGGGACGCATGCCCACTACCTCACGGTCACGGCCCACGCGGGCGCGCTCGGCGGGGCGCTGGCAGCCAGCGGAAGCCTGGGCGCGGCCCTCGCGGTCGAGAGCATGCGGCGGGACCACGTGTTCGCGATCACGGGTTTCGAGACGCCCGAACAGGACCTCGACCTCGCCTATGCGAAGACGAGTCGCGAAGAGAAGGCTGGCTGCGTGATGGTGACGGCCCTCGGCGTCGGCGGGACCGATGTGGCGCTGCTGCTCGAACGCTAAGGCGCCTATGCAGTTTCTGTCCTCTGTCCCGGCCTTGACATAGACTGGTGGGATGGAAATTACCTGGCTGGGCCGGACCTGCTTCCGGCTGCGCGGGCGTGAAGGCGCCGTCATCACCGACCCGTGCCCCCCCGAAAGCGGCTACAAGACGGGCAAGCTCAGCGGCGATGTCGTCACCATCTCCCGCGTGGGAGACCCGGACTACGGCTACCGCGACTCCGTCCCAGCCGAAGCGCGCGTGCTCGATGCGCCGGGCGAATTCGAAGTCGGGGGGATCTTGGTCTCGGGCGTCGCGATGAAGCGACCCGATGGCAAGCGCAACGTCGCGTTCGTCTTCGAGCTCGACGGCATCAAGGTGGCCCACCTCGGCGTCCCCGGCCCCAAGCCGACCAGCGCGGACCTCGACGGCGTGAAGGGCGTGGACATCCTGCTGCTGCCCGTGGGCGGCGGTGGCTCCGTGCTCGCGGCTGCCGCACAGGACATCATGACGGCCGTCGACCCGCGGATCGTCATCCCGATGCACTACCGGACGGATCAAGAACGCCTGGAGTTGGACCCGCTCGACAGCTTCCTGAAGGAGACGGGCGCGAACCCGGAACCACAAGCCCGGATCACGGTGACCAAGTCGCAACTCCCGGCCGAGCTCACCGTGATGGTCTTGCAACCGCGCTCGGGCTGATCCGTTAACTGCCCGTTGATTTTGCGTTCATGCGTTGTTGGCCGCTGATTAATCGTACGTTCCTACGGTGCCGGGGCGGGCTGCAGTCCTCCGCAACCCGACACTCCCTCCGGATGTACGCGTGCCCTTCCGCCCAAGCGAAGACGACCTCATCGACACCATCGACCCGATGTGCAATGCCACTCCCGACCGCTGCCGGTGGGGCTGCGGCAATCAGTGCGCCCACACACCCCCGAACGATTCGGCGAACGAACCATTCGGGGCCATCCTCCACCGGTTTGCCAACCGCCGTGGGTTCCTCGCCGCCTCGGCAACGACCGCCGCCGGGTTGCTCGTCCTAAAGACAACGGGCGCCGGCGCCCCGTCGACAGCGGCGGCTCAGGCGGCGAGCAGCATCACGTTCACGCCGATCGGCCTCGACGGCGCCGATCAGGTCAAGGCCGCACCTGGCTACACGTCGAAAGTCCTTATCCGTTGGGGCGACAAGCTCTGGCTGGATGGCCCGGATTTCGAGTTCGGCAAGGTGACCAAGGAGAGCCAACTCCGCTCGTTTGGCTATAACTGCGACTACATCGGCTATTACCCGCGCGATGCGAAGCACGGGTACCTGGTCGTGAACCACGAATACACGAACCCCGACATCATGTTCCCCGGCTACAGCGCCGACAACCCGACCAAGGAGCAGGTCGATGTCGAGCTCGCGGCGCATGGCCTCACGATCGTCGATATCCAGCGCTACCGCGGCTCGTGGCGCTACGTCTTGAACGGCTGGCACAACCGCCGGATCAGCGGCTTCAGCCGGACGATGCTTGATGGCCCGGCGGCCGGGCATCCGATGCTGAAGACGTCGACCGACCCCTGGGGCCAGTTCGTCGACGGCACGCTGAACAACTGTGCGGCGGGCCAAACCCCATGGGGCACTGTCCTCACCTGCGAAGAAAACTTCAACCAGTACTTCGCCAACAACGACAACGTTGCTGACGCCAAGACCAAGGCCGCTCACACACGGTATGGCCTCCCCGCTAAGGCGAGCGAGCGCAAGTGGGAGCGGTTCTACGACCGCTTCGACCTTGGCAAGGAGCCCAACGAGGCGTTCAAGTTCGGCTGGGTCGTCGAAATCGACCCGGAGGACCCGGCGGGCATCCCGATGAAGCACACGGCCCTTGGCCGCTTCAAGCACGAGGCAACCAGCACGGTCATCGCGCCGGATGGCCGCGCGGTGGTGTACATGGGCGACGACGAGCGCTTCGACTACGTCTACAAGTTCGTCTCAGCTGGCAAGTACGACGCGACCGACCGATCGGCGAACAAGCGCCTCCTCGCCAGCGGGACGCTCTATGTCGCCAAGTTCAACGACGACGGGACGGGCGCGTGGCTGCCGCTCGTCTTCGGCCAGGGAAAGCTGACGGCCGCGAACGGGTTCACGGACCAGGGCGACGTTGTGATCCGGGCGCGTGCAGCGGGCGACGCGGTGGGCGCCACGAAGATGGACCGGCCCGAGGACATCGAAGTGAACCCGAAGAACGGGAAGGTCTATTGCGTGATGACCAACAACACGCGGCGCGGCACGGGGACCAACGCCGGCATCGATAAGGCCAACCCGCGGGCCGAAAACAAGCACGGCCACATCATCGAACTCGAGTCCGTCGGCGACCACGCCTCGACGAGCTTCCGGTGGGGCATGTTCATGCTTTGCGGCGACCCGGCGGTCGATTCCAACACCTACTTCGCAGGCTTCGACCCCAAGAAGGTGAGCCCGCTTTCGTCGCCCGACAACATCACGTTCGACCGCGAGGGAAACCTCTGGATTGCGACGGACGGGCAGATCGGCACCTTCAAGAAGAACGACGGCGTCTACGCCGTGCCGGTCGAAGGCCCAGAACGGGGCTACGTCCGCCAGTTCTTCAGCGGCGTCCCCGGAGGTGAGACGGCGAGCCTCTGCTTCGACGACCGCGACGAGACGCTGTTCGTCACGATCCAACATCCCGGCGAAGGGTCGGCGCTCGACAACCTAAGCAGCAAGTTCCCAGATGCGAAGGAGCCTCGGCCGTCGGTGGTGTTCGTCATGAAAGACGGCGGCGGGCGGATCGGGTCCTAACCGCCACGGAGTGCACATCGGAAGAGGGCTGGCCGCACGGCCGGCCCTCTTCTCAACGTGGCTACTTCACGAGCGGGCCGTATGCCTCCGGGGTGCGGTCCCGGAAGACGTGCGTGCCAGGGGCCTTCTCCTTCCATCGGCTCATCGCGCGATGGACCGGCGCAGCCATCGCCACCTCGATCCCTTCCGGCACGGCCGTGAGCAGTGCGCCGTCCGGGTTCGCAACGAGGCCGCCGCCCGGCCAAGCGACCGCAGCATAGACCCGGTTCTCGTCGGCCCGGCAGCGCGTCACGCGTTCGGCCATGGGCAGGCTTTCGAAGAGCGACCACGTGAGGATGTCCGCGCCCTGGAGCGCGAGGCAGCGGGCAACTTCGGGGACGAGGCCTTCGTCGCCGGCCATGACGCCAAGGTTGCCCGCTGGCGTCGGCACGATCGGGGCGGGCGCCTCGCCCAGGTCGATGTCCTTGCCGTGCGTGACGATGTGCTCGAAGGTCCGCTCGGGCGTGACGATTGCGACGCTCTCCTTGAGGTTGCAGCCTGTGGTCCGGACGGGGACGACGGCCACGCCGCCGAGGTCGCGGACGACATCTTCGACATCGCCAAGCTGCACCTGCCAGCCATCCAGCCCAGTCATCCCCGGAAAGACCACGACGTCGGCATCTTGCTGGCGCAACGCGCGATAGCGGCGCGCGACCTCGCCGGCGTGCCAATCACGTGGGCCGGGCGAAACCACGACCCGGCCAGCGCCTGCCGCCGGGACAACCGGCTCTCGTTCGAGCGCGGCGGCCGGCGTCGCCTCGAATTCCGCGGTGAGCGAGCCATAGAGCGCCGGCCGGCGGACCGCCGTCAGCGGCGCCTCCGGGACGACCCGGTGCAGGACGACGGCGTTGCCCGTGCTCGCTGCGGCGGCGCGCGTCGTGCCATCGGGTCCAATCACGCAGGAGCGCCCGGCGTAGACGATCGTCTCGTCCTCTGGCCCCCACTTGTCGGCGGCCGCGACCCAGACGCCGTTTTCGAAAGCGCGGACCGGCATGAGGTATTCGCACTGGGTCGTCGTCAGTTGCTCGGGCGTGCGCGCCCAGCTGACCCACGCCGTGAGGTCGCAGATCACTTCGGCGCCGTTGACGCGCAACATCCGGGCGACTTCGGGCTGGCGGCCATCCGCACAGATGAGGACGCCGAACTTCGCAAAACCGGCGTCGAACACGGGGTACGCCCGGCCCTTTTCGAACCAGAAGGTGTCGAAATGCCAAAGGAAGGTCTTGTCATACCGCCCGCGGACGAGGCCATCCGGGCCGAAGACGACACCGCTGTTGGTCAGCGTGCCACCTGCGCCGGGGGCCGCCATGCCGGCAGCGAGCCAATAGCCATACTGCTTCGCCTTCGCGCCAAAGAGGGCGCAGGCCTCGGCGAACGGCCGTACGCCGGGCCGGGCATACGGGTCGGCGTCGCGGACGTAATAGGCCGGATAGGCGCACTCGGGGAGGAGCACGAGTTGCGCGCCAGCGCGACCTGCCTCGTCCAGCGCGTCGAGGATCTGCGCGAGGTTGGCCCCGGCGTCTTCCAGGTCGTGGGCGCGGATCTGGCAACAGGCGACGGTGAACGGTTCCATGCCGCGAGTGTAGCAGGGCCCCACGAGGCCGCGGTGGGGTGTACGATCCGATCATGCCGCTGAACGATGTCGAAATCCGCGAACTGCTCAGCGACCTCGAGTCGGACCGCGTTGAACGCAAGGCGAGCCTATCGGACCCGGACAAAGTGCGCGAAGCGATCTGCGCCTACGCGAACGACTTGCCCAACCATGGGCTACCGGGGCTGGTGGCTGTCGGCCTGCGGGACGACGGAGCCCCGGCCGGGCTCGATGTGACGGACGACCTCCTCCTACGGCTCTCCCGGATGCGCGACGACGGGGCGATCGTCCCGATCCCGTCGATGACCGTGCAGCGCCTTCAGATCGACGGCGGCCGTGACATCGCGGCGGTCGTCGTGGAGCCACAAGCGGCGCCGCCAGTCCGGTTTCGGGGGCGGACGTGGGTCCGCGTGGGTCCACGCCGGGCCCTGGCCACGCCGGAAGAGGAGCGCCGATTGGCCGAGCGCCGCCGCGCCCGCGACCTGCCGTTCGACCTGAGCCCCATTTGGGATGCCTCAATCGACGACCTGGATCTCGTCTTCTTCGAACGCGACTACCTTCGAGCCGCGATTGCGCCGGAGGTCCTCGAGGCCAACCAGCGGCCACTCCTCCTCCAAATGACGAGCCTTCGCTTCCTCGCGCCCGAGGGCGTCCCAACGGCGATGGGGGTGCTCATCGCCGGAAAGGACCCGCGTTGGTTCTTCCCGGGCGCATACATCCAGTTTCTGCGCATTGCAGGCCCAACCGTCGCCGACCCGATCGTCAATCAGAAGGTCATCGCCGGGACGATCCCCGCGCAGGCCCGGGTCATGGATGAGGTGCTCTTCGCCAACGTCACGACTTCGGCGGAGTTTGCGGGCCGGCCGACTGAGCTCCGCCAGTCCGACTACTCCCTGGCCGCGCTGCAGCAATTCGTCCGCAACGCCCTCATGCATCGAGCCTACGACCTCGGCAACGCACCGATCCGCGTCTACTGGTACTCCGACCGGATCGAGATCTCGAGTCCGGGCGGCGTCTTCGGCCGGGTGACGCCAGCGAACCTGGGAGACGGCGTCACGGTCGACTACAGGAACCCACACATCGCAGAAGCGATGCAGGTCGTGGGGCTCGTCCAGCGATTTGGATTCGGGATACCACTGGCCCGCCGCGAGTTGGAACGAAACGGGAATCCCCCGCCCGAGTTCGCGGCCGATGGCGGTGGGGTACGAGTGGTCGTCCGGCCGCGTATTCCTTGACTTAATCCGGCGCCCTTTCTAGCGTTGGCGCTCCATTCTCCCCATCCTCAGGAGTCTCCCCATGCCCCAGTTCGAGACGCTGCAAGTCCACGCCGGCCAAGAACCGGACCCGACGACCGGTTCGCGCGCCGTCCCCATCTATCAGACCACCAGCTACGTCTTCGAAAATGCCGAACACGGGGCGGCCCTCTTCGCCCTCCAGCAGTTCGGCAACATCTACACCCGGATCATGAACCCAACGACCGACGTCTTTGAGAAGCGCATGGCCGCGCTCGAAGGCGGCGTCGGGGGACTCGCCACTTCCTCGGGGCAGGCCGCTCAACTCCTCGCCTTCGCAACGATCTGCCAGGCCGGCGACAACATCGTCTCCACCTCGCTGCTCTACGGCGGCACCTACAACCAGTTCAAGGTCGCCTTCCCCCGCTTCGGCATCAGCGTCAAGTTCGTCGATGGCGACGACCCGGCTGACTTCGAGAAGCTGATCGACGCGAATACCAAGGCGCTCTACGTCGAGACCGTCGGCAACCCCAAGCTCAACATCCCGGACTTCGAGGCGCTTGCCGCCATCGCCCACAAGAACGGCATCCCACTTGTTGTCGATAACACGTTCGGCGCTGGCGGCTATCGCTGCCGGCCACTGGAGCACGGGGCCGACATCGTCGTCGAGTCGACCACCAAATGGGTCGGCGGCCACGGCCTGAGCATCGGCGGGATGATCATCGATGGCGGCACGTTCAACTGGGGCAACGGCAAGCATCCGATGTTCACAGAGCCCAGCGAGGGCTACCACGGGATGAAGTTCTGGGACGTCTTCGGCAACTTCCCGGGCATGGGCAACGTCGCGTTCATCATCCGCGCTCGCGTCGAAGGGCTGCGCGACCTCGGCATGTGCCAGGCGCCGATGAACTCGTTCCTCAACCTCGTCGGCCTCGAGACGCTCTCGTTGCGTGTCGAGAGACACGATTCGAACGCCCTCGCGCTCGCGAAATGGCTCCAGCAACACCCGAAGGTCACCTGGGTGAATTACAACGGGCTCGAAGACCACCCGTCGTACGCGCTTTCCAAGAAATATATGCGGCCCGGCGCCCATGGTTCGATCCTCAACTTCGGGATCAAGGGCGGCATGGAAGCAGGCAAGCGGTTCATCTCGGACGTGAAGCTCGCGAGCTTGCTCGCGAACGTTGGCGACGCCAAGACGCTGGTCATTCATCCAGCCTCGACCACGCACCAGCAGCTTGGCGAGGAAGAACAGTTCTCGAGCGGCGTGACGCCGGATCTCGTCCGCGTCTCCGTCGGGATCGAGCACATCGACGACATCATCGCCGACTTCGAACAGGCGCTTGCGGCCAGTTAACGCGGAAAGGGCTCATGCCTAACATCGCGAGCGCCACACAGGTGAAGGCGATTGGCAAGCTCTCGCTCCAGAGTGGGGCGGAGCTTGCCTCCGTCGATGTCGCCTACGAACAGTACGGCCACCTTTCACCCGCCGGCGACAACGCGGTCCTCGTCTGCCATGCACTGACCGGGAGCGCGCGCGCCGCGGGCGACCAGGGCTGGTGGGACCCGCTCATCGGCCCGGGCGCCGCACTGGACACCAACCGGTTCGCCGTGATCTGCTCCAACTTCCTCGCGAGCTGCTACGGGACGACCGGCCCGCTCTCCATCGACCCCGCCACTGGCCGCTCCTACGGCGGCCGCTTCCCGGCGGTTACGGTGGGCGACATGGTGGCGGCCCAACGCGCGCTCGTCGGCGGGCTCGGCGTGCGATCGCTCGCCCTCGTCACCGGTGGGTCGCTTGGCGGTCTCCAAGTGCTCGAATGGGCGGCGCAAGCGCCGGAACTCGTGCGCGCGATCAACCCGATCGCCTGTGGGCTGGCGCATTCGGCCTGGTGCATCGCCTTCAACGAGTGTGCCCGCCAGGCGATCCGGAACGACCCGAGCTTCCACGGCGGCGACTACATGCTCCACGGCACCTCGCCAGACCGCGGCCTGGCCCTCGGCCGGATGGTCGCGATGATCAGTTACCGCTCGTCGGCCTCGTTTGAAGAGCGCTTTGGCCGGCGGGCCATCCCGCCCGCGGAGGCCGACGCCGGGCGCTTCGATGTCGAGTCTTACCTTCACTACCAGGGCGACAAGCTCGTCGAGCGCTTCGATGCAAACGCCTACCTCCGGATAACCGAGGCGATGGACCGCTTCGACGTAGGCCAAGAGCGTGGCGGCGCGGCCAAGGCGCTGGCCGGCTTCACCGGCCCAGCACTCGTCCTCGGGATCGACTCGGACATCCTCTATCCGTTGCGGGAGGAGGAGGCCGTGGCTGCGACCCTGCGCGGGAACGGCAATGCCGTGAGCTTCGGCGTCGTCAACTCGATCCACGGCCACGATGCCTTCCTCATGGAGTGGGCGCAGCTCGACCAGCACCTGCGCCCGTTCGTGGCAGCCTTACGGTAACGGCGCGAGGGTCGGCCCTTGCCCGCTCGCGGGCCGTTCGATGGCAGAATGGCCCGATGAGCCTTCGCCCGGTCGCCGCCAGTTTCGCCCTCGCGCTCGTCGCGCTGACAGCCATCGCCTGCGGCGGCCGCGAAGGAGCCGATGGCGAACCGGCCAGCGCACCGGTCGTAACGACGGCTCTCGCCTCGCCGCTGGCTAGCGCGACGAGCACGAGGCCGGCGGCGGCGCCAACGCCCGCACCCTCGCCGCGAGCGAGCCCGAAGTCACCCTCGACCGGCAACGGATGCACGGCCTCGCTGCCAGTCCAGTTGCGGGCCGGCGCAACGGCCGTGCTGACGGTGACGTCGGAGAGCCGGCAGCGGGCCTACCGCCTGCACGTCCCCGCGAAGGTCGACCCAACAAAGCCAGCGCCGCTGGTCCTCAACTTCCACGGGCTCGGGAGCAACGGGGCCGAGCAGGAGGTCTATTCGGGGCTTCTCCCGGTCAGCGACCGCGAGGGGTTCTACCTCGTGTCGCCCGATGGGACGGGCGAGCCGCGCGCCTGGAACATCCTCAACCTGCCGATCCTGCCGGACGACGACCAGTTCGTCCGCGACCTAATTGCCGAAGTCGAGCGGCTCGTCTGCATCGACCCGCTGCGCGTGTACTCCACCGGGATGTCGAACGGGGCGTTCTTCAGCTCACAGCTCGCCTGCCGCCTCGCCGACCAGATCGCGGCGATTGCCCCGGTGGCCGGCGTCCGGAAGCCAGGGGCAGGGTGTGACGACCAGACGCCAGTCCTCGCCTTCCACGGCGTCGAGGACGGCGTTGTGCCCTTCGAAGCTGGCCGCGTGCTCAACGTCTTGAGCTACGACGGCGCGCGGGCGGAGACCGCCGCATGGGCGAAGCAGAACGGGTGCGCCGCCGAATCCACGGCCAGCCGGGTCGCGGACCATGTCACCCGGGAGAGCTACTCAGGCTGCGCGGCCGGGAATGAGACCGCGCTGGTCGTCGTCGACGACGGAGGACACACCTGGCCGGGCTCGGTCCCGGTCGCGTCGCTCGGTAAGACCAACCGGGAGATCTCAGCCGCCGAGCTGATCTGGGCCTTCTTCCGTGCCCACCCGCTCAAATGAGGTGGCGCGGCCGCCCCGATATCGTTAGAATCGACTTACATTTCCACTCGGAGCGCGCTGCATATGCCGATCGATGTGACCGCCACGATCGAGATCCGCCGGCCGATCGCCGAGGTCTGGGCCTTCTTGGCTGACACGGGCAACGATACGCGTTGGATTCGCGCCCTCTCCAAGGTCCAGCCATTGACGCCAGGGCCCATCGCCACGGGCAGCCGCGTCCGGCGTGTCGCGAGCATGATGGGCCGCAAGATCGATTACACGACCGAGGTCACCGAGCTCGACGCGGGGCGGCGCGTGGCGATGAAGACGCTCTCTGGACCGCCGATGCTGGTCGACTACCTCCTGGCGGAGGCGCCCGGCGGCGGGACGCAGGTAAGAGTCCGGAATCGGGGCGGGCGCGGACTCCTCTTCGCCGGACCCTTGGCGATGCTCATGGGACGGATGGTGAACGGCCGTGTGAAGGGCGACCTGCAGGCGCTTAAAGCCGCGCTTGAGTCCGCTGGGTAATGGAACTCACACAGCGGTTACACGGCATTTACCTCCTTGACCACGTCTGGCGCATCGGAATCTGGTACGGTAGTAAGACTGTCGCACAGTGACAGTTGGGGTTTGATTGAGTACGCCCAGCGCCGCGCCCGAGGTTGGGATCGAGTTTCCCGCTGGCTTCGTCTCCCGTGCAGGGGGGGATAAACCGCGGCGTGAGCGGACCCGGACGAAGATCGTCGAGGCGGCGGGCGGCCTCTTCCGCGACGCCGGCTTCGCCGAGACGTCGATGCAAGCGATCGCGGACGCGACCGGCATGGGCGTGGGCACGCTGTACGGTTACTTCGTTTCTAAGGACGAGATCCTCCGCGAAGTGCTGTATGCCCAGGCAGCCGTCCAAAGCGAAACCTATCGGGCGGCCGTCGCCGCCGTCCCCAACGGGCTCGACCGCCTGCTCTTTTCGTTCGACTTGCTGATGGAGTACATCGACCAGAACCGCGCGATCATCCGCGGCATCCTGGAGGTACACCATCCCGAGGAAGAAGCTCGGGCTCAGCCGCTCGAATGGCTCTTTCAGAGCGCACGCGCGCTGCTCCTCGCGGGCCAAGCTCAGGGCCACATCCGTCCCTTGCCCATCGACACGACCGCCCGCCTGATCGTCGGCGCGGCGCTTTCGGCCGGACTTGGCCAAGGCGCTTGGCGCGGCGTCGAAAGCGACGCGGGAGTGCGGGCCGAGCTCCGCTTGCTCATCCGTGAGCTCGTGGCCCCGTAGGCGGTTCGCGATTGTGGGCCGTCGCCCCGACCAGTAGGCTGCACCGCACAACACCAACCCCGGGAGGCTCGTCATGGCGGCGAACGTCCATTTCGGCATCACGATCCCCCAGATCAAGCGGACCTGGTCCGAAACGAAGTCCGCGGCGACGGAGTTCGAGGCGATGGGCTTCGATTCGCTCTGGGTCTGCGACCACCTCTATGGTCCCCAATCACCTTCGATCCCGATCCTCGAAGCGTGGTCGCTGCTCAGCGCCGTCGCCGCAATCACGGAGCGAGTCGAGCTCGGCACACTCGTGACGCCGGCCGGGATGCGCAACCCCGCACAACTCGGCAAGACGATCGCGACGATCGACAACATCGCGGGCGGTCGCGTGATCGCGGGCCTCGGCGCAGGCTGGATGCGCCGCGAGTTCGCCGATTTCGGCGTCCCCTTTCTCGACACCAAAGAGCGCCTTGGCCAGCTCCGCGAAACCGTCCAACTGTTGCGGCAGATGTGGGGCGACGACCCCGAGGTGAGCTTCGCCGGCAAATACATCACGACGGACCGCGTCGTGACCGAGCCGAAGCCGCCGCGCCGCGTCCCAATCCTCATCGGAGGCGCCGGCGAGCAGGTCACGCTGAAAATCGCGGCAAAATACGGGGACATCTGGAACAACCTCGCCGGCCAGCAGCCGAACCTCGCCCAGAAGGCCGCCAAGCTGCACGAACATATGGACGCGGCCGGCCGGCCGCGCAGCGAGGTGACCATCAGCCAGCAGTGCCTGGTGACGATCGCACCCGATGAAGCCTCGGCTGGGCCGATGATCGACACGGCCAAGAAGATCTTCGGGGGTCACATGGGCGACCCGACCGGCCCGCTCGCCATCTCAGGAAGCCCGGCGCGCGTGGTCGACCAGATCAACAAGCACATCGACCTCGGCTGCACGATGTTCGTGATGGAGTTCTTCGGTCGCAGCACGCTCGAACCGGCCAAGCTCTTCGCGGAGACGGTGCTCCCGAAGTTCAAGTAGCGTCAGGCCTTCAGGCCAGCGGCTCGCCTGCCGATCTTCGGAATGATGAGCCTCTGGCGATTGCTGGCCCAGTTCCCGTTATATGCGCTTGCGGGCGCAGCGGCGCTGCTCGGCCAAAACGGTGCGTTCGAGCCAGCCGTCGCCTGGACGGCCGCGATGATCTGCGCCGGCCTGGCGTTGGCGGCCGGCCGGGCCGCGAAGTCGGCGGAAGACCGGGCACGCGAACGGTCCGCGCGTTCGCCTCGGGGCCTCCCGCTGCGCGGCGGCCGCTCCAGCGACCGCGCGGCCTAGCGACGATCTGTCGTGTTGTACATCGGGTAGTGTTCGGCTCGCTCGACGCGCGAGGATCACTCCATGAGCTTGGCGACCCCCAACTTCGAACACGCCCACCGGTACGAACGCGACCTGACGCCGCGCCAGCGCGAGGTGCTTGCGCTGATTGCGCGGGAAAAGACAAACGCCGAGATCGCCGAGATCCTCGGCGTCAGTCTTGATGGCGCGAAGTGGCATGTCAGCGAGCTGTTGACCAAGCTCGCGCTGGGGACGCGCGAAGACGCCGCCGCCTACTGGCGTTGGCGGCAACGGCCGCGCGTGCGAGTCCGGGCGTTGGTCGCTGGGCTCTGGACGAGCGGAGCAGCGAAATGGACCTTAGCTGGCGCGGCGGCGGTGGCCGGCGCCGGGATCGTGGCGGGCGTCGCAGCGTACCGGTCTGAATCACGAGCGCCGGACCCACGGACCGCGCCCTACCACATGCGCTCTAGCACCACGCTCGGAGTCTCCCCCGGGACGCGGTGGACCTCGGACTTCTGGTGGAAGGACGCCACGCACTTCCGCCACGAAGAGCGTCGCGAGGATGGCTCTCATTCGGTCACGGTCGCCGACGGAAAGGACAACTGGTACCTCGATTCAGGCTCGAACCAGTACCAACGCAGAAGCATCGACTCAGACGCTGGTGGCATCCCACCCGAAACGCTCGGCTGTGGAGGAGTAGTCGGCCGCCTGAAAGCGGCCAGCTTCGACGAGGTCCTCGCCGGAATGCGCCGCTCGGTCGGCCCAGGCACGGTCACGGTCTCGGACGATGCGGTGCTCGGCGGCCGCGCCGTGAAGATGGTCGAGGTCGCGATGCCCAACTTCATTCTCACCGCGCCCGGTCAGCGCGAGCTGCGCGAGGCGAACTGCACCTACTTCATCGACCCCGAGTGGCTCTTCATCATGGGATTCGATAACAGCACGGAACCCCGCCGGATCTTCGGTTCGGTGGAGTTGGACCCCAAGTTCGAGCCAGACCTCTTCGTCTTCGACCTCCCGGCGGACGCGACGGAGCTCCGTGGCCAGAGTGTGTCCCCTCCCTGGCCCGTCGACGCGATCGGCGTGCAGTCGCGTGCTGGCTACTGGCTGTTTGCGAGCCCGCCGCCCAACCTTCGCCTCACCACGTCGCGCTCCGACACGCCAACCGCAGGCGACTTCGCGGTTGAGCTCCACCAAGACCTCGCGTATCGCGTTGAACCCTGGACGGGCCCGCCGCCGCTCGCGCTCCTCATCCGGCAGCGCCCAGGCGCCGCGGCCATCCTCCCCGGGCTGGCGACAGAGCCGATCGCGGGCCATCCGGCCACGATCGAGGAGACGCCGGAGGGGGTTACGCTCCGCATCGCCGCGCCGGGACTCACGATCGAGCTTTCGAGCCCGGTCTTCCCCGCGGCGACCCTCCGGGCCTTCGCGGAACTGCTGCGCCCCGTCCCCTGAGGCTCGCCCGCGCTCAGCTCGGGCGGTATCGTCGTCGCGGGGAGGCAGACCATGTTCGAGGGCTTCACGACGCGCGACATCCCGACCGAGGGGAACCAGATCTTCGTCCGGACAGCGGGGTCGGGGCCGCCCGTGCTCCTCATCCATGGCTACCCACAAACGGGGGCGATGTGGCACAAGGTCGCGCCCGTGCTTGCCGAGCGCTTCTCCGTCGTCGTCCCCGACCTGCGCGGCTACGGCCGCTCCGGGAAGCCACAAGGCGGCGGCGACTACGCCGCCTATTCCAAGCGCACCATGGCCTCTGAACTGGTCGCCGTGATGCGGACGCTTGGGCATGAGCGCTTCACGGTCGCCGGTCACGACCGCGGCGGGCGCGTCGCCTATCGCATGGCCTTCGACCACCCGGATGTGGTCACCCGCGTGGCCACACTCGATATCGTGCCAACGGCAGTGCAGTGGAAGCGGTTGGACCGGCTCGGCGGTCTCGGCGGGTATCACTGGTACTTCCTCGCCCAACCCGAGCCCCTCCCGGAGAAGCTGATCGCCGCCGACCCGCTCTACTATCTCCATAGCTGCCTCGCGCGTTGGGCCGGCCGTGGGTTCGAGTTCGATGCCGAAGCGATGGCCGAGTACGACCGGAGCTTCTCCGACCCGGCCACGGTGCACGGCTCCTGCGAGGACTACCGGGCGGGCGCCAGGATCGACGTCGAAATCGACGAGGCCGACGCAGCCGCCGGCCGCAAGATTCAACAGCCGATGCTCGCACTCTGGGGCGGCGCGCGCGGCCAGCGCGACGACTTGCCGGTCTGGCGCGAATGGGCGCGAGACGTGCGCGGGAGGGCGTTGGATTGCGGCCATTTCTTGCCGGAGGAGGCCCCCGAGGCGACCGCCGCTGAACTGCTCGCCTTCTTCGCCAGCTAAACGGGCGCCGCCAGTGGCCGGTTATCCCACCCAGAGGGCCGGGACGGCGGCTCCGACCCGCCCGGCGGAGTTGCCTCCACCGCCACCAACACCACGCTGCCACAGAGGCTGCACCAGGTGCGGTCGGGACGCGCCGCCGTCGCGCCTTCAAATACACGTTGCCGTTCTTCCCAAGGATGTCCACACGCCATGTGCCGGAGCCTGCCTGATGGCGGGCGGCATCTCGGAGGCCTTGATGTCACCGATCTCGGGGATTTCTGTTCCCTGGTGGCGCCGCCTGGTACCTTGACGAATGCCGTTCACGAGGTGACGAATTGGGCGAGATTGGGACGAGGCTGGTTCGGGCGCGGGAAGCCCGCGGCCTCACCCTCGAAGACGCAGAACGCGATACGCGCATCTCCCGCCGCTATCTCCTGGCGCTCGAATCCGAGCAGTTCCAGGTGATCCCGGCCCCGGTGTATGCGCGCGGTTTCCTGCGCTCGTATTCGCAATACCTCGGCGAAGACGCCCAGGACATCCTCTCGTTCTTCCCGCGGGATGACGACGACGACGAGCCAGAGCCGGTGATCAACTCGCCCGGCGCCAAACGAAGCGCGAGCCGTCAGTCGCCCCTTTCGGGGCACTCGCCTTCGCGGCCGGCGTGGAAGCGCCCGCCCCGGCCTGTCGCACCCACCCGCAGGGAATCTCCCCCAGCCGCACCACCGGCGCCGACCCAGCCGCCCGCCGGCCGGCCGCAACCAGCGGCGCAGCCGGCACAGGGTCAACCCGCGATCGACTTCACGCGGCGCGGCGGCCCGGCGCCCGTCCCGAACACCGCGCTGCCCCCGCCCCCAGAGCCGATGATCGGCGTCGATATCGGCGTGCCGGCCCCAGCGCGGCGCCTGAATCCCGGCGGTTCCGGCCAAGTCAGGACGCTCGTCGTCGTCGGCATCGCCCTCGGCGCGCTGATCGGCGTCGTGCTGCTCGCCCTGTTGATCGCCAACCTGGGCGGGGACGACCCGCCCCAGAGCGCTGCATCGGGCTCGCCGGCGCCGCAAACAACGCAGCAACCCGCCCGGACCGCCGTGCCGGGCGCCTCGACCGGCATCCCCGTCATCCGCGGCGTCGTCCCCGACGTGAAAGGGCAGCCGCTCGAAGCGGCGCGGGCGGCGATCGTCGAAGCGGGATACCGGCCCGCCGAGTTGCGCCGCAACGGCCGCGAACCCCGGAACACCGTGTTGGACCAGTCGCCAGCGGCCGGATCGGACTTGCCGGAGGGTAACGTGGTCAACCTCGTCGTCAGCGACGGTCCCCAATGAGCGTCCCACGGACCTATCACCTCGTCACCCTTGGCTGTCCGAAGAACGATGTCGACAGCGAGCACCTCGAACGCCTCCTGACCGGCGGAGAGCTGCTCCCCGTCCTCCAACCCGGCGATGCGGACGCGATCATCGTCAACACCTGTGGGTTCATCGAACAGAGCCAGGCCCAGTCGATGGAAGCGGTCCGCGAGCTCGCCGCTGCGAAGAAGCCCGGCCAGACGCTGATCGTCGCCGGTTGCATGACCCAGCTCTATGGGGCGCAGGTGCGGAGCGAAGCGCCCGAAGTCGACCACATCTTCGGCGTCGGCGAATGGCAACAAGTGGCGAAGCTCCTCAGCGTCGACATCGACGGCGTCCACGACATCCCGGAGAACGCGAAGGTCAACGGACCGAGCGCCTACCTCAAGATTTCCGACGGCTGCGACGCGCCCTGCACGTTCTGCGTGATCCCGAAGATCAAGGGCGGGCTACGCTCCGCGCCCGCGGGCTTCCTCATCAAGGAATCCCAGCGGTTGGTCGCGGCCGGGGCCAAGGAGCTCGTGCTCGTCGCCCAGGACTCGACAGCCTGGGGCGAGGATCTCGGCCTGCCCGTTGGCACGGGGCTCCCAGGGCTCCTCCGCACCCTCAGCGAAGCCACAGGCCCCGGCGTCTGGCTGCGGCTGATGTACGCCTATCCGAGCCGTGTTTCGCCCGCGCTGATCGAAGCCATGGCCACGATCCCCAACGTCGTGCACTACCTCGATGTGCCGTTGCAACACGGCTCCGAGGCGACGCTCCGGCGGATGAAGCGCCCCCACAACCTCGACCGGGTCCACGGCTTTGTCGGCGAGCTCAGGAAAGCGATGCCGGACGTCGTCCTCCGGACGAGCTTCATCGCGGGCTTCCCAGGCGAAACCGAGGCCGAATTCGATGAATTGCTCGCCTTCGCCCGCACCATCCAGTTCGACCACGCCGGCTGTTTCACCTATTCGCGGCAACAATGGACTGAGGCGTTCGAACACGGCGAGCAGGTCCCCGACGAGGTGAAGGCCGAGCGCCGCGACCGCTTCATGGCCCAGCAGCAGGGCATCGCCAAGAAAAAGGCGCGCCGCTTCTTGGGGAAGACGCTGCCGATGCTGGTGGAAGGCATGGGCGCCGACGAGGACGGCCGGCCAGTCTTGGCTGGGCGCACCTATCGCGAGGCGCCCGAAGTCGATGGCCTTGTGTTCGCGCGCGGCAAAGCCGCCATCGGCGACCGCGTCACCATCCGCATCGAGGACACCGGCGAATACGACCTCTTTGGCCGCGTGATCCGGTAGGAAGCCCGGGCGGAACCTTCTGCGGGGTGTCCGCGTCTTATCAGGTAGCAAGTGCCGTCATCGGGGCGGCAACTCGCGGGAAGGGGCGGGGCCGTGCGGGGCGCGATCCTGATCGTTTTCGGCTTGGTTGCGACCGTCGCGCTGGCGTGCGGCGGAGGGAAAGCGCGGCCAAGCGCGCCAGCGGCGACGGAGAGCGCACCGCCCGCATCGGCCTCCGCCTCAACCACTGCCACTGCCCCAGCCACACCGCCGCCGGCGGGAACGCCCGCCTCAGGCCGACCCTGCCCGGTCACGCCGGTCGTCGCTTGCATCACCGCGGACCGGGTCGACCGTGCAGTCCGCAATAACCAGCTTGCCGACCTGACAGACGGGTCGGAGCGGATGCGCGCCCAGCTCGTGTCGCTCGTGGGGGGAGCGGGCGGCCCGGTGCGGGTCGTCTCGGTCGGCTGTCCCGTCGGGGCGGCGCCGCTGGGAGTGGGTGCGTGGGCCTGCCGGGGTCACGGGTTGGATGGCCGCGGAGTTCCTTCGCTGAGGGCTCTGCCGATTCGCAGGTTAATGTTTGATCGCCAAGCCCCCAATTTCGCGTAGACTCCCGGCCAAACGTTCGAACGGGGGGTTCGCGAGATATGGTCATGGCACCGGAGCGCCCGGCAGTCAGCCTCGACACGCTCGACATCACCGACACCAGCCTCTACGTCCAAAACGGCTACCCCTGGGAAGCCTGGGACCTGCTCCGCGCGAAAGCGCCCGTCTTCTGGTACGAACGCCCCGGCTTCGAGCCGTTTTGGGCGATCACGAAGCACGAAGATGTCGCGTTCATCTCGCACCACCCGGAGCTCTTTTCCAACCGCCAGCGCCTCCGGCTGAGCGACATCGAGGGCATCGAAATCGGCCAGCGCAGCCGCCAGCGGAGCGCCGCGAAGTACGGCCACGCCCTGGACGACCCGCCCGACCTCGTCTTCATGGACCCGCCCCAGCACCGCACCTTCCGCGGCTTCGTCAACCGCAGCTTCACGCCGCGCACCATGGAGGAGATGGAGCCGCACTTCGACGACCTGAGCAAGGGGTATGTCGCTCATTTCGGGAAGGTCCTCGCCGAGCGCTTCCCCCGTGGCGAGACAGTCGACTTCGTCCACGAGCTCGCCTGCAAGCTGCCCGTCGCCGCGATCTGCGAAATGGCCGACGTGCCCCGCGACGACTGGGACAAGATCTTCCGCTGGACCGAAGTCCTGGTTGGCGCCGGCGACCCGGAGTACCAGCTCCCCGGCGAATCCCGCGAACAGGCCCTGCGGCGCGTCGACAAAGAGTGGGACGCCTACACGAACTGGATGATCGACCGCCGGATCGAAGACGGCGCCCAAGGGCCGGACCTCGTGAGCCTGCTCGTCCGCGCGCGATACAAGGGCGAACCCCTCACCCGCCGCGAGCTGCTGAGCTACATCAACCTCCTCCTGGCTGCGGGGAACGAAACGACCCGGAACGCGATGACCGGCGGCGTCAAAGCGCTGCTCGACCACCCCGACCAGCTTGAGCTCCTCGTGAAGCGCCCCGAGCTCGTGGATTCCGCGGTTGAAGAGATCCTCCGCTGGACATCGATCATCATCCAGTTCGCGCGCACCGCGACGCAGGACGTCGAGATCCGCGGCACGACGATCCGCGCCGGCCAAACCGTCGGCATGTTCTACCCTTCGGCCAACCGCGACGAGGATGTCTTCGCCGACCCGTACGCGTTCGACATCACCCGCGACCCGAACCCGCACTTCACCTTCGGCGGCTATGGCGAGCACTTCTGCCTCGGCGCAAACCTTGCGCGTTGGGAGCTCAAGGTGATGTTCCGCGAGATGTTGCCGCTCCTGCCGAAGATGGAGCTCGCCGGCAAGCCCGAGTTGGTCGCGCAGAGCCTCCACGTCGGCGGGATCAAGCGGCTTCCCGTCCGGCTGAACGGATAGGCGGCCGCCAGGCGCGGCCGTTGATTCACCGTACGTGAACGACGCCCTTGTCTCCGAGTACACTCGGGGACAGGGGCGTCTTGCAGATGGAGCGATGGGCCAATCCTGACGCGGACGGTGTCCGCGAGTGAGCCGCCGGACGGCCGCCGATGCGCGGGCGCGCCGCCGGCTGTCGACGCCGGCGCCCATTGCGGCCCGGCCGCCAACCCCAAGCGAGGAGTCCCCGCCCAAAGCGGCCCAGACACGCTACTTCCCGGCGCTCGACGGGTTGCGCGCCGTGGCCGTCCTCGCGGTGCTGCTGTATCACGGCGACGCGAGTTGGATCCCGGGCGGGTTCCTCGGCGTTGAAGTCTTCTTCGTGATCAGCGGCT
>JBJXFX010000147.1:0-27825 GCA_046152925.1 Dehalococcoidia bacterium
TACTTCGACCCGGAGCGCGCCGCCCTCTTCGCCATCCTGAGCGAGCTTGAGCTCGTCCCGGACCTGAACAACGCCGTCCACCGCATCCAGGTGCGGCTCGAGTCGGCCGCCGCCGCAGGGACGATTAGCGCCAATGACCGCGCCGCTGTCGAAGCGGACATCGCGGTCGCGCAAAACGCGATGTCGGAGTTGAGCCGCAACCTGCAGGCGTCCGTCGACGACAACCCGGCGTACCGCGCCGTGATCGTCCGCCCCCTGGACGAAGCCCGCGCGGGCGTCGACGCGTTCGTCGCCTCTGCCCGGTCCTCCGTCAATGCATCGCGCCCGGTCCGGCTGGACGCCTCCGAGCTGCACCAGAGCACCGAGAACATGAGCGATGCGGTGCATGGCGCGCTCGCCAACGACCTCGCCCAGCGCATCTCCTCCGACCGCACGGCCCTCGCCGTCGTCTCCGGCGTCTCCCTGGCGGGCCTGGCCATCGCTATCGGTGCGGCGTTCTACATCGCCCGCAGCATCACGAAGCCGATTAATGAGCTGGTGCTCGCGGCCGACCGCATCTCACTTGGCGACCTGGAAGCCCAGATCGGCACGCAGGGTTCGCCGGAAGTCGACAAGCTAGCCACGTCGCTGCGCCGGATGCAGTCGAGCCTCCGGACCGCCATCGAGCGCCTGCGGGCGCGCCGCGCGGCGGCCTAAGCATCCTCCGGGACGGCGAGAGCCTCGACTGACCAGAAAGCGGTGACGACATGACCCGACACGACTTTCCTGTCTCAGGTGCAACTGCCGGCCGCCTCGCGGCGGCCGTCAGTTCCCTCCCCGGTGTCGCAGGTGCAGCAGTCTGCGACGGAAGCGGCGGATTCGTCGCCGCAGCGGGGACGATAACCGTGGAGAAGGACTGCCCGCTCGCCACCTTCGTGACCCAGCGCGCGCTGGCGATGACCGAGATCGACGACCTGCGGGGCGCCGGTCCGGCCGTCGCCAGGGGCATCCTGGAGACGGTGGTGGCCTACGGTCCGGAAAGCGACCTCGTCGTCGCTCCACGGACCAACGCGCTGCTCGTGGCAGTGATGCGGAGCTCGTCCGGAGAGTCGGCCGTCCAAGCGGTTGGCGATGTCACGACCCGCTACCTCCCCCTTCAAGACCCACGCCGTCCTCACAGGAGCTGATGAGATGAACATCTTCCCAACCGACAAGCCGGTCCACACCAATCTCAGCACGACATTCACGAGCTTCGACGCGTTGCTCGAAGACCTCGGTGGTTCGTACACCAACGGCTACATCCGGGTCAGCTTCCCGGGCTACGAAGGCGCGCTCTTCCTCACTGGCGGGGTGCCCGTCGGCGCGATGGAAGTACGCGACGGGGCCCGGAGGATGGGTCCCGCTGCTTTGGAGAGCGTTTCGCAGCGCGCCCGAGAGCGCGGCGGCGCAGTCGACGTCTACGCGCTGGATCCCGAGCTCGTCCCCATCCTCGCGGCGATGTCCGAGACCCAAGCGATGCACCGCGATCTTACGAGTGAGTGGGTCGATGTCGGCCGGCTCCTCGACTGGCTGCGCGGCTGCGGCCAGCCCGGGCACCTGGACCTGAGGATGTCGGAAGGGGATGGCGAAGCCCTCGCCATCTTCGGCGCAGGCCGCATCGTGGCCGCCATGGCCTCTGCCGGTGGGCGGCAGCTCATCGGCGAGGCCGCGATTGAGTTCATGACGCGCACTGCACAAGCCGCGCCGGCGGTCATCAACGTCTTCCGGGCAGTGCCCGCGGCGATTGACTCCGACGCGGACCTTGGCGCCAGGCCCAGCGGCCGGGGGGCCGCGAGCCCCCGTCCGCTGGGCCTGGCGTCGCGAAGAGAGGCTGAGCCGGTGGCCGCCATCGCTGCGGCCTCGGTCGAGCCAGCCCGCGTGCCGGATGCCGTTTCAGCGCCGCAGAGCGCGAGCCGGACGGAAGTGCTTCAGTCCTGGTCCACGATCCTGTCGACCATTCAGGACGTGTGTGCAGAGGTGAACCGTAACCTGCACTTCGACTTGGCCCTTCGCGAGACCTTGCTCGAAGTCTCGGAGACGTACCTCTTCTTGGACCCGTTCGCGGCGGAGTTCGAGTTCATCGGCGGCGAAGCGAAGTTCGCTGGGCCCCTTCCTGAACACTTCGCCAAGGCGATGAACCAGATGGTCGAGAGCCTCATCTCGCGGCTGGCCATCCAGCTCCGCCGGCCTGACTTCGAGGCGATGGTGAAGTCGCGGATCGCGGGCCTGAGCCGGGTGGTCCCGGGCGGCGAGCGCAGCAAGGTCGTGCCGCTGGCGGCGAGGGCCTCATAACCATGGAGAAGGAGCTCGACGCGTGCGCACGCCTTCCTGGGGTCAGCGGTGCGTTCGTGAGCGACAATGGCGGGGACGTGGTGGCGACATCCACTCCCCCGCCCCTCGCCACAGACTCCATGAGCCGAATTGCCCGTGAGGTGGTGCGCTCCTTCGCAGCGCTGCAAGCGGGCGGGCGCCCCTCGACCGCCCTGCAGTGTGACTTCCAGACCTGGCAGCTCCACGCGCGAGACCTCGGCGGGACATCCGTCCTGATCGTGGTCTCGGAGCCGGAGGCCGACAAGGCCATGGTCCGGATGACGGCGAGCGTGACCGCCCAGCAATGGCAGGCCGACAAGAAGGTCGCCAAGCAGCTGGCCGCGCGGCAGAAGGCCCGTTCGCCACTGGTGGGCCGCGGCCAACTCGATGAGACATCAACGCGTTCCTGGACGGCATTCGCCGGGGCCTGAGACGCTGACAGCTTTTGAACGGAGATACCCACGTTGCGTGAAGGAATGACAGGGAATATCGAGCATTGGGCGTTGACTCAAGTGCTCGCGATGCTCACGGCGGGCCGCCAGACCGGCCTCCTCGAACTCGTCAACGGCCCGGAGCGGGCCGAAATCGGGCTGATCGACGGGGTGATTGTCGACCTGACCGATGGGCCGCTGGTCGGCGAAGAAGCGCTGCCGGCGATTGCCCGGTGGTCGGTGGGGACGTTCTCGTTCCAGCCGAGCAGCCGGCCGAGCGCGCGGACCATCAACCGGGCGACCGAGGAGATCCTGACCCAAATCACGCAGCTCGCCGCGGAGTCAACGGCGATTCGGGCTGTCGTGCCCTCGCTCGCGGCCATCCCGGCGTTGAGCCACGAGCTCCCGGAAGGGCCAGTCACCCTGACTCCGGCGGAGTGGCAGGTGGTTTCGTATTCAGACGGCCGGAACGATGTCGGGACGATCAGCGCGGCCCTGGGCCGCGACCCGCTGAGCGTGTCGCGGGTGATCGTCCGGCTGGTGAATTCGGGCCTGGTCACCATGGACGCCGAAGCGGAGCTGGCGGAGCCGGCACCGCTCGCGTTCAACCGGCCCGTGGCGCGTGAGCGCGCCGCCCAGCCGGCGCCCGTGCGGGCCGCTGGCGACCCGGCCGGGGAAGCGTTCTTTGCCAAGCTCGAAGTGGCGCTTAGCGATGCGCTTGGCCCGATCGCCGGTTTCGCGATCGAAGACGAGCTTGCGGCCGCCAACGCCACGCGCTCGACCTTCCCGCGGGATGCAGCTGCGGGGCTCGTGGAGCGACTCGGCGGCGAGATTAGCGAGGCGAAGGTCCGCCTCGCCTATACGCAGACCATGCTGGCGGAGCTGCGAGCGCTCTCGGAGCGCAAGGCTGCGGCTGCGTAAGGCTGCCGCAGGCCCACGTTTGCTCGGCCTTCCCCGGAGCCCGTATCCTACCCATTCGACCACATCGGCCTTGGGCTCCCGGAGTAACTGTTGCGCGTCATTGGGCTCACTGGCGGGATCGCCAGCGGAAAAACGACTGTGACCAAATTCTTCCGTGACCAAGGTGTCCCCGTCATCGACGCGGACATCCTTGGTCATCGGACCTACGAGCCCGGGACGGACACGTTCCGGGCTGTTGTCCGCACCTTTGGCGACGACCTTGTCGCAGCCGACGGGACGATCGACCGCCGGGTGCTCGGCGGCAAGGTCTTCGGGAAGCCCGAAGAGCTGAAGCGCCTGACCGACATCGTCTGGCCGGGGATCCGCAAGCTGGCGAGCGCTGAACTCGCCGAGCTGGAGACGGCGGGGAACAGCGTCGCTGTCCTCGAAGCCGCTGTCCTGCTCGAAGCAGGCTGGCAAGACATGTGCGATGAAGTCTGGGTGGTCGTCGTGGAACCCGACATCGCGGTCCAGCGCTTGTTCACCCGCAACGGCCTGGACGAGACGGCGGCCCGCGCTCGCATCGCATCCCAGCTTTCCAACGCGGAACGCGTCGCCGCGGCCGACGTCGTCATCACGAACAGCAGCACGCTGGCTGAGCTTGAGTCCGGCATCGCCGAGGCCTGGGCAGCGCTTCAATCGAGAATTCACGCAGCCGCAGGGAGGGAGTAGGACGTGTCACAAGCAATGATCCACGCCGTCGAGGAATACAGCATCGACGAGGAGCCGTACTACCTGCCCATCGGGGACGAAGTTGAGCTCTTTGAAATGGCCTATGAACAGCGCATCCCCGTCCTGTTGAAGGGTCCGACCGGGGCCGGCAAGACGCGGTTCGTCGAGTACATGGCCTATCGCCTGGGCCGCACGTACACCAAGGTTTCACCGAAGTCGGGGGTCGAGGAGCAATTCCGGACGCCGCTGATTACGGTCGCCTGCCACGAAGACCTCACGGCGAGCGACCTCGTGGGCCGCTACTTGCTCGACACCGACGGGACGCACTGGGTCGACGGTCCACTGACCCGCGCCGTGAAGGCTGGCGCGATCTGCTACCTCGACGAAGTGGTGGAGGCGCGCAAGGACACGACCGTCCTCATCCACCCGCTGACCGACTACCGCCGGCTGCTCCCGATCGAGAAACTCGGGCAGGTGGTGGAAGCGAGCGACGGCTTTCTTCTCGTGATTTCCTACAACCCTGGCTACCAGAGCGCGCTCAAGGACCTGAAGCACTCGACGCGCCAGCGGTTCATCGCGATCGAATTCGGCTATCCGCCGAAGGACCAAGAGACGGCGATTATCGCGCACGAATCCGGCTGCAGCCGGGAAGCGGCCATGGACCTAGCGAAGCTGGGCGAGAAGGTGCGCAACCTTCGCGAGCATGGCCTGAGCGAAGGCGTGAGCACGCGCCTCCTGATCTACGCCGGCCGTCTGATCGCCAAGGGCATTGCGCCGCGCCGCGCCTGCCAGGTCGCGGTCACCTGGGCGCTGACCGATGACATGGAAGTGCAGCGGAGCATCGAAGAAGTGGTGACGTCGATATTCGAATGAGTACCGAGTCCTTAGTCCTTCGTCCTTAGTCCGTAGTCCCTCGGAGGGCGCCGCAGGAATATGGCCGTTACGCGCTTTCAGGACATCATCGCGTGGCAGCGGGCCCGGACTTTGGCTGCCGAAGTGTATCGCGTCACGAGCGACGGGCCATTAAGCAAGGACTTCGGGCTGCGGGATCAGGCTCGGCGGGCGTCGGTGTCGATTATGGCGAATATCGCCGAAGGGTTCGGCCGGAACCGGCCGGCAGAGTTGCAGCGTTTCCTCGACATCGCTCAAGGATCCTGCGCTGAACTTCAGTCACACCTGTATGTCGTGGCAGATCTCGGCTACGTAGAGGCGGCGGTACACGAGAAACTCCAGTTGCTTTGCGATGAGGTTGGGCGGCTGATTCGGCGATTCGCCCAGTCCTCGGCAAGCGCTGCGCGAGGGACGAGGGACGAAGGACTGGGGACCAGGGACGGCGCTCCGTGAAAATCGCCATCGTCTCCGATATCCACTGCAACATCGGCGGGCTGGAAAAGGCCTTGGAGTTGATGTCGCCCTATGACCAGCTCTGGTGCGCTGGCGATTCCGTCTTCCAGTTTCGTTGGTCGAACGACGTTGTCGGGCGGCTGCGGGAGCTCGGGGCGCGGGTCATTCTCGGCAACCACGAGGAGACGATCTTGAGCCGCGATGGCGAGCGCGCGATTTCGAGCCCCAAAGTCGACCAGGACCTTGTCGCCTGGATGCGCGAGAAGACGTACCGCGTCGAAGAAGTGGTCGACGGGAAGACCGTGGTGATGACGCATGGCTCCCCGTGGGAGCCGTGGAAGGAGTACCACTACCCGCACGAGGCAATCTGGTCGCGCGCCAGCGAGATGCCTTGCGACCTGCTAATCGTGGGCCATACGCACTTCAAGATGGCGCAACGGCACGGACGCTGCCTCGTGGTGAACCCTGGTTCGGCCGGCGACCCGCGGGACCACCGCAACGAGTTCCAGCTGAGCTGCGCGGTGTGGGACACCGCGACCACCGAGGTCGAGTTCTTCGACTACCCCGACCCGACGCGGAATTTCGCGATGAGTTCCGGCTCGCTCCGGTAAGGGTCGCGGCCTTGGTCGTGGCCGCGACCTGCAGCCTAGGACCAGATGCCGGTACCATAGCCAGATTGGCCTCGGCCATGTGTTGCGGCTTCCAGCCGCGCAGGGCCGGAGTTTTCGACAACCGATCAAGGACTGGGCATGAGCATCGTCGGTGAGCTGATCGCGCGACATCGAGAGCGGCTTTCTGGGTTTCCGGGGCCGCTGGAACAGCAGTTCGAGGCCGGGCTGCGCGCGCTCTCCCCTCGGCTGACGCCGTCCCAGCTCCAGATCTGGACCGAGACCGGTGTCGAGCTCACCGCGCTGAGCCTGCGATCGTGGGAAGCGGCCGTCGAGTACTTCAAGGCCGGTTCGTCCTACCCCGCGAATGCGACGTGGGACGCGATCGAGACGCTCGGGAGGGAGTCGCTTTCGATGGCGGCGGAATCAGCCCCGCTCGCCGTCTCGTTCCTGCGCAGCGCTCCGGCGGCCATGGAGAAGGTGGGCCCCGGCCATATCCGGCAGTGGAGCGACCTCGGACGCCGGCTCTACAAAGGCAACTGGAAGAGCTCGTCGCTCGCGGCGCAGTTCTACGACTTGGCGCCGACGCTGTTCTCCGTCGTCCGCGTGGGCCAGGCCTCGCGTCTCGTGCTGTTCATCGACGAGCTTTCGCGCCACAGCTATGAGCTTGCGTCGGCCTGCCTTTCTACGGCGCCCGATGTGCTCCGGCGGCTTGAGGACGACGACAGGCTCCCGTTCCTCGCCTTTGCGGTGGAGCTAGCCCAGTCAAGTTGGGCGGATTCACGGCTCTACTTTGAGCGCGGCGTGGCGCTCATTCAGAAAGTCCACGGGGGCGACCGCGAGCGCTACTTGCTGCTGGCAGCACAGGTCGCACGCGGCCATCACCGGTCTGCGTTCCAGTATTTCGAAGAGGCTGCGGTGGCCCTCGGCGACGTCGACCCAGCGGACCACACGAGGGTCGTGGGGCTCGCCGAACAACTCGCGCCCTACTCCCCGTTCGCGGCGATGGACTTCCTCACGAGCGTGCCGCGCGTGCTCAATCGCGTGCGGGTCGACGAGCTCGATGCGTGGCAAGCCGCTGGCCTCCGCATCCTTCAGACGAGCCACGACGGCGGCGAGGCGTACTTCCGGCTCCAATCGAGCCGCGGCGAGGACATCTTGGATACGCTTTCCGCACGCGTCGAGCTGTCCAAAGTCGGCGAAATCATGAGGCTGTACTGCAAGGCGCTCACGGGCCGCAACCTGAGCGTCCAGACCACGGCGGCGCTGACCGAGAAGGGCATCGGCTGGGTCGACCAGGGCAGGGCGAGCACCGAGGGCACGACGATTTTCTTGCCCGAGGTGATGGAGCGATACCTGCAGAAGGACGAGAACTTCGCCGCGATGAAGGTGTTCGCGACCCACCAGGCCGCGCGGCTTGAGTTCGGGTCGTTCGACTTCTCCTACGACATGGCGCCCGGCATCGTGGAGCAGGCGCTGAGCCGGCCCGCCGACCCCCAATCGAAGGCGTTCACCGACATCGAGCGCTTTTTCGACCAATTCGGCGACCGGAAGCTCGCATCCGACCTCTTTACGGTGGTGGAGGACACGCGGATCGACTCCTTCATCAAGCGGGAGTACGGCGGGATCCGGAAGCCGCTGAAGCGCATGCAAGTCGATGCGCTGACGACGCGGCCCGATGCGCGGAAGCTGCCGCTGCGCACGGCGTTCGTCGAAAACCTCGTCAGGGCCAGCCTCGACGGCGACGACGCGGTGCAGTTCCCGAAGGCGCGGAACGAGGAGATGGGCCTCGGCCTCGGGCTGCTCAGGATGATCGACCACCCGGACGCGCGAGTCGAAGACTCGGCCGAAGTTGCCGCCCGCCTGTACCGGCTCGCGATCGCCATTCCGAACGACCGCCTCGACGACGAGGAGGGCGAGTGGGAAGACGTCGAGCCGATGGACGCCTCGCAGCAGATGTCGATGGATTCGGGGGACGCTGGCGGCGAAGGCGGCGACATGCAGATGGGCGACGTCGGTGAGGGCGAACAGGAGTACCAAAGCCCCGACGACGTCGACTTCCGCGGCGACTTCAAGCCCGAGCTCGTCCAGCTGCTCATGAAGCTCCGGCAGGATGCCCAGGGCGGAGACGCGGGCAAGCAGAACGCCCAGCAGCTCACCGAAGAGCAGCTCCGCGAACTGCTCGAAAAGAGCGCCGAGATTGACCTCGACTCCCTCATGGAAGGCGACCTCGACGCCACCACCGGCATGTTCCTTTCGAACCTCCAGAAGGAGGCGGGCACCCCGGCCGGCGACAAGGAGAACAAGAAGGGCGACCCAACCGGCGACAACAGCACTGGCGAACAGGAGGGCGAGGAAGCGCTCGCCCCGGTCGTGACCGTTTACTACTACGACGAGTGGGACTTCCGCGCGCAGGACTACAAGCCCCGCTGGTGCGCGGTGAAAGAGGCCAAGCTCGAGCAGGGCGACGACAACTTCTACGAGAACACCCTGCGCGAGCACGCCGGTCTCGTGGCGCAGACACGCAAGCAGTTTGAACTGATGAAGCCGGAGCTCTTCCGGAAGATTAAGCGCCTCCCCGAAGGCGAGGACTTTGACATCGACGCGGCCATCGACTGGATGGTCGAACGGAAGGCCGGGGGCGCGCCGAACGAGAAGATTTACTGGCGCAGGAACAAGATCGAGCGGGACGTCGCCGTCGCGTTCTTGATCGACATGTCGGCCAGCACCGACGAGGAGATCAACAAGCGCGACAAGAAGTACGACGACGACGATTACGACGACGACCCGCGCAAGTACCTGAGCTGGTGGGTTTCCAAGCGGCGCCAGGAGCTTTCCAGCCCGCCGAAGCGGATCATCGACCTCGAAAAAGAGTCGACGGTGCTGCTGATGACGGCGCTTGAGACGATCGGCGACCAGTACGGAATCTACGGCTTCAGCGGCTATGGCCGAGACAACGTCGAGTTCTTCGTGATCAAGGACTTCGACGAGAGCCTTGAAACGAAGATCAAGAAGCGTCTCGACAAGATCACGCCGATCCGCTCGACACGGATGGGCCCGGCGATCCGCCACACGACACACAAGCTGAAGGAAGTGGACGCGAAGGTGAAGATTCTCGTCCTGCTGAGCGATGGGCGGCCGCAGGACCACGGCTACGGCCGTGACCGGACGGAGAAGGAGTACGCCATCCACGACACGAAGCAGGCGCTGAACGAGGCGAAGCGCGAAGGCATCACGCCGTTCGCGCTGACCGTCGACCGCGCCGGCCACGACTACCTGAAGACGATGTGCGAGGACATGGGCTACGAGGTCGTGGCGGACATCGAGGCGCTGCCGAGCCGCCTGCCGACGTTGTACCGGCGCCTCACGGAGTAAGGCGGAGCGGCCGAACGTTTTGAGGCCTGCTTCGGCGTGCTGAGGGCGCCTCAAAGTGGAAAATGCGTGCGATGCGGCGCACGGCCCTCACCCCAAGCGAAGCATCCTCCTCTCCCGACTTCGCGGGAGAGGGGAGTTTATGTCTGTTTCACCCAGTCCATAAGCCTTGAACCCCGCCGACTGGTACCATCAAGGCGTGACGGCCTTGGAGTTCATTCTCTTTCTGGCCCTTGTGAGCGTGCCAATCGGGGTGGTTGCGAATTTTGGCGTGGCCCTGCTCATGGCACGTGTTGAGCGGCGGGCGAGCGAGCGAGCAGAGGGCGAGACGACGCCTGTGGTCCCAGCGGCCACGCGCAAAACATCCCGGGCCAAAACGGCGAAGAGTTCCCGCTAACTCGGCCTGAGGTCACCAGCGCGAGCCGGCACGTCCCAGCGCATGATTCGTGCGCCGCAAGAACCCGCGCTACCGTGTCTCATATTCCCTCATCTTCGAGGTTCGACACATGCGCTTTTCCGTTTGGCCAGGCCCGCAACAACCGTGGGCCGACACACTCGAACTGGCGAAGCACGCCGACGCCACGGGCTGGGATGGCCTCTGGTACGCCGACCACTTCATGCCCAACGCCGAAGATGTCTCCGCGCCAGTCGGGGAGGCCTGGACGACGCTCGCCGCGCTCGCCGCCGTGACGAGCAACCTTCGGCTGGGCACGCTGGTGACGGGGAACACCTACCGGCATCCGGCTGTCCTCGCCAAGATGGCCGCGCAGGTGGACGTCATCTCGAACGGGCGCGTCGTGCTCGGCCTGGGCTCCGGCTGGCAAGAGAACGAGCACCAGAAATACGGCATCCCGTTCTCGACGATCGGGGGGCGCCTGGCGCGGCTCGATGAGGCCTGCGCCGTCATCAAGGGCCTCACCACCGAGTCGCGGACCACGTTCCAGGGCAAGTACTACCAGCTCGACGACGCGCCACTGGAGCCAAAGCCCGTCCAGCGCCCGCTGCCGCTGCTGATCGGCGGCGGGGGCGAGCAGAAGACGTTGAAGATCACCGCGAAGTGGGCCGACGAATGGAACGTCTGGGGCGACCCGGCGACGCTCCGCGCGAAGATGGCGATCCTCGATGGGCATTGCCGCGACCTCGGACGCGACCCGAAGGCGATCCAGCGCTCCGCCGTGGCGATGTTCGCCATGAGCGACGACAAGGCGTTCGTCGAGCGCGTGCGGTCGATGGGCCGGCCCGTCATCGGCGGGAGCGTCGATGAGGTGCGCGCGACCATCCGCGAGTACCAAGCGGCTGGCGTGGACGAGGTCATCGTCCCGGACTTCACGCTTGGCCGGGGCGCGGCTCGTCTGGCGGCGTACGACGCGTTCATGGAGCAGGTCGCGCCCGAGTTCCGGTAGCACGGGTGCGCAGAGCGCGGTGCGAGGGCCCTTACGAGCCGAGGCGCAGCGCCTCGACTGGCTGGAGCGACGCGGCCCGGATGGCCGGATACACCCCGGCGAGGACTCCAGCGATGAGTCCGACCAGCGGTGCGCCAAGCGGGACCCATGGTTCCATGACGGGCGTCCAGCGCTGGGCCCAGGCCACACCGCTGACCACGAGCAGCCCGGCGCTCGAACCGGCGACCCCGCCTGCGAGCCCGATCAGACTGCTTTCGACAAGGAATTGGACCGCGATGTGCCGGCGCCCGGCGCCGAGCGCGCGGCGGAGGCCGATTTCGCCCACCCGCTCGAGGACCGTGACGAGTGTGACGTTGGCGATTCCGATTGTCCCGATGACGAGTGAAACGAGCCCGAGGACCAGAAAGAGGGCGCTCACGTCGTTCTGGACGTCCTGTTTGACGCGTCGCGGCTCCGGAGGCGCCGTCACGCGGACGTTGCTCGGGTCGTTGGGGCTGAGCGCGAGTGCCGCCTGACCAGCGACCTGACGGGCGGCGCCAACGGCGGTCTCAATGACGACCCGCTCAGGGCCGGGCGCACCAAGCCGGTCGCGCGCCGTGCCGACGGGCAAGAGCAGGGCATCGAGCAGGTCAGGCTCACGCTGGAGGCCGTCAATGATGCCAATCACGACATAACGGTCACCGTTGACCGTGACGACGGGGCCGTACTCGACGCTGTGAATCCCGAGGCGGGACGCGGCGCCGGCCCCAAGGACCGCGACCCGCTCTCGCTCCTCGGAATCGCGGTCCGTCAGGAAGCGACCGCTTGTAAGCTCCCCCCGTAACGCTTCGAGGAGGCCTGGCGTGGCGGCAACGACACGGACCTGGACGTCCCCGGAGACGGCCGAGCCCGATCCTCCGGCGGTCCCTGCGGTACCATTGTTTGCCTCCGTATCGCCAAAGGCGCCGACGGCTAAGACGCCGGCCAGCGGTCGAAGGCGGGCTTCGGCGTCCCACGGGAGCCGGGCCGATGCGCGGCCGCCTCCGATCGCGCCGAGCGTTTGGGGCTCGGCGACGACCCCCGTGGCCGCCAGTGCATCGAACCGCCCGACGATGCGGTTCCCCGCGGTTTGGGAGAGACCGAGCGTCGCGACCAGGGCGGCGACTCCGAGCACCACACCGGCCACGGTGAGTAGCGTCCGCGCGACCCTTGCGGTGACGCCAGCCAGCGCCTCCGCGAAGAGGTCGATGGCGCTGAGTTGGGGGCCGGGGAGGCGTGGCGTCATGCCCGCCTCCCGGTGTCCGAAACGATGCGACCGTCGCCGATTCGAATCTGCCGCCGAGACCGGGCGCTGACGTCCATGTCGTGGGTGATCAGCACGATCGTCTGTCCAGCGGCAGAGAACTCATCGAGCAGCCGCAGTACAACGGCCGAGCTCGCGCTGTCCAGGTTCCCGGTGGGCTCGTCACAGAGGAGCATCGGTGGGCGTCCGACGGTCGCCCGCGCGATCGCACCGCGCTGACGCTCACCGCCGGAGAGGCGCGTTGGCCGGAAGGCGAGCCGGTGGCTCAACCCAACGCGGGCGAGCGCCGCCTCCGCTTGTTCGCGGCGCAGCGCTCGCGGCAGCCCTGAATAAAGCCCGGCAAGCATGAGGTTCTCGAGGAGCGACCGGTGCGGGAGAAGGTGGAACGCCTGGAAAACGAATCCGACTCGCCGGGCGCGAAACCCGGCCCGCTGGTTATCGCTGAGACGGCCGACCTCGTGCGAGGCGAACCAGTGCTCACCCTCCGTTGGCCGGTCGAGACAGCCGAGGAGGTTGAGGAGGGTCGACTTGCCAGACCCGGAAGGTCCCGTAATCGCGACGTACTCGCCTGGCCAAATCGCAAGGTGGATGTCGATCAGCGCGGCGACCGGAGGATCGCCGGGGAATTGACGGTGCACCCCCTTGAGGTGGACAAGCGGCTCTTGAGCTCCGGTGGTCATTTGTTCGGCCCTCCAACGATGACGCGTTCGCCGGGGTTGAGCGGCGGCCTACTCCCGATGACCTCGGCGTACCCTTGCGCCGATAGGCCAAGCTCGACCTGGACACGCTCGGCGCTGCCGGTCGCACTCAGTCGCTCGACGAAGGAAGTCCCGTCCGCCGCCCCTCTGACCGCGGCGAGTGGGACCGCGACGACCGGGCCCGAGGTCGCCGCGACGGTGATCGAGACGCGGAGTGAGGCGTCTTTGAGCGCGGGAGGCGTCTCGGCTGGCAGGATTTCGATTGCCACCCGCTGGGCATCGAGTCCGTCGGTGCCGGCGCGGTCGGCGACCTTGGTGATCGTCCCATCCAAGGCGAGGCGAAGGGAGGCAGCCTCCAGCCGGACCGCGTCGCCGGCCTTGACCAGCTGGGCGTCGGCGAGCGCGATGCTGCTCCGGACCGTAATGCCGGCCGCGGCGACGGTCATGACCGAGCCCGTCGGAGGCGCCCCGACCCGAGCCCCAACCTTCTCGACGGTGGCGGGGAGGGTTGGCACGAAGATGACGTTGTCCGCCGGAAGGCGGGCGGCCGCCTTCGCGGCGAGGCGGGACCGCTCAGCGCGAGCGCGTCCCACGGCGGCCTGAGCCGCGGCGACGGCTGCCTCGGCCGCGCCGGTGTCCTTCGGAGCGATGAGTTCGTTCCTCCGGGCGACGGCGAGCTCGAGGTCGCGCTCCGCGGCGGCCACGGAGTCGCGGCTGGCGGTGTTGTCCTCGCTGGCGGCGAGCGTGGCCTTTTCGAGCGCGGCACGCGCCTTGGCGACATCATCCGCGTGTTTGTTCGGGACGTTTGCAAGGTCCTGCTCCGCTTCGTGGAGGTCGTCTTGCGCACGGTCGTAGGCCGCCTCTGCCTGGAGGATCGCCTGTTCGCGGCCCCCGATGCTGGCTGCGTCGCCCTCGATCGGGAGGATCGCGATTGCCGCGTCGAGGCCCACCTTGGCGGCGCGCACGGCGCCGGCCTTCGCCACGACGACTTTGCGCTGGGCCGCGGTCCGGTCCGGGAGGGACGCGACCACGGTCGCGAGATCATGACGGCGCGCCGTGACGGACGCCGCGCCCTCTCGAGCGGTCCGCGCCGCGTCGTCGCGGGCTCGATTCAGCGCCGAACGGGCCCGGTCCACCTCGGCATCGGCCTGGAGCCTTGCGAGTGCCGAAGGTGGCTTGGAAGCGTCGTCGCGCTGGCGCAGGGCGCTCGCAAGCAGCTGCTCTGCCTGGAGTGCCGCTTCGTCGGCCGCGGCGAGCGCCTGGACCTCTGCTTCGGGCGGCTCGGGCGGTGCATACCCAGCCGCCGAGTACAACCGCTGGACAGCGGCTTGGGTGTCCGCGCCGTAGACACCGTCGACTTCGCCGGGGTCAAAGCCGAGGCGGGCAAGGGCGGCCTCCAGCTGGCTCACATCGGCGCCCTCGCTCCCAATGCCGAGAGAACGGTACATCGGGGTCGCTCCGGCAAGGGCAAACACGGGCCGCCCCGAGACTTCCAAAGCGACGGCCCCTTCCGCGAGCGTGCTCCCGGCTTCCGGGGCACGGGTGACGAGCGCCGCCCCACCCGCCGCATCGGCGGAGGCGAGGGTCACCTCGTGGGCGTCCGCAGGAGCGGCCGTCCCACGAGAGACAATGGTCGCCGTGAGCTGCCGCCGTTCGACTGGGACTGTGACCGGACCGGCCGGGGGCGGTTTCGCGTTGAGCGTGGCCTCCTCAGGCGATTGCACCTGTTGGCCTGCGAGCCAGCCTACCGCGCCCGCAGCGACGACTCCCCCGGCGGCCAGGAAGAGGAGGGATCCACGACTTGGCACTTCAGCGGGCCCCCGGGCGGCGTTCGAGGCCGGGGTTCGCGTCGACGAACCGCTCTTCGGCGTCAAGGCCGACTTTGTCGAGCACGCTCTGCACGTGCTTTCGGGTGCAAGGACGCGCGGCCGCCGCGATCCGGAGCTCTTCAGCTTGGAGCGCCTTGAGCGCGGCCTCGTCGTAGGCCGGGGGGGTACTCCCGCCCGTTGGGGCGCCGACGACGAAGCCAATCCCGCCCGACCCGCCAAGGTCGAGCCCCGTGATCTCCTTCGCCCGGCGGGCGAGGTCCGCGCGGACTGCGTCCTCGTCCGCGAATTTGAAGCCTTCGGCCGCCATGCACTTCGACCAGGCGCGGTACGCCTCCACCACGCGCGGGTCGGACTGGACGGCGCGATTCAAGGCGTCCAGTTGTTGGAGGAGCCGCTCATCGAACGCCGCGCCGTTCTCGCCTCGGACCTTCAGGCTTGCCTTCGTGAGGCAGCTGTCCTTGCTGGCGGCGCCGCCACCGATGAACACCGCGACCCCGCCCTCGGCGTCCGGCTCGGGCAGGTCGCCGTAGAGTGCCTTCTGGTAGGCCGCTTGGCCGGCCGGCGAGAGCGTCTCCAGATACGCGCGGTTCGGGTCTTCGAAGGAGACGGCGCCGAAGGCGTCGTTCCGGCCGATGAGCGTCGTCACGCCGAAGCCGAATTCTTTGGCGAACGCCTCAGGGTCGACACTCAGGTCGTTGCCGGCCGTTTGCGGGGTGATGGGCGTGTACTCGAACCCGAGCGCCTCCTTGCAGGATTTGACTTCGTCCTGGATCAGTCGTTCCTCGCGCTGGTTGCTTTCGGGCGAGCCGAAGATCCGTTCAAGCCCACGCGGGGCTCCGTCGTCCGCAGGCTCCGACCCTCCGCAGGCGGCAACGGCCAGCACTGGGACGATGGCCCCCAACCACCATGGCTTTCTCACGCAATGCCTCCGCGGCGAATGCGCCGCGGAAGAAGTCGTAGATGGCGGGTTTCAAGATCCTGTCAGAGCGATCAGCGTCCTGGTCATGGCGTCTTGTCTGCCGGCGGCGCCTTGACATCTTCTTGGCATCCGCGTGGCTATCCTTCGGTGTGGCTCCCCGCGTCCTTGTGATGGAAGACGATGCCAAGACCGCCCACCTGTTGGAGGTCTACTTCCGGCGTGCGGGGTACGAGGTCACGGTTGCGTACGATGGAAGTCAGGGCATCGAGGCGGCGCGCCGCGTCCGCCCCGACCTGGCGGTGGTTGACCTGATGATGCCGTTCGTCGACGGCCTCGACGTCTGCCGCACACTCCGGGGCGAGTCCGAAGTGGCCATCATCGTGGTCACGGCCCGATCGGGTGTAAGAGATTCGGTGCTCGCCTTCGACCTCGGCGCCGACGACTACGTCCGGAAGCCCTTTGCGATGGCGGAACTGATCGCGCGGGCGCGCGCGGTCCTGCGGCGGAAGGGCGTTGGCAGTCCAGATGGCGACGCGCGGTCGAAGCTGGGCCGGTGGAAATCGACCTGCGCTCGTTCACGGCGGGCTTCAACGGGCGGCCGCTGGCGCTCACTCCGAAGGAGTTGCGCGTCCTGATTACGCTGGCCCGCGACGCCGGGCGCACCTTCACGCGGCGGCAACTGATCGACGCTGCCTTCGGCTTCGACTACGACGGCGGCGACCGCACGATAGACACCCATGTCTGGAGCCTGCGGCGCAAGCTGGCGGCGATGGACGGGACGACCGAGTGGATCACCACTGTGCACGGCTACGGATACCGGTTCGAGGAGCGACTGACATGATTGCGAGTATTCGTTGGCAGATTGCCGCGGCGGCGACGATCGTGCCGGTCTTGACGCTTTCGGCCTTGGCGGGCGTCGCGAGCCTCACGGCCCGCCGGGAGCTCGACCGGCTCAAGCTCCCCGATGCGGCTTCGCCCGCCCTCGCGGCGGGCCTCCAAGCCTACTTCCCCAGGTGAGCTCGCCTGGTATGGCTCGATGATAGAGTCCGTGCCGACGGCCGATGGCGTGTACTTCGTCGAGGTCCCGGCTGAGGCAGTCACCGGCTTTACCGCGGCGCTTCCCGCTGGGGTTTCCCCGTCTGGATTCGCCGACACGCCGGGGGGCGATGTCGTCGCCGTGTTCGGCACCGTGCCGTTCGTGGCATTCGACGCACACGATCGCGCCGGCTTCGACGCGGTGTTCAACCGGACGATGATGATCGCCGCTGGGGCGGCGGCGGCCCTCTCGGTGGCCGTGGCGGTCTTCCTCGGCCGCCGGATCACCCAGCCGTTGCACCGGCTCGCCGATGCCGCGACGGCCGTGGGCAACGGCGCGCTGGCCCATCGAATACCGGTCGAAGGCGACGGTGAAATCCGAAAGGTCGCGACGGCGTTTAACTCGATGGCCTCGTCCCTCGCGAAAGCGGAGGAACTCCGGCAAGCCTTTCTCTCTGACGCTGCGCACGAACTGCGCACGCCACTCCAGAATCTCACGGGCTACCTTGGCGCATTCCGGGATGGGGCACTGCCGGCCGACGACGCGGCGCTCTCGTCGCTCTTGGAGGAAACGGGGAGGCTCGTCCGGCTGGTCGACGACCTCGAAGCGCTCTCGACGTTCGACGCCGGTGCGGGGCGGTTGGAGCCGGAGCCGGTGGACCTTGGACGCCTGGTCGAGGCGATCGCGCAGGCAAGTCGCGCCCGTGCGGACGCGGGGGGCATCACGCTGGAAGTGACCGCCAGCGAGGGGGTCGTCGTGGAAGCGGACGCCGGCCAACTCGCCCCAGTGATCCGCAACCTAGCCGAAAACGCCCTCCGCCATACACCGGCCGGAGGCCGGGTCAGGCTGTCGGCCGAGGTTGCTGGCGAGGTCGCACGGGTTGTCGTCTCGGACACGGGCGAGGGCATCCCAGCGGAGGCGCAAGGGCGCGTGTTCGAGCGGTTCTACCGTGTCGACCCTTCGCGTGCCCGGCACACCGGGGGCGCGGGCCTTGGCCTTGCGATTGCCAAGCGCATCGTGGACGCCCACCGCGGGCGGATCGCGGTGCGCAGCGAAGTGGGTCGCGGTTCGGCCTTCGAGGTCTGCCTGCCGCGCGGCGGGCGGGACGCGTTCGTGCTCAGACCCGAGGCGCCACGTCCCGCATGAAGGCTCGCAGTTGGGTGGCCATCTCGTTCACACTCCGGAAGGGGAGTGAGAGCACGAGCTCGTCGAGGCCGGCTTCCGCGTAGCTCCGGATGTCGTCGGCCTGCTCGTAGGGCGTGCCAGAAAGCGGCCAGGCGCCGCCCGAGGGCCGGGTGCGGCCGCCCGGCATGTGCCGGAGACAAATCGGGCCCGGCTCTTTGCCGAAGCGCGCGCACTGAGCCCGGTACTGCTCGACGTAACCCTCGAACTCGTCGGGCGCGAGGTTGATCGGGTGCCAACCGTCGCCCAGTTCGGCCGCGCGCCGGATGCTCGCCTTGCCGTTGCCGCCGACCCAGATCGGGATGGTGCCTCGGCGCGTCCCGGCCTTCTTCGGGAACATGCGCATCTTTTCGTACTGCTTCCATTGGCCAGAGAACGACGATGTCTCGGTCTCCCAGAGGTTGCGATAGACGCGCAGGTACTCATCGGTGCGGGGACCTCGCTCGGCGAACGGCACGCTGAGGGCGTCGAATTCCTGTTCGAGCCAGCCAGCGCCGACACCGACGACCAGCCGCCCGTTCGACAGGTAGTCGACGGTGCTAAGGAACTTGGCGGTGAACACCGGGTCCCGGTAGGGGACGATGAGTACGCTCAGCCCGAGCGTGATGTGCGATGTCTGGCCGGCGAGGTACCCGAGGACGGCGAGGGGCTCATCCATCAGCTCTGGGATGTACCCGGAGCCCTCCGGGACGATGATGTGGTCGCTGACCCAGAGCGAGTCGAAACCAAGGTCCTCGACGATCCGGGCCATGGACTTGATGGCTTCGGGGGCGGCGAAGGCGTTGGCGTGGGGGATGGCAACTCCGTAGCGCATCTGGGGGCCTCCTGAACGGCATGTGGCTGCGATTGTGGGCGGGCGCCTGCTTAGCCGCCCGCGGCAGGGACAGCCGCAGAAGGCGCCTCGGCCTCGCGCCCGGCCGCTTCGCGGCGCTTCCCCGGGGGCGGTGTGGTAACGAGGATCGCCGCGCCGATTACCATGAGCACGCTGCCGACCCACCAGACGGGGTTGTAGCTGCCGGTTGAATCCTGGACGTAGCCAGATAGCGGCGGGCCCGCCGCGCTGAAGACCATCGTGAACGGCATGGCTGCGCCCCGAATCCCGCCGACGTTCGCGCGGCCGAAGTAGTCGGCCCAGAGGAAATTCTGAAGCAAGATCATCCCGCCCGCGCCGAATCCGAAGACGATCATCGACAAGAACATCATCGGGACCGTGTGCGAGTAGATCGTGAGGACGACGGCCCCGGAGAGCAGGACGAAGCCCGCCGAGCCTACATAGCGGGCGGGGAAGCGCTGAAAGAGCATGCCCATCGCGAAGGTGCTCGCCGTCGCTGCAACGGCGTCGGAGGAGGTGGCGAGCGAGACGAGCCCGGCGCTGATCCCCTGGTCCGAGAAGTGCGGGATACGGTGCAGGCCGACGCTGCCCATCGCGAGCATCACCAGGCTGAACACGGTGACCAACCGCCAGAAGGTCACCGTGTGCGTCGCCTCGCTCACCGTGAAGCTGCGCTCGGCGGCGAGGGCCGCATGGAGCCCGCCGTGCGTGCGCGCGGTCGCGCCGTCGGGGAGGAGGCCCATATCCTCGGGCTGGCGGCGGATGAGCAGGGCGAGCGGGACGACGCCCGCGAGGCCAAGCCCAGCGAGGATCAGCCAGGCGTTCTGCCAGCCCCAGGTGTGGATGAAGAGCTCGGTGAGTGGGACGAAGATCACCGCGCCGACGGGCGTGCCGATGGAGACGATGGCCATGGCCTTGCCGCGCTTGGTGACGAACCACTTGGCGACCGGGACGCTCATCGCCATTGCGCCGGGGCCGACCATGCCGAAGAGGCCCATGACGATGAAGATGGCGAGTAGTTGCCAGGCTTCGGTCATATACGCGAGGCCGATCATCCCGGCGGCCGAGACGGAGACGGCGGCGATGAGGAAGCCGCGGGCTCCGTGTTTGTCGAGCAGCCGGCCGACGAACGGCGCCGTCACGGCGCCCGCGATCTGCCGGACCGAGAGCGCCCAACCAAAGGTCTGGCGGCTGATGCCGAGGTCGCGCTCCATGGGACGGATGAAGAGGCCAAAATTGAAGCCGGCGAGGGCCATGGAAAGGCCGCTCATGGCCGCCAACGCCCCAACGATGATCCAGCCGTAGAAGAGGCGGGGCTGACGGTCGTTCATGTGGGGCTAAAGATTACGCGCACGCCCAGCTTCAGTCGCGGCTCCAAGAGTCGTCGACGAAGCTGGCGGTCGCTTCAAAGGGCGGAACTCAGCGCCGGCAGTCAAAGTCGATGGCGCGCCCGACCGCGTCGCGCACCGCAGCCTCAGCCTTGAGGCAGAACGCGGAGTCGGCGGGCGTTTGTGGCGTCGCGTGCTTCGCGGCGGCGATTCGTCCCGGGAGCGAGCTAAGGCTGATACCAGCGAAGGCGGCAGGCATCCCATCGTGCCCATGCGGCCTGACTGCGTTCAGGTAGGCGTCCGTGGAGACGAACTTAAGACCCTGGCCCCGCACTTCCGCGTCCCACGGGAGCGTCGCGGCCGACAACGCCCGGATACCCGCAAAGTCGCTCGGCAGGAGGAAGAGGACGTACTCGCCACCCTTCTTCAAGTCGGGTGTATCTTGGGTCACGACGGACGCCGGCCGCTCGTCCGTAGCGCGCGATTCCTGGCGGAGCATGATATGCACGTCAAGCTCGCGGCCCTCAAGCAATTCGCCGCCGGCGAGCGCTTCGAGGAGCGTGATGGAGTAGGCGATGCCGGTGTAGCGGTCGCCCTCGCCCTGCTTCGCCGCCGACCCATCAATTGCGACCCAAAGCTCAACCCGTCGCGTCCCCTCTACGCGCGCACGCACGGCAATCAAGGCATTCCGGAACACCTGATCGGGGCTCAGCGCGGCGTCGACCGCCTGTTCCAGCTGCGGGCTCGCCGGCGAAGCACCGCCAGACCATTCGCGCACCGCCAGGAATGCGCCGCCCGCAGCGACTATGCAAACCGCGAGCAGGGTGACGGCCGCACCGGCACCCCACCGCAAGGCACGTTGCGCGCTGGTCTTCGATGCCATCGCTCGTTCCCGTCCGGGCTTCATTCTGGCAGAGTCTCAGCGCCCGTGGGGCTTGCCTCGCTCGGCTACTTGGCGAGCTTGCGAAGCCGCTCGACGCCTTCCTCCACAGGGACGCCCCAGAGGGCCATCGCGGTGTCTTCGGGATCGATGGTGACACTCGTCGAATCGGTCGAGAGAAACTCGAGGGCACCGGCGGCGTAGAGCCGTCCTTCGAAGACCTGCTGGGTCATCGTGCCGAGGGGGATAAGCGCACCGGTGACCTTCGCATCGAGGAAGACGAGGTAGCTCACGCCGGGCTGAAGGAGTGGCTGGGGCCCTGAGGCTTCAAGCTCGCCGTTCCTCCACCATCCGGCGGCGCGGATGCCCGTGAATGCGGGGATGTCCTTCGGCGCCACTCGGAGTTGGTCAAGGCGGCCCTTGACCAACTCGCGAACCTCAACCTCGACGAAGAGGTACCCGACTTCCTGCGTGCCGGAAACGGTCTGGACGGTGTTGCCGGGTGGGATCTCCCTGCCTCGGTCGCCGACGACGGTGACCAGCGCTACAACGTCGGCCTCCCGAAGGAGTTGTCCCAAGCTGGTCGGGTAGAAGGCCCGATCCAGGAGCAGTTGGTCGCTGCCTGGCTGACCAAGCGCCGCGACCAGTCCAGCCGGGACCGCGCGCTCAGTTGGCGCGACCTCCTTATCGCCGGAGCTGCAGGCGACCGAGGTGAGGCTTGCGGCGCTCACGATGGCCAGGAATCCGTAGACGAGTAGTGGGCGGAGACGAGCGTCACGCTTCATGTGCGCCTCACTCGCAGCAGAGGGCCGCGATACTCAGCGTAGCGCTTAGTCGCGGCCCTCTGACATCGCGCGGAGCACCTTGATCAAGGTCGCCATCCAGTTTCGCGCGTGTGTGACCCGGTCGAGGCGCACTTGGTTCGGGCCAACGAGCACGCCAGGCAACTTGAGCCCTTCCACGCGCAAGCGCATCCCCGGCGGCACGCCACCGCGGACGCGGATGTGGAACATCTGCTCGTCCGTCTTGATCGCCTCGACGTTCGCTTTGCGCGCGATGCTCTTGGCGAGGCTGAGGTAGAGGAGCTGCTCCAGGGCTGGCGGCGGCGGCCCGAAGCGGTCCCGGATCTCCTCTTGCATCTCCGCGACCGCTTGTGCGGTCTCGAGCGCGGCGATCCGCTGGTAGAGCGCCAGGCGCGCGTGGATGTCGCTGATGAACGACTCCGGGATGTGCGCACTGACGGGGAGGTCGACCAGCGGCGGGGGCGGGATGCTGGGTGGCGGCGGCGGCGCATCGGGGAGCGTCTGTTTCAGGGCGGCGACCGCTTCCGCCACGAGCTTCGAATAGAGGTCGAAGCCGACATCGGCGATGTGGCCGCTCTGTTCGTTGCCGAGGACGTTGCCGGCCCCGCGGATCTCGAGGTCGCGGAGCGCGATCTGGAAGCCAGACCCGAGCTCGCTCGCTTCGAAAATGGCCTCGAGGCGCTTCTGGGCGTGTTCGTTGAGGGAGCGGTCCTTCTCGTGGAGCAGGTAGGCATAGGCGCGGACCGCCCCGCGCCCCACGCGGCCGCGCAGCTGGTAGAGCTGGGAGAGCCCGAAGTAGTCTGCGTTGTTGATGATGATCGTATTCACGTTGGGGATGTCGAGGCCGCTTTCGATGATCGTCGTGCAAACCAGGATGTCATGGTCGCCGGCTGCGAACTCCAGCATTACACGCTCGAGCTGCTCTTCCGGCATCTGCCCGTGTCCGACGACGATGCTCGCCTCCGGGAGGATCTCTTGCAGGCGCCGCACGAGGCGCTCGATGCCCAACACCCGGTTGTGGACGAAGTAGACCTGGCCACCGCGCTCCATCTCGCGCTCGATCGCCTCCCTGACGATCTCGTCGTCCCACGGGAGGACGTAGGTACGAATGGGCAGGCGCTCCTCAGGTGGCGACATAATGGTGCTCATGTCACGGATACCGGCGAGCGACATCTGGAGCGTCCGCGGGATCGGCGTCGCCGAGAGCGTGAGGGTGTCGACCTCGGCGCGCATCTGCTTGAGACGCTCTTTGTGGGCGACGCCGAAGCGCTGCTCCTCATCGATGATCACGAGGCCGAGGTCTTTGAACGCGATGTCCTTCTGCAAGAGCCGGTGCGTGCCGACGGCGATATCGACCGCGCCTTCGGTGACGCGCCGGGCGATGTCGCGTTGTTCGGCTTCGTTGCGAAAGCGCGAAAGCACCTCCACCGTCACCGGGAAGCCGGCGGTGCGCTCGCGGAAGGTCGCCCCGTGCTGCTCAGCGAGCACCGTGGTTGGCACGAGCACGGCGACCTGCTTGCCATCCGCGACGGCTTTAAACGCCGCCCGGATCGCGACTTCTGTCTTGCCATAGCCAACGTCGCCGCAAATCAGGCGGTCCATTGGGCGGGAACGCTCCATGTCGGCCTTGACCTCCGCGATCGCTTCGAGCTGCTCCGGCGTCTCGACAAAGGGGAACGCGGCCTCCATCTCCATTTGCCAGGAGCCGTCGGGCGCGAAGGCGTGGCCTTCGGCCAACTCCCGGCGGGCGTACAGCTCCAAGAGTTCGTGGGCGAGCTGAATGACAGCTTGCCGTACGCGCCGCTTCGCCCGCGACCACTCCATTGTCCCCAATCGTGTGAGCGAGGGCGGGTGGTCGGCAGGGCCGATGTAGGGCGAGAGCGCGTCGACTTGGTCCGCCGGGACGTAGAGCCGGTCGTTGTCGGCATACTGGAGCTCGAGGTACTCGCGTTCGACGCCCTCGACCGACCGGCGGATGAGGCCGGCGTAGCGAGCGATGCCGTGGTCGGCGTGGACGACATAATCGCCGACCTCCAGCGTGGCGACGAGGTCGCGGCGGATGCCCTTGCGGGTCCGCACGGGCCGGCGCCGCTTCCGCAGGCCAAAGATCTCGGCGTCGGTCACGAGGTAAAGGCCATCGGCCCAAATCAGGCCGCCGCTTAACGCGCCCGGGACGAGCGTGATGAAGCCTGACTGCGGCGGGCTGGTGAGCGACCGGCGGATGTCGGAGCGGACGCCTTCTTCATCGAAGATTTCGGCGAGCCGGAGCGCCTGTTGGGAGACCACCACCACGGCGTGTCCGTTGGCGGCCCAAGCCTTGCAGGCCGACGCGAGCGGGCGGAGCTTGCCCGCGAAACTCTGGACCTGCCGGATGGGGAGGCGCTTCGCCCCGAGCTCGTCGGCGCCGAACGTGTCGAGAAAGACCGGCGTCCGGGCATCAAGGATGGCGGCGACTGCCTCTGCGGGCGCCATAAGCGACGGCAGTCCGGTGGGGATCTGGCCGCGTCCTTCGAGCTCGGCCCGCGCCCTGCCCATATGCTCAATCGCCCGTTCGAGGGCCGCCGCGCCCTCGTTGCGGTCGTCGACGATGACAGTGACATCGGCCGGGATCTGGACGGCGAGGGGTTCGCTGGCGAGCAACGGCTCGAAAAAGCCGGCGTGGTCGCTATGCTGGCCGCCCGCGATCAGCTCAAGCTCCTGCAGGATCAGCTCGGCCTGGCCGTCTCCGTCCAGCGCGCGGAGCAGCGCGCCGGCGGCCTGGCGGGATTGCTCGCGACTCGTCGCCACGGCTGGCACGACAAGCGTATCGAGACGGCCTGTGCTGCGCTGGGTCGCGAGATCGATGACGCGGATGCTTTCGACCTCCGAGCCAAAGAGCTCAAGGCGGACGGGCGCGTCTTGGCCGACCGGGAAGATGTCGATGATGCCACCGCGGCGGGCGAAGGCGCCGGGCTGCTCGGCGTAGGCGGCCGGCTCATAGCCAGCGCCCTCTAGGCCGGAGAGCAGTTGAGCGAGCTCGATGGCGACGCCCACTGTGATGGTGATGTCGCCGTTTCCCAGGACTGGCGCAGCGTGCTCGGCGATAGCCGCCCAGGACGCGACGACGACGCTCGGGCCAGAGCCCGCAAGGAGGCGCAGCGCGCGTCCGCGCTCCAACGCGATGCCGGCGTCGTCGCGCGTCAGCTCGTACGGGAGCCGCTCACGCTCGGGAAGGCGGCCGACGATGCCTGCGCCGGCGAAGAGCAACAGTTCGTCGTAGACGGCGCCGGCCCGTGCGGGCGTCGGCGCGAGGTACAGCACGGGACCACCGTGCGCCCTGGCGATTGCCGCGGCGAGGAGTGGTTTGGCGGATTCGAGGGCGCCAAAATGCCCGGCCCACGGCTGCGCGCGGACCCCATCGAGGACGGCGTCTACGATCCCGGTGACTTCTCCGGCCATCCAACACCAATCGGGCCCTGACCGCGCGAGGCGGTGGGCCTTTCCTCAACTCTAACCGGTTTTCCGCCACGGACACGCAGTCCAACGAAGCCGCGACTACGATGGCGCGGTGACACCGAAGCGAGGGTTGAGCCGTCGCAGCCTGCTCGCTGGTGCACTCGCGGCGCCCGTCGCGGTCGCCTGTTCCAACGGACGAAGCAGGCCACCAGCCGCGACCCCTGAACCCACCGCGGAGCCAAGCGGCGCTTCAGTCGTGATTACGCAGCCGCCGACCCCGACCATCGAGCCTTCCCCGAGCACGCCACGAGCGCGGACCGGCGGCGCCACGAGCATCGCCTCGCCGCGGGCGTTCAGCTTCGACACGCTGGCGCCACACCTCGCCGACGACGTCTCGGCGATCGAGGTGCTCGGGAGGGTGCACTCCCGGCTGGTCCAATGGAGCGATTTCACGGCTGGCGTCATCGCCGGCGACCTCGCAACGCGCTGGGAGCAGCCGGACCCACTGCGGCTCGTCCTCCACGTTGATCCCCGCGCGCGCTGGCAGCCGCACGTCTCCTCGGGAGGACGCCTGACGCCCGGTGAGGTTGCGGATTGGCTTCGCGCCACGGTGAGCCGGGCTCGTGGGCCGAATGCCTCGCCAAGTACTGCGAGGCGCGAGGCTGACTGGCTCAGCGTGGAACAGGTCGACGTCGTCAACGACCGCGTCGTGGTGCGACTCGGCCGTCCCGACCCATGGGTCTTCATGACGCTGGCCGGCCGCTTCTCGCTGGTCGCCCATCCGTCGACGTTTGGACGAGGGGCGCGCGAGTCCAACGCTGTGGACGCGGTCGGCGGGTCCGGGCCGTTCATCCTGGAGGAGGTGGGCCACGCGTTGCGCTTCCGTGCCTACCTCGACGGACACGCCCCGCCGCTGGTCGAGACCCTTGAGGTGCTCGAGCCCGCCGAGCCACGAGCTCAGTATCTTTCGGGAGCGGTCGACGAGGCGATCCTTCGCGACCGGCGCGAGGCCCCAGCGGTACGAGCGGCAGCGCCAGCGACCGAATGGGGAAGCTGGTACGAGGACTCGCCGATCGTCTCGACGCTCGCCATCGACCGGCCGCCCTGGAACGACGCGCGACTGCGGCGGGCGCTGAGCGCCGCGCTCAATCGTGGCGTATTGGCCGAGCGGCTCTTCGGAGGTCGCGCCGAGGCCACCGGACTGGCAGCTCCCGTACACACGGCTGCGTTCCGCCAGACCACGCCACCGCTGCTCGACGGCTACCGCCCGCGGCCGGAGGACGACATCCGCGAGGCGCGTGCCCTGTGGGAGGCGGCGGGCGGGGCGAGCCTCGGTAAAGTCACGGTCGACTTTCCCTCGGTCTTCGACCCGGCGTACAGCGCCTCGTCGGTGGTTATCGACCGCCTTGGCGAGGCCCTTGGGACGGGACAGTTCGTGCCAGCGGTCGAGAGTTACCCGGCGATCGCGAAGAAGGCGGCGGAGGGCCGGTACGGCAACGGCCGGGCCGCGTTGTGGTTCGGCTGGGGGCCGCCTTTCGCCGAACCCGACCCTACCCGTTGGGCGAGCGAGACGTTCGCCGAGGCGGCAGACAGCGCGATCCGGGGTGCCGCGCGTGCGATCCGCGATGCGCCGCGGCTGGGTGACGCCGCGGCACGCTTCCAGGAACTCGCAGCGCTCACCGCGGACGGGGCGGGCAGAGGCATCCTGTTTTGGCTCACACAGAAGCACGAGGTGGCGCGGAGGGCGGGGCTCACACGGGAACGCGTGGCGACCGCCTGGTGGCCGCAGCACCTCGATGCGAGCCTGCGACGCGAAAGTTAAGGCGGCTGGCTGGGCGTTCAGAAGTCCAACAGTCAAGCCAATTCGATAAACATGAACGATGTCCCCATTGACGAAAGTGTCGCTCAATCTATACTCCGGGCATCCGGCGGCAGTCTGCATACGTAACAATGTATGCAGGCGAACGCGCGATTTCGCCGGAGCGTACGGGGGAAGGAAATATGGCAGACAACTACTGGATGCGACGACTCCGCAACGGCGGGGTAAGCCGGCGCCGCTTCGTGGGCGGCGCGGCAACGCTCGGCGTTGGAGCCGCGAGCCTTGGGCTCGTTGGCTGCGGCGATGACGATGACGAGGACGAGAAGCCGGCGACCAGTTCGCCAGCGGCCACCCAAAGCGCGAGCGCTACGGCGTCCGGCACCGCTGCGACGGCGACGGCGTCGGCGACCCAACAGGTCCAGCGCCAGAAGGGCGGCATCGCCCGCTTCACCAGCGCCAACGCGACCTACGACACCTTCGACGCCGACCGCACCCGCTTCGGCCCGATGGGCACCATCCTCGGCTATGCGAATCAAAGCGTCGTCGCCTGGTCGAGCTTCAACGAAGCGAAGCTCGGCGGCTACTTCGCCGAGTCCTGGGAGCAGGCCGACAAGCAAACCCTTATCTTCAAGGTCCGCCCCCAGTCGTGGCACAACAAGGCCCC